>NZ_CP113946.1:1352532-1690665 GCF_029392875.1 Lactobacillus sp. ESL0677 | reverse complement strand
AAGTACGCGTTATTACTTCAGGCATTGCTCAAGGGCGAATGGAAGACGATCCTAATGGTCGTGAAATTACTCTGGTTACTAAGGCAAATCAGGAGCTGTTCTTCAAGCGTTTTGACGAATTATTGGAGCAAAGCAAATAGTGCGCTAGCAGTTATCGTTTGACGGCATATTGGCGGTCTTATTAACAGCTACATTGTTGCTTATCAAGCGTGAACAGAATAAAGCAATTAAGTTGCTGGATTTGGTATTATTTTTACTGCAACTGTTGTCGCTGGCGATGTCTTACTTGATACCGTACCGAATGTTTTACAACTGGCATTTAAGGAGTCAACAGCTGCGACCGGCCTGCTAGTATTGCCTGTCACGGTCGTGGATGGTGGTAATGCTATTTATATGACTGCTTAAAGTTATTCGGGAGTAATCGGTGCAGCACTTGCGGCGTCGCTATTAACTATGGTGCAAAAAGGGGATGCACTAGTTCAGTATCTAAATTAAAAAAATAAAAAAACGAGGTTCCTTTTCTGAACCCCGTTTTTTATTAATCTAATGTATTTTAGGCTAAAGAATCCCAAACTGGTAGGTCAGTGATTGGCCCTTCAGCTAAAGTAACTTGCTCTGGTGTTAGGTACTTTTTGTGAACGACAACTTCATAAGTATATTGTTTAAACCAGTCATTAGTCATTACAAAGAACCCTTTGTCGCCGTTCTTTTCACCCCAAGAATTTTCAACTTTCCATTGGCGAATGTGGCCGTTATCCTCATCAACACCAACCAATGTCATGGCATGTGTTGAGGCAGCAGCACCAGTGCGCAGTTGGTCAGCCTTAGACATCTTGGAATCAATGCCAAACAAGTCGTCCAATTGGTACAAGTTAGTATCAAGGTAGCCTTGCTTACGGTCGCTTTGCTCGCCAACATCATTACCAAACCAAACAGCTTCGCCATCTTTTAATTGGGCAACAGAAGCTTGTTCAAGATATTCCATTGGAACATTCAGGAACTTAATCCGGTAAGAACCCTCAACGTTATCTTCAAATGGTAAGCCGTATAGTTTGCCGTATTCGTGGTCAGGAGCATTAGTTAAGACAACATAGTCATCAAAGTCAACGTCACCCATATATTTATGTAAAAATTCAAGCGGCGTTAAGTCCCTATCCAAGTGATATTTTTTATCGTCATCACGGTATTCCAAGTCAAATTTCTTAGGTGGTTCACCAACAGCGATTGCTGTCATTTGGTAAACTTCGCTTAAGAATTTTTGCCGTTTTTCTTCAATTTCTTCATCCTTGCCAGCTTGCTTTAAGTTGCGCAATACTAGGGCGTCCTTACGCATCTTGTCACCCAAGGCTTTAGCAAAGGCATTTGTGTTGTTGGTGTTGAAACTTTCGGGCATTGCGTATGTTGGCACTACACCATATTTTTCAATTAATGCTGCAGCCATGTGGAATTGACCGCCATCTTCGCCGGCATCATTTAAATAAGCCTTAACAGTCCGTGAGTCGAGTGGCTCATCTGCAGTGGCTAAAATGTTGTCGTAAAAAATATTGGCGCGCTCAATTTTATCCCAGAAAAAGTTGTAACTTTGTGAGAAGGTAAAATTCTTAACGTGATATTTTTTACCAAAGTTGTGACGCAAAATATTTAGCGTCGCAAATTCCCAACAACGACCAGATTGGCGCTGATTAGTGACGTTTTCCGTATCTAATTCTGTTGAAAAGACCCGGGTTAATTCACCTTGTACGCGTTCATTATATGAAGCCATTTGAACACCGCTCTTTTGAGCAGCGCGAGCAACGACTTGGTTTTTCGGATTCTCGTTAAAGTTGTCAGCGAACTTTTCGAGTTCTTGCACAGTTAATTTGTGTCCCATATATGTTCTCCCTTTTAATCTTTTTTGAATTACTCTTTAATTTTAAGCTAAAAGAAAACCGAGTTCAATTGCTGAACTCAGTTTTTTGTTATTAGCCTAATGGGTCCCAAACGGGTAAATCTTCGGCAATTGGACCTTCTGCTAGAGCTAATTGCTCTGGTGTTAAATACTTTTTGTGAACAGCAACTTCATAAACGTAGTCGTTAAACCAATCATTGCTCATCACAAAGTAGCCATTCTTACCGACTTGGTTGCCCCAGGAATTTTCAACTTTCCAGCGGCGCACTTCTCCTTGGTCTTCATCAACACCAACAAAAGTCATAGCATGTGAGAAGTTAGCCTCGCCAGTTCGCAGGCGATCAGCCTTGGACATCTTTAAGTCAACATCAAAGAGGCTGCTCATTTGGTAAAGTTGCGAATCAAGGTATCCTTGTGGCCGGTCTAATTCGTGCAAAACATCATTGCCAAACCAGACGGCTTCACCATCCTTGAGCTGCTTAATTGTTGCGTCTGCAAGGTAGGTCATCGGCACGTTGAGTAACTTGATTTCACATAAGCCAGCTACATTATTATCAGCGGAATAGCCGTACAACTTGTTATATTCGTGGTTAGGCGAATTAGTTAAGACAACGTAGTCGTCTAAGTCGAGGTCGCCAAGATACTTTTGATAGAATGTCTGCGGCGTTAAATCCTTGTCCAGATGATACTTTTTATTGTCGTCACGGTATTCTAAGTCGAATTTTTTAGGTGGTTCGCCAACAGCAATCGCCGTCATACGGTAAATTTCGCTTAAAAAGCGATCTTGCGTTTGTACAACTTCGGAATCTTTGCCAGCTTGCTTTAATTGGCGCAGCACTAAGGCATCCTTGCACATTTTTTTGCCTAAAGCCATCTTCAAGGCATCGGTATTGTTAGCGTTGAAGCTTTCTGGCATTGCGTAACTTGGGACAACGCCGTACTTTTGCACTAAAGCAGCAGCTAATTGCCAATGGCCGCCGTCTTGACCAGCACTTGCCAGATACTTGCGCACGGTTCGTGAGTCGAGATCTTGGTCTGCGGTTTTAATAATGTTGTTGTAAAAAATATTGGCGCGTTCGATTTTATCCCAGAAAAAATTATAACTTTGTGAGAAAGTAAAATCTTTGGTGTGGTATTTTTTACCAAAGTAGTGGCGCAGGACATTGAGGGCGGCAAATTCCCAGCAGCGGCCGGAATGCTTTTGTGCTGTAACTTGACCGACATCAAGTTCTGTCGAGAAGACACGGTTAAGGTCATTACTGGCTTTTTGTTCATTATAGGAAGCTGCGAAAATGCCATTCTTTTGGGTAGCACGAGCAATAACCTGATTTTGCGGTTGCTTATTGAAGTCAGCAGAATATTTTGCCAATTCTTGAAATGATAGTTGATGGTTCATTAAGTAATGCTCCTTTTTTAATTAATTATTAATAAATATTTTAAGGCAAAAGAAAAACGAGTTCAATAGCTGAACTCGTTTTAGAGAATTACTTGTATTGGCAACTTATCTGAGACTTCTTGCAAGTATAATAATAAGTTAATCGATTGAAATCGAGTTATCATTGCTGCCAGCATTTTGCTTTGGCAGGGTAATAGTCAATACACCTTTATCATACTTTGCATGAATCTCACTTGCAACTACATTTGGTAATCTAAAGCTACGGGAAATGTGTCCTTCGCTTCTTTCACGGTGGATGATACTGTCATCTTTAGACAAATCTTTGAATGACTTTCTAGAGCCAGATACGCTCAAAATCCCGTTATTGTAGTTTAAATTAATCTTTTCTTTGTCCATGCCGGGCATGTCAACCTTAACAACATAGTTCTTGTCGTTTTCGGCAACATCTGCCTGCATTAATTTTGCCATTTCGTTATCATCAAAAAATTTCTGTGGAAGGTCAAACCAATCATTCATTGCGTCAAATAAGTTATTGTGACGATTCGTTAAATCTTGTGCCATAGTAAAAACTTCCTTTCAAAAATTAAATTATTGGTAAAGAAGACTTTCATTTCTTCCTTACACTGATTATTATAGTAGGCAGATTTGAAAAATGGAAATGTTTAGCACTCTTAATTTTAGAGTGCTAAATTTAAGAAAGAAAGTTTGCTATGACTAGCTATTTTACTTGTGGATAATTTTAAATTAAAAAACTAGAGGAGTAATATTTGTGGTTTATTATCAAAAAATGACACCGGAAGGCTACCAAAAAATTAAGAATGAAATTGCAGATCTAAAAAAGGATCGCCCCCGCAGAATTAAGATTTTGCAGGAGGCACGCAGTCTAGGTGATTTATCAGAAAACACTGAATACACAGAGGCTAAACGCGACTTGGGACACTTGCAAAGCAGGTTGCGTTACTTGGATAAGCAATTAAAGTATGCCGAAATTGTGGAAAAGACTAACGATGGCAAGGTTGACTTAGGAAAAACAGTGACATTAAAGTTTGCTGGTGATGCTGAAACCGAAGAATACCGCATTGTTGGTCGCATGGAAGCTAATTTAGACGAGGGTAAAATAGCATTTGACTCGCCACTAGGTCAGGCAATTATGAAGCAGCCGGTAGAAACAACGGTAACTGTGGCAGCTCCGGCAGGGGAATACCAAGTAACAATTATGGCTATTAAATAAGAAGGCACAATCTGAAATTTTCGGATTGTGCCTTTTGCGTTAAGTTCAGAAACATAAGAAGGTTGAGCAAAAAGATGTTAATTACTCTGAAATTGTTCTTGCCTGTTCGAACAAAAGTTCGTATAATAATTTTGATTAATAGCGAACAAATGTTTGTGATAAGGAAGTGCCATTATGTATGATTATCGTTATGAACCGCATCGCGTAATTTTTATGATTGACAATAAGTCGTTCTTTGCTAGTTGTGAGGCGATTCGGCTTGGGCTTAATCCGATGAAGGCTGTTTTAGCAGTTTTGTCGCACCAACCAAATACTAAGTTTGGCTCGGGCTTAATTATGGCAGCGTCACCTTTGGCTAAGAAGAAATATGGCTTAACTAATGTGATGCGTGCGCGTGATTTGCCGTCTAAAAAGCAAGCGCCAGATTTAATGCTGGTCGAGCCGCATATGAACCTTTATATCAAGCGTAGTATGCAGGTCTTGCAGATTTTCCGTAAGTACGCAGCAGAGGAAGACATTCATGTTTACTCAATCGATGAAAGTATGATTGACATGACTAAATCATGGCACTTATTTGGCGATGACCCCTATCTTGTTGCTCGCAAAATTCAACAAGAAATCCGCCAAACTTTGGGGCTGTACACAACTTGCGGAATTGGTGAAAATCCTTTACTGGCGAAGTTGGCGATGGATCTTGCCGCTAAGCACCGGCGCTCAATGATTGCGGCGTGGCACTATATTGATGTGCCAGATACAATTTGGCAGATTCCTAATCTTGAAGATGTTTGGGGAATTGGCAAACGAACGGCGAAGCGATTGCGGCAGTTGCAGATTAATAATATGTATGACTTGGCCCACACTGATCCCGCGATTTTGACTAAAGAATTTGGCGTGATTGGTGAGCAGCTGTTTGCCATGAGTTGGGGTGTTGACCGCAGTATTATCAGCGACAAGTTTGTTCCCAAAATGAAGCACTACGGCAATTCACAGGTTTTAATGCGGGATTATACGGACCAACAAGAGATTGAGATTGTCTTGCGTGAAATTGGTGAACAGGTGGCAGCGCGGATTCGGGCGCACCAGTTGCAGACGGGGTGTGTTAATTTGGCAGTTGGCTTTAACCAGTATCAGCAGGATGGTCAGCGGAAAGGCTTTAATGTTCAACAGAAGATCATCTCAACTAACGATAATGACTTGCTAGTAGCAGAGCTAGTGGCACTTTTTCGTAAAAATTGGCATGGCGAGACCGTTCGAACTTTGGGCGTTAGTTATAGTCAGTTAGTGCCCGATACTAGTCAGCAGCTGACTTTCTTCTTGCAGCCAGAGCGCCAGATTAAAAAGCGCAATTTTATTATGACAGTTGATAAAATTCGCCAAAGGTATGGCTTTACCAGTTTAGTTAAGGCTTCAAGTTTACTAAAGGGGGCAACGGCAATTCAGCGGAGCAGCCTTGTGGGCGGACATAACGGCGGGAATGCTTATGAGTGATTTTGATAAAATTGTGCAGGATTTTTTCAAAAATTATCAGGATCGCGGGATGAAAAAATGGACTGGCTTTTTTCTAAGTGATCATACAATGACGATAAATAAGGACCGCGACAAGCGCAGTGTTCGGCATCCAAGCAAGAGAACGCTGACTCAAGAAGAAATAGGTAGCAGGCTGCTAGAGGCTTACAGTAATCACCAGTTAGTGCGTGTACAAGTTAAGATAGTCGATGAAAATGATTGTATGCCAGCTGATATTGTTGGCTTCGTGAGTGGCTATCATGAAGATAAAATTATTATTGCTAATCAAAGTGTTGCTTTAACCGACATTAATAATATAGAATTAAAATGGTAAAATTTAATTTGAAATTTCATAAAACTGTCTTTTTTTGCTATAATATGGGACTTGTAGGGTACACAAATGGATAGAGGTAATTTTTGTGAATACACCAGCATCAAGAGAGGGCAACTTATTCCGCTATATTGTTTACTTCATCGGCTATTTAATGGCTGCTGGCACGGTTAAGTTAGTTACTATAAATTCACCAATTCGTATTTGGGATTTAATTTTATTTGCATTAATTTCTCTAATGGTTTTGCTGTTTTTCATTTATCGTTTCAATCGTGAGCAACGCTTTTTTGACCGCAGTCTGTCGGGATCGTGGCTTGCCAATTTTGGCATGACTATTGGTCTAACCTTAGTAGTAACGATGTTGCGCATTGTTGTTTCCTGGTTGCAGGCTTATGGTAAGGTTAAGCTGTATGGCTTTCAAACAATGTATTTACGTCATGAATCAGTCGCGATGTATTGGTTTTTGGTTGTGGCTTTAGGAATTGTGCTACCAATTTTGCAGGAATTTTTAATTACTGGATTTTTATTCAATTATGCGTTCAGACATAATACAATGCTAACGGCAATTTTAGGAATTGCGACCTCGGGTATTCTGTTCAGTGCGCTGAATTGGCAAACGACGGTTCCACTCTTAGTGATTAATGCAATCTTTGGCGCATTGTTTGCGTGGTCCTATCTCTATACCCAGACGTTGTGGATGCCGATTTACTTAGCGGTAGTCAACGGCATCATTTTGATGGTAATGATATAAAAATAAAAAAGGCAATGATTGAAAAATCATTGCCTTTTTAGTTAAGCGGATAGCGTGAATCGAACCCGCATCTTCAGCTTGGGAAGCTAACGTTTTACCATTAAACTATACCCGCGTTACTAAAATAGTTTATCATGTTTTGCTAATAATGCCAAGCTAAATTTTGATAGATAGAGGTTTAGCTTTTATTTTTCTATAAATCATGTATGCTACTATCAGCTTGTTTGCTATAATATTTAAGACGTAGAAAGTTAAAAGACGGTTTACTACCTGTGAGTGAAAGGACTGATGCCTATGAGCATGAGTGGATTCATACTCCAATCTATTGTAAAAAAGGAGGGCAGGTAGTTGGAAATCATTTTGGCTTTAATGCTACTTTTTGCTATTGGATTAGTAGGACTAGCATTTAGATTAGCTAAAATGAAGCAGTACCAGCTACTAGCGGCAGTAATAATAAATCTATTGCCACTAGTAGTTGAACTGCTAAGAAGTTTGCTCAATTAATTTTGGGCAAACGAAAACCGTCTAACTCTACCAAGGAAAAAGACGGTTTGTAAACCTATAATTTTCAGGTAGTAAACCACTTTTAGTGGGTACTACGTCAAGAGAGTTGTGTTACCAGCGCAACTTCTTTTTTATAGTTTTAATTATCTACGTTATGATTTACAAAGTCAAGCAGTAGCTAAGTTAGAGTATACTAACTATTTGCTATCTGTTTTATTTTTTGAAAGCGATTGCTATAATTGCATCTGTGGTATATTATATTGCTATAAAAACCAAGAATTAATGTAAATAGAGGAAGACAGATGAAAAAAACAATTAGACTAGTATTGACTGTATTGTTAATATTGACTACTTTGTCAGTTACTAATTTAACTAACAAAAATATAGTTTCAGCACATGCAGTATCAAGTGAAAAATTACAAGATAAAGTATGGACTAAAAAATTAGCTAAGGCTGGATATGTTTTTGAATTACCGAATAGTAAAAAAGGGGCTCTTTACAAAAATACAGCAGCTAAGGGCGGCAAGTCTTATAGTAAAAAGATACTCAAAAGAATTCTAAAGCAGCATACTTTATTTAAAGTAAGAAAATTAACAAGAGTTAAAAATGGAATATCGGTTGATTTGATTTCCAAGAATGGTAAATATAAAGGCTATACAACTTATGTAAATGGTATTTATAACAAAAATTTGCTTAATCAAAATTTACAGCCGCTAATTAACGCTGAATTAAGTACAATGGATGCTAAAGATAATAACAAGCCTACAGCAGCTTTATTAGAACAAGCACAAACATTGGCTACCGCATTAACTGGTAAGGATAAGCAAATAGCTGATACTTCAATTAAGCAATTAAAATGCTTTTTAAAGCATGATGATTTATCAGAAACTCCGGTACTTCTAATTGGTAAATATCCGAGTGATTTATTAGTAAATTAAATGAAAAGAGTGAGTAGTTATTTTTACTCACTCTTTTTATTTAAGAAATAGTAGAAACTTATTACTTTGAAGTATTTAAATTATTTGCAATAAAGTAGTACCAGCTACTAGCAGTAGTGATAATAAATCTATTACTACTAGTAGTTGAATTGCTAATAAGTTTGTTCAATTAATTTTGGACAAGCAAAAAAAAGCGATCCATAGGGATCGCTCAGCTGGCTTGCAAGTGGTCAAACTTGCATGCACGTATTGCTTCGTACAGGACGATGCAACATTCATCTAAGGCAAGTGTACCACGAAAATAATTTTTGGTAAAATAATATAGCACGCCTGTTAGTGTCAACTTTTTGTGGGTAATAAACTTTAAGCCTTTACCTGCTGCTATTTGTAGTTTTCGCTTTTAAATTATTTGCTCGGGTAAATCAAATATCTGCCCACCATTAATGATCCCTTGATTCCAATAATGTGTCTTGGCCGTTTCGCCAAAGTCTGCTTGAAAATGCTCATAATACGGTCTGTTCTTTGCCTTAAAACGATGGTCTACTTGTCTAATTCTTTGCTCTTTAGCAGCTTTTCGTTGCTCGTTAAGCAAATATTGGCTAATATCGCCGCCATTTAACTGGAAGATAATGCTTCTGGCTACACTTTCAGCTCCTACCTTACTCCAGCCCATTGGTCTTGAACTCAGCCGCTCTGACAAATAATGACTGATGTGGCCTTCAGCGGTGCAACGCTGATAAGCTGCTTCTTGCGTATTTAAAATTGCCTGCCAATTACCTAATAGATAAGTTTTAGCTTGGTTAAGAGCGGCAATTTGCGTTGATGTTAAGTCGGGATCACTAAAGCGAGTTTCAAAGTATAATTCTACTTTGTCCCGCTGACCGGTTAAAGCCCAATGATATAAGCGATAAGCAGCAGCTGCCTTAGTATTAACAGCGGCTTGACGGCAATACTTTAACAAATGAAAGCGATCCAAGACAAACTTACAGTTAGGTAAATATTTAGCGCCCGCCTTAATCCAAGGCGCGCCATCACCAGCAAGATAAAACTGCTTAGCTTGCGGATAATTGGCTTCTAAATAACATAGCACCTCGTCCCACAGCTGTTCATTAGCCGCGCCAGCATAAGTACCAGTAAAATATTTAGGCTTAATTAAGTGATGGCGTTTTTGACTGTCATCATAACCTTCGTGTAAGTACACTAACTTCATAAAATGGTTACTGCCATCTTGAAAAGCAACATGATCTTCATCAGCCTCTAAATAAACAATTTGCTTATTTCGTGCTTGCACCTGATCAGGCTGATTAGGCAGTAGTGGGCCCTCACGATGAACAATGTTCATAACTGTTGTTTTAGAATGGATTTCACTGTATTTAAGCAAATCAATGGCTGCCTGATAATGATATTTAGCTACGTTTTCTAAAACAGCCGCCTTAAAGCCTAAGGTCATCCGGCTATACTTGGTGAAAGCTAAGGCTTGATCAAGCCAAAAGAAATAATGTTGGTCTTGTTTATCTTGGTAATAAGTACGCTTAAAAGTTAATTGCCCATACAAAGTCTGCTTAATACATGTACGCATGGCTTTAACTTCATACTGCTTTTTGCGACTAGGCAACTGCTTATAACTAGCATCAAGCTGCTCAAGATAAGAACCAATTAGCTTTAAACCCCAATGGCGCAATTCCTGCATGAATGCTTCTAAGACATCATCGAAAGTAAGCTGACAGTCCAGCAACTTATTAGTATCAGTAGTTAAATTATCTAACAAAAGCTGTAAATCTTGTAGTAAACTAGTCATATAGAAGAAAACCTTTCTGAATGTAAATTTTGTTCAAACTACATTTTAGCAGAAGGTTCTCTTCTATTTTTTATTTTCCCCACAAATACTTTACGCTAACGCACGCCTTGCGCGCATCCTGAGAAGTCCAGTCAGCTTCTCGTAAAGGAGGCGATTATCGTGCAGGATATGCTAACATTCATCATGTTTTACCTTGTCTTAACAAAGACGGAGCAGATATTAAGTGACATTATTGTCATTCTTGATAAGTTACTCAAGTAAAACAGCAAAGACAGCTTGGGTTTTCCTGGGCTGTTTTTGTCTAAAAATAAAATTTGTCTAATTGTGAAATTGAAAAAAATCAAAAAATAAAAAGCCCGTTAAATTGGGCTTTTAAAATTCTATATAGCTTGAATTTCACAAACTATTTTAGTGGGCCGGTTTTGCCCTTTTTATATTTACCATTTTGAACGACGTTTTGGTAAACGCCTTTGCTTCCTCCAGTTGTTAAATTAGCAGCTAAAGAAATTTTTGAATTTGTAATTGTGTCCATTTTATTTCCTCTAAATATAAAATTAAATTTTAAAACAAGTTAATATAATCTCGAGATCACAAGTAATATATCACTAGAACATACGTTTCTCAAACATACGTTCGAAAGAATAGATAAAAAATAGGCCCAATGACCTATTTTTATCTATTTTATTTGACGGGCATGGTACCTTCAATACGTCCATTGAAAGGTTTTGTAGCGTTTAATAAAGCCTGCTGTTGCATAGTTAAATACCAAACAGCTTCTTTAACCTCACTAATGCTTACTGAAGTCGAAGAATTGACATCTTTGGCCATTTTTAAGGCTCTATCATATTGAACTTTATAAGTATTTACATAGTCTTTATTTTTATAGTTAGAACTAGCTGTAATTATTTTTTCTTGATCAATTAATTTTTGTAGATCTTGTTTGTCAGCTGCTGTTGCAATTCTAGCGTCTGTGCGAGCTTCTTCAGGGGTATTAGCTGGTGTTAATTGGGGACCTGATAAGTAATTTGTATCAGCTGCTTTGACATAAAACAGTTGATTTTGGATTGCACTTTCGTAATTACCAGATTCTTCAGGAGAGTAATAATTTAAGCGATAAAATAATTCTGCTTTATTATCTTTAGGTACCCAAACATAAATTTCTCTGATTACAGGAATATCTTCATTTTTTGCAAGCGTAATGTTTTTATTAGTAATTGCAGGATTAAGAATTGTTGCAATGCTATAAGCATTACTATTTTGCTTTAAATCGACATAAGTATGCATCGTGTAAGTAGCTAATTTTTGACGAGGTTGAATTTTTATATTTCCAATATAAATAAAAGCATCAGTTGTACCAGCTATACGATAAACTTTTGAGCTTGAATTACCATCTGGAACTTTAGTAATGCAATCAACTTTCAGTTTCTGACCAGGTTTAACTAGGGTTCTATCATTCCCTGATCCAGTATACCCACCAGAAAAGCCATGATTGTCTTTAGGCTTAACGGTAACAGTAGCGTTAGCAACGTAAAGAGGTTGACCGTTGATCTTATTGACATTGGCGGCATTAATGTAACCACCATGACTAATGTTGTAATAATATTTACCCTTGATTTTTTTATAAGGTAACCATGATTGATTGTAGTTGTCATCATTTAGTAAGTAGTATTGTTTGCTGTCTTTTTCGATTGGTTGGATAGTTCCAGTATATTTAATATTTGTACCTTTGTGTAAATGAGTGTTATACCGGCTACCACGATATTTAGTAAGGCGTTGACCTTTTTTATTATAAACATAAGCTCCATGAACTAATTTTAGAGTGTTATTGTTGGATGTTGTTGCAGCAACAACGGGTGTAGATTTGAGTCGCTGTGATACTGGGGATCCAGCTCCTAAAATTAAAACACTAGCAATAGAGCTAAGAAGGATTTTTTTGCTTAATTTCATGTATTTTACCTCATATATAGAAATAATAATTACAGCCATTATACTTCAATAGCAAATTAAGTTTAAGTAACATATATTCTTATTTTTTCGAACATATGTTGGCATATTAAAAGAACATTAGCTTTTCTATTTGAACTAATGTTCTTTTTATTTCTTTCCGCAGTTACTTTCTCTGCGGCATTTTCTTAACTGCTAACGGCAGCTGACTGCGATCAATCAGGCTAGTAAAATTTTGAAACAGCCAGCGGCGCAATTCTGCTGCGGTAATGATTAACGGCATCCGGTCATGAATTGGTGCCATGTCAGCGTTGGGCTTAGTTGTTACCATTGAAAAATGGTCGTCTTGGTAAATACCGGCAATCAAAGTTAGGGATGCATTGGGGTCGCGAAAACTATAGCGCTCATGATAGGTGTGACCATTAACTGCATAAGTTTGATGTCCAGATTCCCAGAATTGCTTGGTAATGATAATGCACCGTGATTTGGCAAAGGATGAATCCCACATCGACGGTTTATTTTCAAAAAAGCGTTCAACGCGGGCGTTAAAAATCACTTTTTTATTGTCAACTGGGCTAGGATACCCCCAAGATTTAGGCACTAATTGTAATTGGCTATTTTGGTAGAGCAAGACAGGTGCATCTTTTTTAGGAAAGACAGCTTGATTTTGCGGGAGGTTAACCGCTGGCTCGGTCAACGGTAAGTTAAGGTCGGATACTAAATATTTTTTGATTTCTGCTAAATTAGGCAATTGGAATTGATTACACATTTTTCCTCTAGGTTTAATCGTTGCTTGATTTTTGGTAAAATCAAGTATAACGATTATATTAAATAAGATTTTAATTTTTAAAGAAGGCCAAAAAACAGATGGATAAGAAAATTATTTTAACAGGTGACCGCCCAACTGGAAAGCTTCACATTGGACACTACATTGGCTCGTTGAAGAACCGGGTAATGCTTCAAAATTCGGGTGAGTATCAACCATTTATCATGATTGCCGACACGCAAGCTTTGACTGACAATGCGCGCAATCCTGAAAAAATCCGCAACAGCCTTATTCAAGTAGCACTAGACTACCTAGCTGTTGGCATTGATCCAGAGATTTCCACGATTTTTGTGCAGTCACAAATTTCGGCATTGTTTGAGTTAACTGCTTACTACATGGACTTGGTAACTGTTAGCCGGCTCGAACGTAATCCAACTGTTAAAACCGAAATTAAGCAAAAGGGCTTTAACGATTCAATTCCAGTTGGCTTTTTGAACTATCCAGTTTCACAAGCAGCTGATATCACTGCCTTTAAGGCAGCACTTGTTCCCGCTGGTGACGATCAGGAACCAATGATTGAGCAAGCCCGGGAAATTGTGCGTACCTTTAACCGCGTGTACAATTGTGATGTCCTAGTTGAGCCGAAGGGTTATTTCCCAGAAGACGGCAGCGGTCGTTTGCCGGGACTTGATGGCAATGCCAAGATGTCCAAGTCATTAAACAATGCTATTTACTTGTCGGACGATGCGGAGACAGTGCAAAAGAAGGTTATGTCAATGTACACCGATCCAGATCACGTTCACGTTGAGGATCCGGGTAAGATTGAAGGCAATACTGTTTTCACATATCTTGATATTTTTGATCCTGATAAAGATAAGGTAGCGCAATTGAAGGCAGATTACCAAAAGGGTGGTCTGGGTGATGTCAAAATTAAACGTTACTTAAACAAAGTTTTGGAAGCAGAATTAGCACCAATTCGTGAGCGCCGAGCAAAATTTGCTCAAGATGAAGATGCTGTTTATGAAATGCTGATCGAGGGTTCAAAGAAGGCCAATGCAGTTGCTAACGAGACTTTGCGACAAGTTCGGGATGCAATTGGCTTAAATTACTTTGACAAGAGGTAAACACAATGCGTGATCGAATTCCGTGGAAACAATATTTTATGATGCAGGCCTTAGTGATTGCCCAGCGTTCAACGTGCGATCGGGCACTTGTTGGCAATGTGTTAGTTAAGGATAACCGCATTATTGGGACCGGCTATAATGGCTCTGTGACTGGCGCGCCACATTGCGATGATGTTGGCCACCAACTAGTTGACGGGCACTGCGTGCGGACAATCCATTCAGAGATGAATTCACTAATTCAATGTGCTAGAAATGGTGTCTCAACGGACAACACGGAAATCTACGTCACGCATTTTCCTTGTTATAATTGTGCTAAGTCCTTGGTTCAGGCTGGAGTTAAAAAAGTCAACTATTATTTTGATTATCATGATAGTCCACTGGCAATTGCACTATTCAAAGATTGTGGGGTTCCCTATGAGCAAATTAAAATTGACCGCAAGTATGTGGAACAATTGGCGCACAAACTGGAAGACGCTGAAAACTAAGCTGACATTAATTACCGTTTTAATTGGTCTCTTTTGTACGTTAACCGGTTTTTCAAATGCGAATATTCAGGATACTAGTCACGTACTAAATCATGCAACTAAAGCATTAATTACTGCTAAAAATAATCGCTATTGGCAAACTGGTGAGCAGCCGCAAATTGTTGTTCGCACCCTTAACCGAATTGATAGTCTAACACCTAAAAATTTGGCGAAATCGAAGCGGACAGTTTTTATCATTGTTGGCACTAAGGGTAAAAAGCGTAATGTGCAGATCTTTTCGAGTAAAGACTTGCACGCGGCCTTTACGGCAGATACGCGTGGTAATATTATCCGCTCACAATCGGACCAATTGCGCAGCAATAGTAAGACCGAGTTTAACAAGGGACTGCGTTTTGTTTTTCGTGCGTGTGCAACCACGATTGACCAGCAATATCAATATTCCTTTGATAAGTATGACTTAACTAATGATGAGCGCTCACAGATTGCCCATCCGCATCGTTTGGCGCTGCCGATTGCCCTAGCATTGGTCATTGTAGTTGCAGGCTTATATTACTTTTTCCGGCATAATTTGCAACCTAAAAACCGAATTCAAAAGTAGTCAGAGATTAATATATTGGGAAGCTTTATTCTGCTTTTTATAAACGATTTAGACTAAATTAGTTGACTTAGTCTAAGGTTATGGATTACACTCACTATGTAAATTCAATAAAACAAATAAACTGTTAGGTGAGACTCCTACGTGAACACACGCTATCGCCCAGAAACATCCAGAGATGCCAACGGGTTAAATAGGTGTCGTCGATTTAAGGCGAGATCCAGATAGCTAGCATGTGCTTACGTCACGTAGTGTTAAAACTGAACGACGAGTATATTATGATATATGATACCTTGTTTAAAAGAAGGTCGCCTGCAGCTTTTGCATGCGGCTTTTTTAGTTTGTTTGAGATTTTTAAATAAGGAGTGGTAAGGATGCTGAGAAAACCTAATAACCAGGCTGAAAGCAAAGACTTGCAGCGGGTTAAAGCAATTGCCAAGGAGACACGTGCTGAAACGTTAGCACGGCTTCACGCGAGCAGTAACGGGCTATCTAGTAAGCAGGCTGATAAAAATCGTGAGGAATATGGATCGAATCGGATTGCCTCAAACAAACACGATTCTAAGCTACGCTTTTTAGCTGAGGCGTTTATTACACCGTTTACCTTGATTCTGTTAGTTCTAGCAACGCTGTCGCTGTTTACTGACTATATTTTTGTCCCGGCTGGACAGAAAGATTTAAGTACAGTGTTAATTATGGTGACAATGGTTTTGATATCTGGGATTACCAGTTTTATCCAGAACATTAAGTCGTCTAATGCCGTTAATTCGCTGCTGAAGATGGTATCAGTTACTACCGATGTTATTCGTGATGGTAAGGACCAAGAAATCCCGACCGATCAAGTAGTTATCGGTGATGTTATTCGGCTGGGAGCAGGGGACTTGGTGCCCGCTGACATGCGACTGCTTTCAAGTAAGGACCTCTTTTGTTCGTCAAGCTCGCTCAATGGTGAGTCAAGCCCTGTGGAAAAGATTGCCACTAAGAGACCGGGCGTAGGTAAAGACCGTGATTATCTTGATTACCCCAATGTTTTATATGAGGGGACAACGATTGTTTCCGGCGCTGGGCTTGGTGTCGCCTTTGCGACGGGTTCACATACCATGTTTGGCAAGCTGGCTCATGACATTGCCAGAAGTGATGTCAAGAATACGTCCTTTGACGTTGGTATTAAAAATATTTCGAAGTTATTAATTACCATGACCGCAATTATTGCGCCACTAGTGCTCATTATCAACGGTTTGACCAAGGGCAACTGGATTGATGCCTTAATCTTTGCAATTGCAACGGCTGTGGGACTGACACCAGAAATGCTGCCGGTTATTGTGACGACTAACTTGGTTAAGGGTTCAGTTGAGATGTCCAAGCACGGCACAATTGTTAAAAAAATGAATTCAATTCAAAACTTTGGCTCGGCTGATGTGCTCTGTACCGATAAGACGGGGACGTTAACGCAGGATAAGGTCGTTTTGGAACGACACTATGATTTAAATTTGCGGGAAACGCCTAAAATTTTGGAGCTTGGCTACCTCAATTCTTATTATCAAACAGGGATGAAAAATTTGATTGATAAGGCAATAATTGAAGCGGCTGGTGATGAGCTTGACGTTAACGAAATTCAACGTGATTATAATAAGATTGATGAAATTCCGTTTGACTTTTCTAGACGGCGCATGAGTGTTGTGGTTGAAAACTCGGACCGTGAACACGGCGAGCACCTCTTGGTAACCAAGGGTGCTGCAGAAGAAATGATCGCTGTTTCCAATCGTGTCGAAGTTGACGGGCAGATTTTGGCGTTAACGCCTGAGCGCAAGCAAAAGGTCATGGCTAAGATTGATAACATGAATGATGACGGCCTGCGGGTAATTATGCTGGGGTATAAGCCTAATCCCGCACCAGTTGGTGAGTTCTCCACTAAAGATGAAAGCAACTTGATTTTGTGTGGCTTTTTAGCCTTCCTTGATCCACCAAAGGAAAGTGCCAAGAATGCTTTAGCTAAGTTAAAGAGAGATGGGATTAATGTCAAAATCCTAACAGGCGACAATGAGGCGGTCACAAGAACGGTTGGTCTGCAAGTTGGATTAAACGTTGATAACGTGTATTCTGGTGCTGATTTAGATGGCAAGAGTCCTGAAGAATTGGCTAAGATGGTTGAAGAATGCAACATCTTTGTTAAGTTGTCACCAGAAGACAAGACGAAGATTATTAATTTGCTCAAGCAAAATGGGCACACAGTTGGCTATATGGGGGACGGCATTAACGATGCTCCCGCAATGAAGGCAGCTGATGTTTCGATTTCTGTTGATACCGCGGTTGATATTGCTAAGGAGTCAGCTGACATTATTTTGCTGCACAAGGATTTGAATGTGCTAGAAAAGGGCGTCAGAATTGGTCGTAAGGTCTTTGGTAACACGATGAAATATATCAAGATTACCTTATCCTCGAATTTTGGTAACATTTTATCGATTTTAGTTGCCTCATCGTTCTTGCCATTCCTGCCAATGCTGCCGCTGCAGCTTCTAATTCTAGACTTACTGTATGGTACTAGTTGCTTGTCACTACCGTTTGATACAATGTCGGATGAATATTTGAAGCAGCCGCGGACTTGGTCAACTAAGAAATTGCCGAAGTTTATGTTTTACTTTGGTCCGACTTCTTCAGTCTTTGACATTGTGACGTTTGCGTTGTTATACTTTCTAATTTGTCCGCGACTTGTTGGCGGCAGTTATACTGCGATTTCACCAGCTCAACAAGTTGCCTTTGTGGCTCTGTTTCATACTGGCTGGTTTATTGAGTCGCTCTGGACACAGGAAATGGTTATTCACGCCTTGCGTGATCGCCACTTGCCATTCATCCAGCAGCATGCAACTTATGCGGTCATCTTGGCAACCTTTGGCGCAGGGATTATCGGTACTCTATTACCATTCTCTGTTGTTGCTGATGCACTCAAGTTTGGTCCAATGCCACTTAGCTATATGTGGGTCATTTTGGGAATTTTGATTCTCTATATTTTATTGACGACAATCGTCAAGCACTTCTACTTAAAGGATGAAAAATTCTTGATTTAACTGTTAATATTAAAAAATGTGACTTAGGTTCTTACCTAAGTCATTTTTTTGGTAATTTGCTTGCTATTTGTAATGGCGTTACAATATTCTAGTACAGTAAAACTGATGCATTATTATATTAGAAAGGAAGCAATATGAAATTAAGTAACTTAACGGTTAAATATGGTAAGCATATTTCTTTAAATAATTTAAGTATCCGGCTTACTAATAATGGCAAAATAGTCGGTATTCTTGGTGAAAATGGTGCCGGTAAAACGACGCTGATTAATGTAATAATAGGCAGACTAAATCGCTTTAAAGGAGCAAGAACAGTTGATGAAAGCATTGCCTATATGCCTGATAGATTTTTTCTCTATGAAAACTTGCGAATTAAACAGGCAATAAAATTATTTAAGCAATCTTTTTCTGATTTTGATGAAAAGCGTGCTCTGAAAATTTTGGCTCATTTTAAACTCGATCCCAATATGAAAATTCATGACGGCTCTAAGGGAAATCACGAGGAAATTCATTTGGCATTGATTTTATCAAGGAATACAGATTTTTACGTGATGGATGAGCCATTATCGGCGATTGATCCGATTAATCGGGCAGCCTTTATTGAAGCAATTGAAAATTATCGCCGAAAAGACAGTACTGTCTTAATTGTTACGCACTTATTGCGCGATTTGGGTAGTATGTTTGACGAGGTAATCTTGATGAGGAATGGGCAGTTGCTTTTACAAGATACGAAGAAAAATATCTTAAATAAATACAGCAGCCTTGAAGAAGCTTACTTTGAGGAGGTAGGAAGATGAGTGAATATCTTAGTATCAGGTTGAAGAAGATACTGCCGCTGTTTCTTATTCCCATTGGGGTTGAAATTATCTTTGGTCTAATTAGATTGGCTAAACCTCGTAGTGCAATGATCGCGGAAGTTCATGATTTATGGTATGCCGCAGCTGCCGCCGTTATTTTGTTTGTCACAACCTACCAGTTAATTAAAATTTATTACCTGGGAAGTGATGAACTGATAAATATTTTGCCGTTCGCAAATGAATTATTAACCTTTATTGAATTAATAATGTATGCGGTATTAACAACGATTTTCGGTTTAGTTTTTCAAGAGGTAAACAACTATCATTCGGGTGTTAAAGTTGCCATTGGACAGTATGCGCTTAGTAAATTTTTATCATTATTAAGCTTTTATATGGTACTGTTTGCTTTTGCCATGATTTTTAAGAACATTAGAAAAAATGCCATTGGCGAATCTCTGATATTACTTGCTACTATTTTAGTGATTGCACTTGTAATTGCGCTTTTCTGGCAGATTGAAAAAAGCCAAATAGTTCACTTCATGATCGGAATTTCTTCACCGGATGCGCAAATTCGTGTAGTCTATTTGAATATTCTGCCATACAGCTTTTATGACCAGACTACTGCTGCGGCACAAGGCCTAGCTAAGCTAGGTTATCTAATAAATGGCATTAGTACAGTTATATCAGGATTAGTTGTTGTTTTATGGCAGAGAATAGTTAAGTTGAATTATCTTAATTTAGTAGATTAATTTTAGAAGAAAAAAGTCCAGAATCTCTGGACTTTTTTAGTATAATCAGTAGGAAGATAATTTTAAAAGATATTTTAATTATTACTGAAATAGAAATGAGATTATACCGTAAAAATCCTCATAATACGATTTTTAGGCTATCTTAGTGTAGTATAATGAACTGAAAACAAATAAATCTTAAGGAGAAACAAATATGGCTGACAAAAAAACTTTTTATGTTACAACCCCAATCTATTATCCATCTGGCCGCTTAACGATCGGTAATGCATACACCACAATCGCTGCTGACACGATAGCACGCTATAAGCGTAGTCAAGGCTATGATACCTTCTTTTTAACTGGGACCGATGAGCATGGCTTGAAGATTGAGCAAAAGGCTGAAAAACAAGGCATCAAGCCGCAAGAGTTTGTGGACAAGATGGTGGTCATGTATAAAAAGTTGTGGAAGAGTCTTGATATTTCTTACGATAAATTTATTCGGACAACTGATGAAGAACACGTTAAGAGTGTACAAAAGATTTTTGAAAAGCTCTTAAAGCAAGGCGACATCTATCTTGGTGAATATACTGGTTGGTACTCAGTTGAAGATGAGGAGTACTTTACTGAATCACAATTAGCTGAGGTTTATAAGGACGATGCCGGCAACGTAGTTGGTGGTAAAGCGCCATCAGGTCACGAGGTACAACTGGTCAAAGAGCCATCATACTTCTTTAAGATGAGCAAGTATGCTGACCGCTTGCAACAATACTACAAAGACCATCCTGACTTTATCTTGCCTCATTCTCGGGAAAAGGAAATGGTTAATAACTTCTTAAAGCCGGGACTAGAAGATTTATCAGTTACACGGACGACGGTTTCTTGGGGCATCCCTGTTCCAAGTGATCCTAAGCACGTGGTTTATGTCTGGATTGATGCGCTGTCAAACTATATTACGGCTCTAGGTTATGATTCTGACGATGATTCCTTATTTAAGAAGTATTGGCCAGCCGACGTTCATTTGGTTGGTAAGGAAATTGTGCGTTTCCACACAATTTATTGGCCAATTATGTTGATGGCATTAGGTTTGCCATTGCCAAAACATGTTATTGGTCATGGTTGGGTCTTGATGAAGGACGGTAAGATGTCCAAGTCTAAGGGGAATGCCGTTTATCCAGAATCAATTACTAGCCGTTACGGTGTTGACGCTTTGCGTTATTACCTAATGCGTGCTTTGCCATTTGGTTCAGACGGTGTCTTCACGCCAGAAGACTTTGTGGAACGGGTCAATTATGATTTGGCTAATGATTTAGGCAACCTGCTTAACAGAACGGTGTCAATGATTAACCAATATCAGGATGGCCACGTTGCTCCAGTTGCTGCAACTCAGAATGAATTGGGCAAGCAACTAGCTGCTGCTGCAGAAGAGACAATTGCAGATTACAAGCAAAACATGGATAAACTTTACTTCACGCAAGCAATTGAGGGCATTTGGAAGTTTATTGGTCGTGCTAATAAATATATTGACGAAACAACCCCTTGGGCTTTGAACAAGGAAGGCAAGAAGAAAGAATTATCCTTAGTAATGTCCAACTTGGCTGAAAGTTTGCGGATTGTTGCCTTATTAATCGCTCCAATTATGACCAGAACACCAGTAGAAATGTTTAAGCAACTTGGTTTAGACTGGCAAAATGATGACCAAAAGAAACTAGCCTTTGGCGATTATGCTTGGGATGTTAAGGTAACTGAAAAGCCAACTCCAATTTACCCACGTCTAAAGCCGGAAGAAGAAATTAAGTACATTAAGGATGAAATGGCTAAGGCTAAGCCAAAGAAGCAAAGCCGTAGTGAACAAGGCAAAGACCCAGACATTACTATTGATGATTTTGATAAGGTTAAAATCCAGGTTGGTAAAATTTTGTCAGTTGAGTCAGTTCAAGGATCAAGTAAGTTATTGAAATTCCAACTTGACTTTGGTAACGGTGATGAACGTCAAATCTTGAGTGGTATCCGCAAGTATTATCCAAATGCTAGTGAATTACTTGACCGTAAAGTATTAGCTGTAACTAACTTGAAGCCACGTAAGATGGTTGGTCAATTGAGTCAAGGCATGCTTTTATCTAGTGAGAAGAATGGCGAAGTTAAATTGGCCTTAGTCGGTGATGAACACGAAGTCGGGGCTCAATTAGGTTAATGGAATTAATTGATAATCATACACACTTACAGGATGAACCTTTTCGGGGTAAGGAAGAATTTTACATTGATCGTGCTAAGCAATTAGGCGTTACGAAGATGATTTGTGCGGGGCAAGACCCAGACTTTAACAAGCGGGCGATTGATCTTAGTCAGCGCTTTGATAATGTCTATGCGATGGTCGGTTATTGCCCTGATGTGGCTAAGGATTACAATCAGCAGGCTGAAGACTTGCTAATTGAGCAGTTGCAGACACCCGGTGTTGTCGCAATGGGTGAGATAGGGCTTGACTACTATTGGGACGAATCACCGCGTGATGTGCAAAAAAGAGTATTGGCACGTCAGATTGAAGTAGCTCATGAATTGCATTTGCCGGTTGATATTCATACGCGCGATGCGTTTAGTGATTGCTATGATATTTTGCAAAGCAGCAATCTGGAATACGGTGCGATTCTGCACAGCTTTAACGGGGATGTTTCGTGGCTTCAGAAGTTTATGAAGCTAAATGTTTGTTTTTCATACTCTGGTGTAGTTTCCTTTACTAAGGCAACCGAAGTCCACGAGTCCGCAAGGCAAACACCGCTCGACAGACTGCTAATCGAGACGGATGCGCCGTTTTTGACGCCAAAACCGTATCGTGGCAGACAAAATGAGCCGGGGAATGTCTACTATGTGGCTCAGGCAATTGCTGAACTGAAAAATATTCCAATAGAAGAGGTTGCTGCGGCAACTTACGCAAATACTGTGAGAGTTTATGGTCTTAACTAAAAAACAATTTAATGCAGTTGTGGTCGTTGAGGGAAAAGACGACACAATTAGGCTAAAGCAATTTTTTCCGGGCATCGAAACGATTGAAACTAACGGCTCAGATGTGCCACAATCGGTTTTAACAGAATTAAAGGAACTAATTAAAAAGCGGGATGTCATTGTCTTGACCGATCCTGATTTAAACGGTGAACGCATTCGCCGGTTAGTGACGCAAGCAATTCCTACTGCTAAACAAGCATTCATCACTCGTAAGGAAGGAGTCCCGCAAAAGCGGGGCAACTCATTAGGGGTTGAGCATGCATCTAAAGAAGCATTAACGCGTGCTTTAAGTGACCTTCATGAAGCGAAATTTGAGCAGAGTGATTTGACTAAAGCAGCTTATCAGCATTTAGGCTTGGCTAGTGGCCAAGGTTCGCGTAAATTGCGTGAACAAGTTGGAATTAAGTTGAGTGTAGGTTATGGTAATGCTAAACAGTTTTATAAGAGGCTGCATACTTTTGGAATAACGCTTGCGGCATTAACTGCGGCTGTTAAGGAGGCAAAAGATGAATAATGAAATTCCTATTGGCTCGCCGATAAGGACACAGGCAATAATTAACCGCTACTTTGTTAAAGCCAAGAAAAATTTGGGGCAAAACTTCTTAGTTGATTTGGATGCAATCCAAGGAATTGTGGAGGCTGCGCAAATTCAGCCGGGTGATCAGGTAATTGAAATTGGTCCAGGGATTGGGTCGCTGACCGAGCAACTGCTTTATGCTGGCGCTAAGGTTTTTGCTTATGAAGTTGATGATGATCTGCCGGAAATTTTAAACAATGAATTACCAAGGCAAATTGACGGTGTTCCAATTAAGGAACGCTTTGAGTTAATGATGAAGGATATCTTGCAGGCTGATTTTAAAAAAGATTTAGCTGATTTTTTTGATTTAACTAAACCAGTGAAGGTTGTTGCTAACTTGCCGTATTACATTACGACGCCGATTATTTTCTTTTTGAATGAGTCTGAGCTGAATTTTGCTAGTCTTACATTAATGATGCAAAAGGAAGTGGCGGACCGCTTGAGTGCGCAACCGGGCTCAAAAGCTTACGGACCGCTCTCAATTGCGGTGCAAATTGAGATGAATGTGGCTGAAGCACTAACTGTCAAGAGCAGCTCGTTTATTCCACGGCCAAAAGTTGACTCAAGCGTAGTGGTCTTGACGCCGCTGAAACAAAAGCCGGATGTTGGGGATGCCAAGCACTTTAATTGGGTTGTTAAAATGTGCTTTGCCCAACGTCGTAAAACTTTGAATAACAACTTGAAGAACCTAATTTCAGATGCGAATAAGCGGGCAGAGCTGATTACTTCTTTAGGAGTTGATCCTCGGATTCGGCCGGAGCAGCTCTCAATTAGCCAGTTTGCACAAATTGCAGCGGTAATTAAACAAGAGCACTAATCTAATTTTGTTCGGTAATTATGAAAAGCAATTGAAATAATTGTCACAATGTGGTAAAATACCGAACAAAGGAGTTGTTATTTAGTGCCAACATCAATTATTACCATTAAACATGAGTTAGATTCACATTTAGGTGATCCTTTAACAGTAGTCGCAAGAGCCGGTCGGAAGAAGATAACTAAGAGACGGGGAATTTTGAAAGAAACTTTTCGTGCTGTCTTTGTTGTCGATTTAGACCAAGATCAAAATAATTTTAAGCATGTTTCATACAGTTATACTGATTTGTTAACCAAAAATATTACATTAAAATTTGATGATGGAGCTAATGCGGCCGAAGCATAATTTAGAAAAGTAAGTTTTTTGGCATTGACATTTTGTAAAATGTTGGTGCCTTTTTTTATGGCTTGGAGTATAGTAATAAAAAGCAAAAAAGCAAACATTAGAAAGGAGAAATTATGAAACGTTCAGAGAGATTAGTTGATATGACCAAGCGGTTGATGGAGCGACCACACGAATTAATTCCGTTGCCATTCTTCGCCAAACAATATGGTGCCGCAAAGTCATCAATTTCTGAAGATTTGACTATTTTGAAGCACACTTTGGCTGCTAATCAAGATGGCATTTTAGAGACAGTGGCTGGAGCT
Source organism: Lactobacillus sp. ESL0677 (assembly GCF_029392875.1). Lineage (NCBI taxonomy): Bacteria > Bacillati > Bacillota > Bacilli > Lactobacillales > Lactobacillaceae > Lactobacillus > Lactobacillus sp. ESL0677. The sequence goes on along the minus strand of NZ_CP113946.1, from coordinate 1,665,786 downwards.
GCTGGTGGGGTAAGGTATGTTCCTTTTTGGGGTAAGAAGCATGCGCAAAACTACTTGACTGACCTAGCTTCTCGGATCGAAGATCCAGATCGTATTTTGGCAGGAGGGTTTGTTTATCTGTCCGATATCTTAGGTAATCCGCAAGATTTGGAACGAATTGGTAAATTGATTGCCACTCGTTACGCCTATTCAAATATTGATGTTGTCATGACGATTGAAACCAAGGGGATTGCCTTGGCTCAGGCAGTTGCTCGCTATTTAAATGTTCCCTTCATTATTGCCCGCAAGCGTTCCAAGGTAACAGAAGGTGCTGCCATGTCTGTTAACTATATTTCTTCTTCACTTGATCGGGTATCTAAAATGGAATTACCAACTAGAGTGCTAAGCGAGAATTCTAACGTTTTGCTTGTCGACGATTTTATGATGGCCGGTGGGACACTAACAGGGATGCAGCAATTGGTTAAAGAATTTAATAGTAACATTGCTGGAATCTGCGTTTTGTGTGAAGCCGACTTTGATGATGTTAAATTAATTGAAGGTCACCTTTCTTTAGTGAAAATTAAAAAGGTTGATGCTGCTAAACGCGTTATTCTGGCTGAGCCTGGCAACTTTGCGGTACATACCGATTTTAACCGCTTTTAGTATTAAATGATATACTGGAATCTAGTTGTAATTTAAGAATAGAACGAGGTTAATTTAATGAAAAAGTTTGTAGTTGTCCTTGCCGCTGGTAAGGGTACGCGCATGAAGTCTAAATTGTACAAAGTTTTGCATCAAGTTTGCGGTAAAGCGATGGTTGAGCACGTTGTTGAAGCTGCACAAGCAATCAATCCCGATAAAATTGTGACCGTTGTTGGTAACGGCGCTGAGGAAGTTGAAAAGGTGCTGGACGGCAAGTCCGAATTTGCTTTGCAAAAAGAGCAGTTAGGTACTGGGGATGCGGTCTTAACGGCGCAAGAGCAATTAGCGGGGCAAGATGGTGCTACACTGGTAATTACTGGAGACACACCACTGTTTACCAGCCAAACTTTTCAGAGTCTGTTTGACTACCACCAAAAAAAGGGTAATGCGGCTACTGTTCTGACGGCGCAAGCACCTAATCCTTATGGCTATGGCCGCATTATTCGCGACGACCAAGACAATGTTTTGCGGATTGTTGAGCAAAAGGACGGCAATCTTGAGGAACTTAAGATTAAGGAAATCAACACTGGTGTGTTCTGCTTTGACAACCAAAAGCTCTTTAGTGCCCTCAAGCAAGTTACAAATCACAACGCTCAAGGTGAATATTATCTGACTGATGTTTTGGAAATTTTGCGCAACAATGGCGAACGTGTTGGTGCTTATAAGATGCCCGACTTTAGCGAAAGTTTAGGTGTCAACGACCGAATTGCATTAGCGCAAGCTAGCAAAATTATGCAAAAACGAATTAACGAAGAACACATGCGCAATGGCGTAACTTTTGTTGACCCAGCAACTGCCTATATCGATACTGATGTCAAAATCGGTAATGATACCGTGATTGAAGCTAACGTTGTTATTAAGGGTCATACAATTATCGGCAGCGATTGTTTGATTACTTCTGGTTCCAGAATTGTGGATACTAAGATTGGTAATGACGTCACAGTCACTTCATCAACGCTTGAACAGGCACAAATGGACGACCACACTGATATCGGTCCTAATTCGCATTTGCGGCCCAGAGCAATTATTCGTGAAGGTGCTCATATTGGTAATTTTGTCGAAGTTAAAAATGCAGAAATTGGGCAAAATTCTAAGGTGGGCCACTTAACTTATGTTGGTGATGCCACTTTAGGCAAAGACGTTAACGTTGGCTGCGGCACCATCTTTGCAAATTATGATGGTGTTCAAAAAGACCATACAACGGTTGGCGATCGTGCTTTCATTGGCTCCGGTGCCACTTTGGTTGCGCCCGTTAATGTGGCCGATCATGCCTTTGTTGCCGCTGACTCAACGATTACAAAAGACGTTGCTAAATATGACATGGCAATTGCTCGCGGTCGTCAGGTTAATAAGCCAGATTATTGGCACAAACTTTCTTTGTCAAAGAGTGAAGATTGGCAATAATTGTTTTATTTAAGATGCCTTACGAGCGGTAATTAGGTTTGCGTCCGTAGGGCATTTTGTATAATTAAATTAATTTGTATTAAGAATAGATAACAATGATTTACTTAGTAATTTTTTAGGTTACAATAGAAGCTAAATAATTTGGTAAAGTAAAATGTGAGGTAAAATATATGAAGTTTAATCATAAGTTGATGATGGTTTCGGCTGCAGTATTGCTTGGCGCTAGCCCAATTGTTAGTGGTGTGCAGGCAACTACTGTGCAAGCTGCCAAGAAATCTTCGACTAATAAGAGCGCCTCAAAGAAAGGGACAATTCAATTTAGTCATAATGCTTATGTTTATGATAAGAATGGCAAGCGCTTGAAGAAGTACATGGGTGAAGCTAAGTACACTAAGATTGCCAAGGGCATATCAGTTAATTATTCTGGTAAAAAGAGAATCAATGGTAAATTGTATTATGCAATTGGCAATGGCGCCTTTGTTAAGGCAGGTAACGTTGGCTACGTTGATGGCAAAAAGGTGACTACTACTTCGACATCACAGGTTACCGCAACGCTCAAGCGTAACGCATATATCTATGATGCAAGCGGCAAGACCAACAAGAAAAAGATTAAAAAGAATACTAAAGTTACAGTTGACCAATTGATCTATATTGGCTCTAAGCTCTATTACAGAATTAGCGGCCAAAGTAATCAATTTATCAAGTCAGCTAACGTGGCATCTACTTCTTCTACATTAAAGCCTGTTAATAGTAAACCGGCGCAAAAGCCAAATAAGCCAGCTAAGCCAACTGGTGATAACCAAACTGCTGCAACAGTAATTACGCTGAGCCGCAACGCCTATATTTATGATGGTCAAGGCAATACTAATAAAAAGTTGGTTAAAAAAGGCCAACAGGTTACTGTCGATCAATTGCAATATATTGGCAGCAAACTTTACTATCGTATTAATGATAGTAATTACCCAGGTAAGGACCAATGGATTAAGAAGAGTAACGTTGGTGTAGTTACTGGCACCCAATTAAAGCCAGCAAACAGCCAACCGACTGCTGATGCTAACTCAACTTTAATTACTTTGGGACGCGATAGTCACGTTTATGACGCTCAAGGTGTAGCACAAGCAACTAATACTTTTCCTAAGGGTTATACAGCTCGTGTAACTGAATTACGCTATATTTGGGTTGCTGCTGATAATAAGGCAGAATTATTTTACGCTTTGCAAAGTGATAAGAATGGCTTCATCAAGGATGATGATGTTAGTGCCCTTAGTGGTGTCAAATTGTCGCCAGTTAATACCTCACAATCTGCGCAAGAAGCAATTACGGTTGCTACAGCTACGGATAAGAGTGACTTGCAAACTGCTTTAAACCAAGATGCAACAGTTAAGAGCAGCGATGCTTATAAGCTAGCTGCTAAGTCTTTGCGTGACGCTTATGACACTGCTGCAGCAGCTGCTAGTCAAGTTAACAGTTCACAAACTGCAACTGTTAGTCAGGTTAAGGATGCCTTAGCTAAGTTAACGGCTGCAAAAAGTGCCCTTAATGGTAAAAAGGTGATAGTTGCTGATTTAAACAATTTAACAATGGCTGAAGCTAGTCAAATTGTCCAATTAGCAGCAAGTGCCAATAATGTTGACGCTAGTGCAGTTCAATTTAGTAATAACAATACGACTTTGACAATTAGCGGTACCAATGGCTTCCAACAAACATTAAATGTTGCGGATTACGCTACAACTACTAAATAAAGAAGCAAAATAAATTTGCACCATCATAATTTTGATGGTGCTTTTTTGTTGAGAAGAAAAATGTGGTAAGATTAATTGGCTAAATAAGCATCGCTATTGAAAAAGAGGAAAAAATGATAGGTTTTTCAATCTACTTGGGACTTGATTTGACTGCCCAAGATTATAATTACTTAATTGCAATGCGGAATGCCGGGTTTACGACTGTTTTTACGTCATTGCATATTCCAGAAGACGACGCTCAGGTTGTACTGCAGCGGTTAAGTGAGCTAACGAAATGGTGTCAAAATCTTGATCTTGATGTAATTGCGGATGTGTCAAAGAGTGGTTTGGCAAGACTGGGCGTGGCAATTGAGGATATTGAGCAAGTTAAAGCGCTGAATTTAACTGGTTTAAGAATTGACGATGGAATTGACTTTAGTCTTGTTGCTAAATTGTCAAAAGAAATGCCGCTTGCTTTAAATGCTAGCACTCTCAGCAGTGATGACATTGCGTCTTTGCGTGAGCATGGCGCTAATTTCGATTATCTTGAAGCTTGGCACAATTATTATCCACGGCCTGAAACTGGACTTGATCGGGAATGGCTCAAGGAAAAGAATGCGTGGCTGCACCAAAATGGGCTGAAGACGATGGCCTTTGTTGCTGGTGATAATATTAAGCGGGGACCAATTGGTGCTGGGCTACCTACTTTAGAAGAGCAGCGGGGGGAAAATCCGTTGGCTGCCGCGTTAGAATTACAAAAATTGGGTTGTGATCGTGTGTTTATTGGCGATCCTAGCCTTAAACCTGTGACAATCACTAGTTTTACCAATTATTTGAAGCAAGATGCCATTACTTTGCATGTAACTGGGGTACCAAGTCAATTAGCAGAACAAACGTGGCATAATCGACCTGATGTTGCGCGGGATGTTGTGCGCTTAGTTGAGGGTAGAAGGCGGCAGTTGTTTAGCATAGAGCCGCAATCTGAAATTGCGTCTCGCCCGCAAGGTACAATTACTTGTGATAACAGTCGTTATTTGCGTTACCAAGGCGAGTTGCAAGTTGCTAAGGTAGATTTGCCAGCGGATAAGCGCGTAAATGTTATCGGACATGTAATAGAGGAAGATTTACCACTTTTAGCACAAATCGATGCTAATCGCACAATTATCTTTGAAGTAATTAATTAATAATATAAAAAAGTGCACTACTTAAAATTAAGTAATGCACTTTTTTACGCAGCAAACATTTTTAGACAGCAATGAAGAATTGGTTCAAAGAATAGAGTGGAAGGATGAGTAGTATAAAAAAGTATTTAAGATTGTTAGTTAATGTGTAATTTATACATACGTTATTATGTTAGGTTTTTAAAGGTTCCACTTTAAGAAAAAAGTCTAAAAACAGTTTGCCTAGAGATTAAGTTTTTAATATGTACGTTAACTTCTCTCTAATATAGATTGTAGCACTCTCTTGGTGTAAAGCGTATACTTTTTTATAAAATAACATTAGATAGTAAAAAAGCTTCATGCTTTTCCACTAATAAACTTAAAGCTCCAGACTTAATTACCTTAAATGAAAATAATAAAATAACATTTTTTATTTTTTAATTTACCAATATTTTTATTATGCACACGCAAATAGAATAAATTTTGTAATTATTGTTTGGTTGGACATAGTTTTCCTGCTTAAACAATTTTTTATGCGCTAACTATCATTTAATTGATTTGCAAAAGTAAAAAATATATTTGCATTTTTGTTAAGACTTATGAACAGATTATTGCTAAAATAAGTTTGTAACTTGGGGATAAATTGTTATGTATTGAATTATTTGTCCTTCAGCATTAATGAAAAAAATTATCAAAAAATCCATTTGATATTGAAATTAATTTTTTGATGTTTTATAATGAAATCGCATTCATTAACTATATGTGATTAGAAGTTAGAAGACGCAAGATGATGGTTGGCGTTTAAATACTTTGATTACAAGTTATTTTATTTAAATAAAAGTTAGAGAATATCGGGTGCAAAAATGAATTTTAAAAATCGTGTGGAAGCTACGCGCAGAGATTTAACAACTTCAGAAGAAAAAATTGCTAACTATATTTTAGGTCATCCTAAAAAAACCGTTAAAATGAGTATCAATGAATTAGCGGTTGCTTCACGAACCAGTGCAGCGACTGTATCACGGCTAGTGAAGAGCTTGCAAATCGAATCTTATACGGCAATGAAAGTGATGATTTCAGTTGATTTAGCTGGTCAAAAAGATCAGGATACTGACGAAAAATTGGATATTTCAACTAATGACTCGTTTGATAAAATTTGCAATCACTTAGTAAAAAATGAAATTGAAAACTTGAATCACACCAGGGAATTATTGCAAGAGGGTACCTGTCAAGGAGTGGTCAAACGCTTGCTTAAGACAGACACAATTTATGTCTTTGGCGTTGGCGCGTCGTCACTTGCTGCTGAAAATATTTATCAAAAATGGTCGCGAGTTGGTTACAATGTGGTTTGCGAAACGGACATTAACGTTATACTGCCGCAATTATCTAATGCTACCAAGGCGGATACTCTGTGGTTGATTTCTAACTCCGGTGAAACGCCAGAGTGCATTTATTTAGCCAATTATGCGCGCAAAAATCATCTTTTTACGATTTCATTAACGATGTTTGGTCAGAACAGTTTGGTTAAGAAGGCGAATTTAGCCTTAACAACCTGTAAGCCAATTGAGCCAGATGTGCGAGTTGGAGCAACTAATTCGATTACTGGGCAATTTTATGTCATTAACGTACTGTTTTACCTTTACTTTAGTCGTGATTTTGATCGCAGTTTAAAGGCAATAACAGCTTCACGTAGAGAGGTAGAAAACTACCGACAAATTTTCAAAGTTAAGTAGTTTTATTATTATTGGTATAATCCAATGAGTAACTGATATATACCAATTTAAAAATAAAATTGTAAATTGGTCTAAATAAGGCTATACTAATTTTGTTTTTAATTAGGAGGCAAAAAATGAGTTCAGACAAATATACTGAAATGGGTAAAGAAATTTATGCTCATATCGGTGGTATTGGGAATGTTGCGACTTTGTATCATTGTATGACGCGAATTCGAATTTCGATTCGTGAAATGAGCAAGGTTGATATTGAAGGGCTAAAGAAAATCGATGGCGTTTTAGGCGTTGTTGAAAGCGAAACGTTGGAGATAGTTTTAGGACCTGGAGTTAATACTAAAGTTGCGCAAAGCATGGTTGACGCAGCTGGGGTTAAGGAAAATGATCCGTTCCCTGAAAGTGGCGCAACTAGGGGTAGTTCTTATGAACAGGATAAAAATGATGTCATGGCTAAGGCCAATGAGGTTCATGCAGCTCATAAGGCTAGTTTGAAGAAGACATGGTGGCGTGCTGCATTGCAACATATTTCTGCTATCTTTATTCCGTTAATTCCAGCATTTATCGGTGCCGGGTTAATTTCCGGGTTATCAGGAATTATGAAGAACATGCTGACGGCTAAGATGCTGCCAGTCGGCTGGACATTGGCAATTACCGTTTTAGGTGTGCTTTCTAGCGGATTATTCACTTATCTGAATGTCTTTGTTGGGATTAATGCCGCCAAAGAATTTGGTGCAACACCAGGACTTGGTGGGATTATCGGTGGCATCGTAATGCTGCCGGGAGTTGTTCCGCCAGTTACAATTCCAAATATCTTTGACAAGCAGCCGCTTGCTGCCGGTCAAGGTGGAATTATCGGTGTTCTGTTATCAGTTTGGTTATTATCTTATGTTGAAAAATACTTCCATCGGCATATTGCTGATTCAGTTGATATTATCTTTACTCCGTTTTTGACATTGCTAATTATGGGTTTGTTTACCATTTTCATTACGATGCCAATTGCTGGTTGGGTTTCTAACTCACTAGTTGGTGGTATTAACTGGGTATTAGCAGTTGGCGGACCAGTTGCTGGCTTTATCTTAGGGTTGGCCTTCTTACCAATGGTTATGTTGGGTTTGCACCAGATTTTGACACCAATTCACTTACAAATGATCCAAAAAATGGGTTATACACCGCTATTACCAATTTTGGCAATGGCCGGCGGTGGACAAGTTGGTGCCGCAATTGCCCTATGGGTTAAGTGCCGTAAGAACAAACAATTAACTAAATTAATCAAGGGTGCTTTGCCAGTTGGTATTTTGGGTGTTGGTGAACCATTAATCTACGGTGTTTCACTTCCTCTAGGTCGGCCATTTATTACTGCCTGCATCGGTGGTGGTATCGGTGGTGCCGTTTTAGGTGCCTTTGGTAATGTTGGTGCAATCGCAATTGGTACTTCGGGCGTAGCTTTGATTCCATTAATTGCACATAACATGTGGTTGAAATATATGTTAGGACTGCTTGCGGCTTACCTTGGTGGTTTTATAGCTACTTACTTCTTTGGTGTTCCAAAGACTGCGATGGTTGCTAAAAACGAGGATGGTTCACCCATTGAACCAGTTAAGGCTGCTCCAGTTGTTAGACCAAGCCAATCTAAGAGTGCAACGGTCAACTTTGTTAGTCCTGTAAGTGGTGAGCTTGAAGAATTAACTGCTGTTAACGATGATGTTTTTTCACAAAAAATGGTCGGTGACGGTTATGCAGTAATTCCAGAAGACGGTAAGATTGTGGCCCCAGTTGATGGCACAATTGTTACAGTAATGGCTACTAAACATGCAATTACAATGACGTCAGCTAATGGTAATTTGGAAGTTTTACTTCATTTTGGTATTGATACTGTAGATTTAAAGGGTACTCCTTTTGATATTAAAGTTAAGGAAGGGCAAACAGTTAAACGCGGTACTGCCTTAGCACAAATGGATATTGCAGCAGTGAAAGAAGCTAGCAAGGATCCCGTTGTGATGACGATTGTGACCAATATGGATCAAGTTAAGCAAATGTCTGCAGTTGTACCCGGTAAGGTCAGCGCAGAGCAAAATGTTATTACAGTAAGAACTAAGTAGGTAATTATGGAAATCAAGAATTTAGTAACTGAAATGCGCAATCCTGTAACAATGCATATTGATACGATGTCGACTATTGAGATGGTTAAGACAATCAATAATGAGGACAAGAAGGTCGCCGAAGCGGTTGGAACTCAAGACGAGCAAATTGCTGAGGCAATTGACGAGGCCGCCAAGCGTTATGGGCGCGGTGGTCGATTAATATATGTTGGTGCAGGTACTAGTGGTCGGCTAGGCGTTTTGGATGCTGCTGAATTGGTACCAACTTATGGTATTAAGCCTGAACGGGCTGTTGGTCTAATTGCTGGTGGTAAAGAAGCAATGTATTGTGCGGTAGAGGGAGCTGAAGATTCGGCTAAACTTGGCGAGCAAGATTTGCGTAAGCTAAAGTTAACTGCTACTGATACAGTTATTGGTATTGCGGCTAGTGGCAGGACACCATATGTAATTGGCTGTTTAGATTATGCTAAACAAGTTGGTGCGCTGAGGGTTTCAGTTGCTTGTGTTCCTGATTCTGTAATTGGTTATCACGCTGATATTGCCATTGAGGCGGTTGTAGGTCCCGAAGTTGTTACTGGATCAACACGAATGAAGTCTGGAACGGCACAAAAAATGATTTTGAATATGCTTTCAACTGGCGTAATGATTCGTCAGGGGAAAGTTTATCAAAATGTCATGATTGATGTGCAGCCGACTAATTCTAAGTTGGTGGATCGTGCTTGTCGAATTATTAATGTCACAACTGGTGCTTCAACTGATGAAGCATTGGCAACACTAAAGAAAACAGACAATAATGTTTCTCTAGCAATTGTCATGATTAAGACAGGCACTGATCGGGATACGGCTGCTAAGTTGCTAGCTGAGCATCATGGTAATGTTGGTCAAGTTTTACAAAACAAATAATTAAAAAGTTTTACACTTCAAGACGAGTGTAAAACTTTTTTATTGAATAATGAGTCAATTAGTGCTTGCAAAAATGATAAAAATTAACAAATTAGCGTTATCCTGATTTTAGAGACTTGAATGTTAAAGGCTAAAGTTGAATAATAAAGTATAGATAGTCACTTTTTCAGACAACTTTTGGTAAAATAATAAGTTGTTAGCATGTTTTTTACGGAGGAAATTATGTCTTATAAAGACAACATGATGTTGTTTGCCCTGAATTCGAATGGCCCACTCGCTGGAAAAATTGCTGAGCGGGTTGGTGTACCGCTAAGTAAGTCAAGCGTTCAACGCTTTAGCGATGGTGAAATTCAAATTAATATCGACGAATCTGTTCGTGGTAAAGATGTTTATTTGATTCAATCGACCAGTGCCCCAGTTAATGATAACTTGATGGAACTGCTGATTATGATTGATGCCGTTCGTCGAGCTAGTGCACAGACGATTAATATCGTAATGCCATACTATGGCTATGCACGTCAAGACCGTAAAACTCGTCCACGTGAGCCAATTACAGCCAAGTTGGTTGCTGATATGTTACAAGTAGCAGGAGCAACACGAGTATTGTCACTTGACTTGCATGCGCCACAAATTCAAGGCTTCTTCGATATTCCAGTTGATAATTTGATGGGTGCACCACTCTTAGCTGATTACTTCTTAAGTAATCATTTGGAAAAGGATGCTGTTGTTGTTTCACCAGATCATGGTGGTGTCACTCGTGCACGGAAATTAGCTGAATTTTTGGGTACACCAATTGCGATTGTTGATAAGCGTCGTCCACGTGCCAATGTTGCTGAGGTAATGAACATTATCGGTAACGTTAAGGGTAAACGTGCAATTATCATTGACGATATGATTGACACTGCGGGAACAATTACGCTGGCAGCTAAAGCATTGATTGATGCTGGAGCAACAGAAGTTTATGCTAGTGCTACTCATGCTGTTTTGTCAGGACCAGCAATTAAGCGTTTGAACGACTCGCCAATTAAGAACCTAGTTTTGACGGATTCAATCAATCAACCAGTTGAAAAGAAGTTGGATAAGACATTATTAGTATCAGTTGGGCCTTTGATGGGGGATGCCATCAAGTGTATTCAACGTCACGAGCCATTAAGTCCTTTGTTTAATACAAGATATCAAGAAAATAAATAAAATTATAAGAAGACTGCTTCAATTGAGGCAGCTTTTTTATTAGTAATTTTAGATTTATTTTAATGTGCAAAATATAAATCAACTGTGATGCGGGTGGAAGTTAAAAAGTTACCACTTAAAAATTATCAATTTGATAAACATTGTAGCAGCAGCCTTGGCAACTGCAGGTTGACAGCTTGGCAGCTAAAATTTGCTTGGCAAAAAATAGTATTAAGGGATAATGAGGCTAACAAATTTGAAAGGATGTTGGCAATGGAGAATATTTTTGTTGAGCAATTGATTAAATTGCGGCGTAAGCAGCGCTTATCGCAAAATGATTTAGCGCAGAAATTGTATGTTTCTCGGCAATCTATTTCTAAATGGGAATTAGGAGAAACCGAGCCGGATATTAACAAATTAATCATGCTCGCGGCAGTTTTTGGTGTGTCACTGGATTATTTATTGTTGGGAACACCAACCAAGCGTGATATTTTGTTAAAAATGACGGATTTAAAGAAGTCCTTTATTTATCCGGTACTTAAAAAAATCAACTTCACAATTATGGAACGTGATCGAATTGCATTACTTGGTAGTAACGGCGCTGGAAAATCAACTTTGATTAAAATTATCGCCAGATTGTTACAACCAGATAGTGGCAAGATTGAGTTCTATTATAATCCGCAAACGGATTTGAAGATTATGCCCCAAGAAAATGTCTTACTTGATGGCTTAAAAGTAGATGAGCAAATTCAGCTAGAAGCAGCAATCGATCAAGTTTATGATCGTAAGCAAATCTCTGTTTTGCTTGAGCAATTTAATCTTAAGCAGCAAGCAAAAATTATGATTAAAAAATTATCAGGTGGACAAAAACGCCGTTTATTACTATTACTAACTCTAATTAAGCCAAGCAAATTTTTGATTTTGGATGAACCAACAGCTGGAATGGATTTACAGTCGATTGACTTTTTTTGGCAGTGTTTAGACCATGTGAATAGTACCGTATTGACAACTACGCATGATTTTAATCAAATCGATAAGTATTTCTCGCGTGTTGTATTACTTAAAGATGGTGAGATTATTCAAGATGCTTCAGTTGATACCATTCACAGTCATCATCAGACAATCGAGCAGTGGTATCGGCACTTTAATGATGGCAAGGAGGCTAGTAATGATTAAATGGCTACAATTAAAACAAGTCCTATGTAATCCACGTTTTTTATTATTTACGATTGTAATTCCTGCTTTTTGGTATATCATGATGTTGAATATGACCCCTGCTCATGTTGATCTTAATTATGGAATCTTTATTATTGCTTGCTTATGGGGCATTGGTGGCAATTCAGTTGTAACTTTTGCTAAAAGAATTAATTCTGGTCGGCAATATTATGCATTTAAAGCTAAAACATCATATTATTCATTGGGGCATTACTTGTTTGATCAGGTGTTACTACAATTAATTTTAAATTTATTAATTATTGCAGTTAACATTGGGCTTGGCTCAATAAGTAATCGCTTGCCGCTTACTAATAAGTTAATTGTTTTTGGTTTGTTGCTAAGTTGTGCTGGGATCTATTTGAGTATCATTGGCTTTATTCTAGGAATGTCAGTTCAGGCAGAAACACTTGATGCAATGGACTTTCCCATTATGTGTTGTGTGATGCTGTTAGTTAGTCCATTAGATTTATTTTGGCAAAATGGTTTTGTTAAGCATCTAGTTGATTTCCAAAAACTATTTCCTTTTCATTATATTTATAATGTTCTTAACGATTTATTGGCTGGAAAAGCACTGCTGGAGGATATAGTATTATTTGCCTTAACATTTATTATCACGCTAATACCGCTTTTGGTAATTGGTTGGTGGCAAAATCATCGAGGTAAGATAAATGTTTCTTAAAAAAGTTCAGGCATTACACGATTATGTAAAATTTCATTATGAGCGAGGCGATTATGATGATGCTCCTTTAAAGGCTGATAAAGCGGTATTTTATTCTAATAATAGTTTGCACGCTGATGATTATCAGTTAGGCTATTTACAAGCAAAGGACGATTATTATCGGCATCGACACTATCATTGTTATCCACAATTTGTTTTTGTACGTATTAATCGAATTGTTAATCATCGAATGCACGAAGTTGTGAATTTCATTGCTGGTTATAATGATTTTAAAAAGCGGCATCCATTATAAAATTGCTTCAAAAAGCCCTGTACAAGTTGACTAAAGTACAGGGCTTTTAAATTTGTATTTTAATTATTCAGCTTTCAAGTTTTAGTTGCTTAAAATTTATCTTAGCTGACTGAAAAAATTATTTTACTTATTCTAAATAATAATTCATAATAATTTAATATAGTTTAGTTTAAGGAGTTGCCTAATAATGTCATATACAGAAGTTGAAAATTATTTTAAAGAGCGGCATATGCAAGACCGCATTCATCTTTTTGATGAATCAACAGCAACAGTTGAAGAAGCCGCCAATATGCTAGGAGTAGAGCCTAATCAAATCGCTAAGACGATGGCGTTTCAATTAAAAGAGCATCCAATTGTCATTGTGACAGAAGGCGGCGCACGTATTGCCAATGCTAAATATAAGGCCACCTTTGGTCAAAAGGCTAAAATGGTTAAGTTTGATGAATTAGAGGATAAGATTGGTCATCCCGCTGGTGGTGTCTGTCCGTTTGCCGTAAAGCCTGATGTTAAGGTTTATCTTGATGAAAGTATCAAGAAGCATGATGTTATCTATCCAGCTGCAGGACTACCAAATTCGGCAATTAAGCTGACTTTAGCAGAATTAGAAAAATATACACAACCGTTTGAATGGGTAGATGTGACCAAATAAAAAATGAGCTGTTAGGCTCAATTTTTATTTAGTAGTTCTTTTTGGGCGTCTTAAATAGCGCAGCTCACCGTTTTTGATATAACGTTGAAATTGCTCGTATAGGGGATCAAAGATTTGCGGCTCATCACTAATTGAGAGCATTGTTTTTGGAAAAAAGAACCGCTCATCACCCTGAATAGTGCCGTTTAAGGCACGGACTAACGGACTTAATTGTGATAGTTCAATTAGTTGTCCATCGTTTTGCATGATTTCGATTTGGCTATTAGCATTCTTACCTGATGGCTTATAGGCGTCGTAAGGTTCGTCAAAAGCAGAATTAGTTGCCGTGTAATAAGTAGGGTCAAAGCCGGCTTGCTTAATTAAATCCTTTAATTTAGGTAGTAAATTCTTAGTTTCTTGATCGATTTGGACGCTTGCCAGCGGCTTGCGGTAAAGGTAGCGATTAGCAAGATCGGCTAAAATTGGGTCGCCAGACTTAGTCCACATGGAGAAGTTGGTTTCCATTACACCATCATCTAGTTTTAGATAATCAGCAAGTGTCCAATTCCCAGCTAAAAAGCGTGCCAAACTCGGTGTCACCTGCAAACGTTGTTGCTGGTATATGATTTTGGCGCGTTCAAGAAGGTGTTGCAGTAGAACTTCCATTGACCGTCCCACCCGGTGAAAGTAAACTTGCTGGTACATCTGATAGCGCGAGGAAATGTAATCTTCAACGGCATGCATTCCATCCGAATTAAAGCAGATCCCGTCTTGGTATGGCCTAATCTCCTGCAAAATTCGTGAGAGGTCAAATTCGCCGTAAGTAACGCCAGTAAAGTAGGCGTCACGCTCGAGATAATCCATGCGGTCAGCATCTGCTTGGCTGGAAATCATTTTTACCACTTGTGGGTTAGGATAGGTCTTCGCAATCACGCTAGCAACGAGTTCCGGAAAGTTGGGAGCAACCTGCTTTAAGGCATGATTAATTTCTGTATTTGGGTCGGTAATAATTTTTTGACCAATCTTTTCGTGGTTTGTGCCAAATAAATGCTCAAAAGTATGAGAATAAGGCCCATGGCCGATGTCGTGTAGCATACCAGCACACTCTACCAGTAGGCGGTTATGATCGTCCCAGAGTCCATCTCCTGGGCGCTGCGTAGGGTACTTTTTAACAAAAATATCGCAGATTCGTCTAGTTAATTCATAAACGCCTAAGTTATGTTCAAAACGGGTATGAGTTGCGCCGGGAAAGACATAAGCGATTGGCCCTAATTGCTTAATTCGACGCATACGCTGAAATTCTTTGGTTTTTAGTAGGTCAAAGATAACCTGATCCTCAATGTGGATGTAGCCGTGGACAGGGTCGCGCAGCACCACTTCCTTAGCTAATTTTTTACTATTAAATTCTGCCATTACAAAATTCCTCAAGCTTGACTATTAATTTTTAGATAAATATCATTTAGAATAGTTTTAACTGACTAAATTATAGCAAAAATCAGGCGAAGTTTTAAGATAGATGGGGTTTTAGCAGGATGGCTAAAGTAACAGTGACTTTCACAAGTACAATTAGGCAAGAGAATGAGACGGAATCATTTGCCAAAAAAGCAGAGGGCGAACTTAGACGGGACGGCGCAATTACCCGTGTTTCTTATCTTGAAGATGGCAAAATTCCGGTTAAAATTTTAATTAAGACAGGCGATGTTATTATCCGCCGGCAACCTGACCAGCAAAATTATTCGCAGCTGCATTTTCGTTTGGGCGAGCAGCAACCTTGCTGTTATGTTGCGGCCGGGTACCAGATGGACTTAACTAGTACGACCAATCAAATTAAATTTTTCTCTAAAAATGATGGTTCTCAAGAACTTCGAATTGAATATGACCTCTTTAGTGGTCTATACTTAGTAGGTAATTACACTGTCACGTTGATTTTTACTTAAACGCCTAGTAAAATAATAAAGATTGGTAAAAGAGAGGAATGCAATTGTGGGATTAAACGACTTTAAAGACAAAAATCGTAACGAACTATCAATGATTGAAGTTGCTCGCGCAATTTTGGAAGATAATAATAAGAGAATGGCCTTTGCTGATATTGTAAATGCCGTGCAGAAATTCTTAGGTGAAAGTGACGAAGAAATTCGTGAACGTTTGCCGCAATTTTATACAGATATGAACACTAATGGTGAGTTCATTTCAATGGGTGAAAATGTGTGGGCACTAAGATCATGGTTCCCATACGAATCTGTTGACGAAGAAGTTAACCACCCAGAAGATGAGGACGAGGAAGATACTCGTTCACACCATAAGAAGGTTAACGCCTTTTTGGCCAGCGCAACGGGCAGTGATGATATCATTGACTATGATAATGATGATCCAGAAGACGAAGATTTGGATGCCACGGCCGCTGACGATACCGACGACTTTAGTGGTGATGAAGATGACTTTGGTACTACTAATGACGATGAAGAAGAATTACCAGATGGTATCGAAGGTCAATTATCCGAACTCGACGACGAGGATGATGAAGACGACGAAGACGAATAATTTTCTTGACATCTTTGCTTAAAATCGCTAGTATACTATTTGGGCACCTTATGTGCAACTATGCTCCCATTTATTGGGAGCTTTTTTTATTTATTAATTATTTTTCTAGATATCTTAAAAAAGGAGTTTGGCTAATGACAAAATATATCTTCGTTACTGGTGGCGTTGTTTCATCTTTGGGCAAAGGAATCACTGCTTCAAGTCTTGGACGTTTGCTTAAGAACCGTGGTTTAAAAGTAACCATGCAAAAGTTTGATCCATATATTAACATTGACCCGGGGACAATGAACCCATACCAACACGGCGAAGTCTTCGTTACCGATGATGGTACGGAAGCTGACCTTGACTTAGGTCACTATGAGCGAATTGTGGATGTGCGGACTAGCAAGTATTCCAACGTTACTACCGGTAAGATTTACAAGGAAGTTTTGGAAAAAGAACGCCGCGGCGACTACCACGGTGCGACAGTTCAAGTAATTCCGCATATTACCGACATGATTAAGGAAAAGATTATGCGCGCCGGCATTACGACAGACTCTGATGTCGTTATTTCTGAAATCGGTGGGACAGTTGGTGACATTGAATCAACACCATTCATGGAAGCAATTCGGCAGATGCGTCGTGAAGTTGGCGAAGACAATGTGATGTATATTCATTGTACATTGGTACCATATTTACACGCTGCTCAAGAAATGAAGACCAAGCCAACACAACATTCAGTTGCGGAATTGCGTAGCATTGGAATTCAACCTAATATGCTAGTGTTACGTGCAGAAATGCCAATCGACCAAGAGCATAAGGATAAGATTTCTAACTTTACCGATGTTCCTGTTGACCGGATTATCGAATCAATTAACGCGCCATCATTATTCGACTTGCCACTTGCCTTCCAAGAGCAAGGTATGGATCAAAAAGTCTGTGATTTCTTACATCTTGAGAGTCCTAAACCAGCAGCTGACATGGAAGAATGGAAGAAGCTTGACGAACGTGCTAAGAATCTAAAGTACACAACCAAGATTACATTAGTTGGTAAGTACGTTGAACTTGAAGATGCTTATATTTCTGTTACTGACGCTTTGCAACATGCTGGCTATCTGTACAATACCAAGATTGAAGTTGACAAGGTTCAAGCTGAAGATGTTACTGAAGACAACATTGCTGACTTGATGAAGGATTCAGATGGCTTAATTGTTCCCGGTGGTTTTGGCAGTCGGGGCTACGAAGGCATGATTACGGCAATTAAATATGCTCGGGAAAACGACATTCCGTTTCTTGGCGTTTGTTTAGGGATGCAATTAACCACAATTGAGTTTGCCCGCGACGTTTTAGGAATTAAGGATGCCAATACTGGTGAAGTAACGCCTAATGGTAAGCATAATGTGATTGATATTATGGCTGACAAGCGTGATGAAGAAAACATCGGTGGAACTTTGCGTTTAGGTCTCTACCCAGCTACCTTGAAGAAGGGCACCAAGACGGCTGCTGCTTACGATAACCAAGATGTTATCCAAGAGCGTCACCGTCACCGTTACGAGTTCAACAATGAATATCGTGATGCCTTTGAAAAGGCTGGTATGACTATCTCTGGTGTTTCACCTGATAATCATTTGGTTGAAGTTGTTGAAATTACTAAGAATAAGTTCTTTGTTGCTGCTCAATATCACCCAGAGTTTTTGAGTAGACCACAAAGACCTGAAGGACTTTACCAAGCATTCATTGGTGCTGCCAGTGGTTTGCCAGCAGAAAAATTTTAATTAGTTTGAATAATACAAAAATCTGATTTTTGAACAGAGAAGACAGAGGTCTTCTCTTGTTTTTTCTGTAAAATTCCTTTAACATTATTATGATTAATCGAAAATAGAAAAGGATTTTTTCGCCAATGAAGCAAATGATAATTCATGGTGGAAAGCCCCTGCAGGGTGATGTCTGGATCGGTGGCGCTAAGAACTCAACGGTGGCACTGATTCCAGCATCGATTTTGTCGCGTACACCAGTAACCTTGGAAGGTGTTCCAAGAATTGCTGACGTCGACAACTTAATGGATTTATTGAGTGAGATGGATGTTGTAAGTGACTTTCACGAAACGACATTGTATATTGACCCAGTAAACATTAAGATGAGCCCATTGCCAAGCGGTAAGATTAAGAGTTTGCGTGCTTCCTATTATTTTATGGGCGCACTACTCGGCCGCTTTGGTAAGGCTGTTGTGGGCTTCCCCGGTGGGGATGATATTGGGCCGCGTCCCATCGACCAGCATATTAAGGGCTTTGAAGCCTTAGGCGCATGTGTAAAAAATGAAAATGATCAAATAACAATTAAGTCTCCCGCAAGTGGACTTCATGGTGCAACAATTCACCTGAAAATGCCATCAGTCGGGGCAACAATGAATATTATTATGGCCAGCGTAACCGCGCATGGTCAAACAGTAATTGACAATGCTGCCAAAGAACCTGAAATTATTGATTTAGCAACTTTTCTCAATAATATGGGTGCTGTTATTCGTGGTGCTGGGACTGACACGATTCGGATTGAAGGAGTAGAGCAGCTGCGTGCGCAGACGCCGCATACAATTATCCCTGACCGAATTGAAGCTGGTACGTATATTTCGCTAGCTGGCTGTGTTGGTAATGGTATTCGAATCCATAACATCATTGAGGAACACCTCGATTCATACCTTGCTAAGGTTGAGGAAATGGGTGTAGTGATTGATGCCGATGAAGATTCGTTGTTTGTCTATCCAGCTGGTGAACTTAAGATGACGCAAATTAAGACGGGAGCTTATCCTGGATTTGCGACAGACTTGCAGCAGCCAGTGACGCCGCTTTTGTTAACGGCAAAAACTGGTGAGGGCGTCATTATTGACCGTATTTATCCTAAACGCATTGGCCACATTGAGCAGTTGCGCAAGATGGGTGCTGATATTAAGGCTGAAGATGATATAATTTTAGTTCATCCAACTGAGCACCTGCACGGCGCAACGGTGGCAGCCGGAGAGATCCGTGCTGGCGCTTGCCTGATGATTGCGGGCTTGATGGCAGACGGAACAACGGTGATTAATAACGCGGGCAATATCTTGCGTGGATATGACCGTGTCCAAGAGAAACTTCGCTTGCTTGGTGCTGATGTTACCATTCAAGATGTACCAGAAAAATAAGTTAATCAAAAGAGCTTGAAGCAGAGATGCTTCAAGCTTTTTTGGCTAAAAAAACAGCAGAGCAATTACTCCGCTGTTTTTACTATTTAAAATCTAATCTAACAAGTCATATTTTAAGGTCATCAACCCGTGACCCTCATCAACCATGTTGCCAAGAAGGTCAATGGTATTGCTATAAACTTGGTTAGCCATCTTTTGGTTGGCTTCTACAAGCAAGTCTTCTAATTCTTGACCAGATAAGTCTTTAGCCTTTTTGTCAGTTTGGTGTTGGATCATGTGACATTCTGACTGCGACTTTTGTTCAAAGTCAGCTTCTAACTCGCCATAAACCTTAAAGTTGGTGTCGCCGAGTTGAGCTGTCAACTTGTTCAACCAGAAAATCTTGTTCAAGTCAAACTTAGCACCAGTTTGATAGCTAGCAGGGGTGGTTGAAACGTTGGTGTAGAATGGCACCATGCAGTTGAAGCTGTTTGGTCCAAAGGCAAGCCATTGAACACCAGCAAATTCGGCAGGAACGTCATTTCTAACTTGTAAAATATGAGTTTCAAAATTACGGTTAAGTGCGATTGACCGGAAAGTTTTCTTTTCGGCATCAGTACCAGTACCATAAGGATCGTATGGCGTGTCTTGGTAGTGAGAACTCTCAACCCATTCGATGTCTTCAATACTAATTTTGCGGTTAGCATGGCAAATGAATGGTTGGTCTTGATCGCTTGGTTGACCGCCAAACTCTGGATCAAAGTAGTTGTGAACAAACCATGCACGTGGATTGTTGTAATGTGCATCTTTGATAGTTGAACTACCAAAAATGTGACGCATGTTGTAGCCTTCACGGTCAGGATTTAAGTGGTATTCAGCGATTAAGTCTTCCAAGTCTGAAGAAGCCATGAAGCCATCTTGACCAAAGTGGAATTCGTCAATGTTTAACCGGTTAGGAGCAATCACGTAAGCATCGTCAGGAATGCGACGTGCAATCCAGTGGTGACCGCCGATAGTTTCTAGGTACCAAATTTCATCATTGTCGGCAAAAGCCATGCCGTTCATTTCGTAAGTGCCGTATTTTTCTAATAAATAACTGACACGCTTAACACCATCAAGAGCTGAATGGAGGTATGGCAATGTTAGAGTGACAAAATCTTCTTCGCCAAGACCACCTTCTGCAGTTAATGGGTCAATCCCTTGAATCCGAGAATTAGTGGTGATGGTTTCAGTAGCAGTCATGGCAACGTTGTCTGAATTAATTCCGGCAGCTGCCCAAATGCCACTTTCGCCTGACACGTCAGGAGCGCTAGTGTAGCGTAATGGATTAGCTGGCAAGTCGTCATCGTCAATCTTTTGGTGGCTGATGACACTCTCGTAGTGCTTAGGTTGCTTGTCTGGTGTAATAACTTCAAATCCTTCAGGAATAATGGTTCTACCGCCATCCTCACTACGTGCGATCATGGTTGAGCCATCGAGTGAAGCATTTTTACCAACTAAAATTGTGGTACATTCTGTTTGTTTCATAAATAGGTCCTTTCTGTTTGCTTTAACTACTATTGTATTAAAAGAAGGCTGGGTCTGGCAATCTAAAAAAATAATAATTTCATGACAGTTGTTTAGTTTGCGATGCTTTTTTGTTCTAAATTAATTACAGTAAAGGATAAAAGTTTATTACCCACAAAAAGTTGACACTAACGGGGGTGAAACAGAAGTGTTGGCAGTGACAATTAATGTGCTATAATAAAAAAGAAAAGGAGTTCTACTGGTAATAGAACTCCTTACAGAAACCGCGTAAGACGGTAGCAATGTTAAACGATGATTAATAAATCGCTAGCTTCACTAGAGCCAAGGCGATTTATTTTTTTGAAATTAATTTAATAATCTCAACAATTAATGCAATCAAGGCAACAATGAAAGTGCTATTTGCCAATATAAATTAGTGTAGTTGGGAGACAATTAAGTACAATTAATGTGTTATAATAAAAAAAGAAAAGGAGTTCTACTAGTAATAGAACTCCTTACAGAAACCGCGTAAGACGGTAGCAAACTTATAGATTTACAAATAAAATCGCTAACTTCACTAGAGCTAAGGCGATTTTATTTCCTACGATTAGTCAAGTAATAAATAAAAAAATATGATAGTTGCTCGCAACTATCATATTTTTAATTCTCACTTCTGTATGCCAAAAACCACCTTAACTTAACATTTTTTTGATTAAGGTGGTATGGTAATTATAGTTAGTTTAAATAGTCTTGTAGTGTTACTTTGATAAAGTTGGATAATATGTATACTGCTGTCTATTCTTTACTAAACTAAAGATAGTTCGAATTAGACGAGCTATTGAAGCAATGGCAATCTTCTTGGTCATTTTGACTGGGTAAGATTGCTTTTTTCGTTGGTAATAGTCTGCTATATGATTTTTACCAGAATCATGTGTCGCTGCAGATACCATATTAATCACTGCCTGATAGAGTATCTTTCTGGCCACAGCGTTTCCACGCTTACTAATGTGACGTGCTGCTTTATATTCTCCTGATTCATACTGCTTTAGATCAATGCCAATATAAGCATTGATCTGATTAGGGCGCTTAAATCGTTTGATATCACCTAATTCGGCAATAATTTCATTGGCTGTAGTAGCCGCTACTCCTGGTAAACTAAGTAGTTCTTCATATTCTGGCAATTCTTTAGACAAGGCGCTCATTTCTTTGATGACTACAGCTTTTTCTTGCTCAAGCTGCATTAATTGATTTACAAAATAAGTTACTTGCATTACAACACCGGATTGTTCATCTACACTAGGATAACTTTCATTGGCTAACTTAGATAGCTTTTCAGCGATTTTAAGTGCCCGCTTATCAGAAATACATTTGTCAGTGGCATGCATCACTATTTCTTTTAACTCCGCAATTGAATACTCAAATACTATGGTGCTTATTGGAAATTTCTTAACCAGATTCCAATAAAGTTTACTATCGGTTTTACTAAGCAGAGTTTCAATTTCAGGAAATGTTAGCTGTAAAGCACTATGAAGCCGATCTTTAGTACGAACAACATCATTATTGAGTTCTTGATAAAAATGATTGTAATCCTTTAAATCTTGGTAAACAGGCTTTGCTTGATAGGTGTTTTTCCTTTTAAACTGAAACTGTGATAAAGCTAGATTTCTAGCATCAATAATGTCGGTCTTACGGTGTCTAAAATTATCCATTTGTTTCTTAGCATCTAACGGATTAAGACGAATATAGCCATAATCATAGTCTTGAAGAAACATTTCTAAACGCCGAGAATAAGTTCCAGTCGCCTCAAAGACAACTTCTGGTTGCTCAAACTGTTTAAGATCAACTAATAGCTCTTTAAATCCCAAACGATTGTTAGTCGTCTTATATTCCTTAACGATAGAATTATCAATGCCAATAGCGACGTTAAAGGTTTTACTGCTAATATCAATTCCAAAAACAATTTCCATTTGATACCATCCTTTACATAAAATTGTGTTAAGTGCTTTATTAATCTACTTTCCTAGTACACGACAATTAATGTCCTTAACATTCTTTGAACAGATCTAATAAAGTATCATGAAGCTGCCAGTTTTTGTACGACGACTAAGCGCCAAAAAAACCTCCGACTTATCAGCTTCATGCCCACTTTTATTATAAATAAAAAGTGGTGAAGACAAGATTGATCAGATCTTATCTCCACCACTAAGCTTAGAATGTTTTTTGGAAATTAATTTAATAATCTCAACAATTAATGCAATCAAGGCAACAATGAAAGTGCCAAAAGAAAGCATTAATTGAATAGCGTCTGCAGCAGACACTGGGGTTACCTCCTTTCATCAGAATTTTGAAGTGCAGGTGTTTAATCACCATCAGCACCACTTTCTTTGAAAGCAAATAACTACCGCCTTAGCTTTTCTGTAATAATATTATAACAAAGACAATAATAAATTTTAATAGCTGGTAACATTTTGGCATTAATTTCTATTACTATAAAAGAGAGAACTATTTAATAATCTAAATAGTTCTCTCTTTTTATGTGCTAAATATTGTTTTGCAAGTAAACCTCAAGTTCATGGCTGTATGCGTCCATACCGTTTAACTTGGTTATTTTGATAATTTCCTGACAGTTTTCTAGATAAGATTCTTCTGATTTTTTATGATATGCAAGGATGTTTTTAGACAGTAAAATCCCCATTTTATAGAAAAAGTTATCAGGTCTAGTATTAATTTTATCAGCACATGCGATGAAATAGGCAGCATCTTGATAATTTTGGCTTTCGACACATAGGAAAGTGATATTAGCTAAAATTACTATTAATGAAGCTTGAATATCAATTTCATTAATATTCAAAAACTTGTTAAGAATTTTTTTGACAATAGCAATATTTTGATCAAGTTCAAATAGTGGGATTAGATTGCGATAAATAGTTAAGTAGTCCTTACTCAGAAATTTTGTGTTTAAAAATTTTTCTTTCAGATAGCTACGACTTTTTTCATCTAAGCTATCAAAATCGTTATTTACTAACGCAATATAGGCATTAATCAAGGCTATTTGTTCTTCTTGATTAGGATAATTACTACTAATTATTTTATCTGCGATTTGTTTTAATTTAGACTTTGAATTTTGATAAAAAGCATTAGTAATCAAAGTTTTTAGTTGAGTTTTCTGATGATACTGGGAGCGATCAACTTCATTTAGTTTGGTAAAAAAATCAACGGTTGGGATGTGATTGTAGTGAAGTAGGTCAAGTAGATCATTTGCTGATAGGTGACTTTTTCCTTGTTCTACTTTGGTATAAAACGAGCGGCTGACGATATTACCAACCCAACTCTGTTGGGACTTATGTTGAATAAGGCGATACTTTTTTAGTAGTTCATAGATTTCCATTGCTAGCCTCTTTCTAGTTTTATGTAAGCGATTTATAAATAAATTTTAAACTATTAATCGTTTTTTGAAAAATAAAAATTTTATGTTTGAATGTGAAAATATGAACCATTGAACAATAATTGAAAAAGATTTGTTATAACAAAATTAAAGAATGAATGAGCTCTTAATTCTTTAGTTGATAATGTAATAAATTTATATAATGGCTGGTATTAATTAGGAGGAAATTATGATGAACAAAAGATTAGCAATAATTGGAACAATCTTAATGCTTAGTAAGGGATATATAAAAGAAATCGATTAGGAGAAAATATTGATGGGTTTTTGGATAATGATAATTTCTTGTTTGATAGGTTTAATTTTTATTATTTTGAGTTTATCAAAGAAGTTGTCGAAAAAGATTAAATGCTTATTATTAGTTTGTGGCATTACATTTATATTGTTCGCAATATTTTTAGCTACGCCGCAAGGTGCGGAATTTTTGTCACTATTGTAATATTAACTAAGACTAACCAGCCAATTTTGAATAACATAATAAAAGGAGCTACTTCAATTCGAAGTAGCTCCTTTTTAGGCGCAAGTAAGTATTTCCAAGGGCAAGAAAACTTACCTACATTATCAAAGATTATTGTTTACTGGCACCGCCTCCTTTAAGTAATAGGTTTAGAATAGTTGCCGATAAGCTGGTAATCACAATCCCATTTGAAAGAAAGAGTTGAATTGTTTGGGGTAAATTTTGAAAAATCTGTGGATAGATTGTGACACCAAGACCTAAGCCAATTGAAATTGCAATAATTAAAACATTATTGTTGTCGCTGAGATCGACTTTGATTAGGGTTTTAATTCCTTGTATGGCAATCATGGTAAACATGACAAGCATGGCTCCACCTAAAACGGGGGTAGGGATAATGGTTACTAACGCGCCGACTTTTGGCAGCAAACCCATTGCCATTAAGAGTCCTGCTGCCCAATAGATTGGGCGTTTGGTTTTAATCCCAGATAATTGTAGTAAGCCAACGTTTTGCGAGAAAGTCGTGTAAGGAAATGCATTGAACAGTCCCCCGCAAATTTGTGCTAAGCCTTCTGCACGGTAGCCCTTTTTCAAGTCGTCCTCAGTAACGTTGTGGTGAATTAGGTCGCCAGTCGCAAAAAACACACCCGTGGATTCAACCATTGAAACCAGTGCGATGATAATCATCGTCATGCTGGAAGACCACTCAAAGTGAGGCACGCCGAAGTAAAATAATTGTGGTAAATGGAACCATGAAGCCTGCAAAACTGGCGCAAAAGATACAAGGCCCATGAAAGCGGCAATAATCGTACCGATAATTAGTCCAATCAGGACAGAAATCGAATGCAAGAAGCCCTTGGCCCAGATTTCAAACGCTAAGATAATGAACATGGTGCCAAAGCCTAGCAGCAAGTTTTGCCAATTGCCGAAGTTTTTTGAACTACTATTGCCGCCGCCCATGTTTTGCACAGCAACTGGAATTAAGGTTAAGCCGATTGTCGTGATTAACGTACCGGTGACAACTGGGGGGAAGAACTTCTTGATTTTAGCGAAAATACTAGAAATCAAAATTACGAAAATACCAGCCACAATGATGGCACCGTACATGTCATTAATCGAAAACTTCTGTCCAATCATCTGCAAAGGAGCTACGGCTTGAATGGCGCAACCCAAAATGACGGGAAAGCCGATGCCAAAGTACTTGTTACGCAATAATTGAAGCAAGGTGGCCAAGCCGCACATGAAAATATCAATTGAAACTAGATAAGTCATTTGGCTAGCAGAGAACTTTAATGCACTACCGATTAATAACGGCACGGCGACAGCGCCGGAATACATCGCAAGTAAGTGTTGTAAGCCTAAGATAGCAGCTTTTTGTTGGCTGACTTCTTTTTGCACCATTATTCTTCACCCGCAAAATGTACTTTTTCGTCTTTTAAGCTCGTAATATTGGCTAAAGCTTCTAAGCGATAATTGTGATCTTGAATCCAATCGCTACCACCCTGAAAGGTTTTGGCAACGACCACACCAACGCCGGCAATCTTTGCATGAGCTTGCTCGGCAATATTAATCATGCCCTTAACAGCCTCACCATGAGCTAAAAAGTCGTCGATAATTAGCAGTGTGTCGTTTTCACTCAGGAATTTTTGCTCGACACAGATCTTGTTAGTGATCTTTTTGGTGTAAGAAAAGACGTCGGCCCAGTAAACCGCATCATTAAGTGTCGACGGCTTCTTCTTGCGGGCAAATACCATCGGTACGTGCAATTCAAAAGCAGCCATAATCCCCGGGGCAATGCCGGAAGCCTCACAAGTCAAGACTTTGGTAATGCCATTATCTTGAAAGCGTCGGGCAAATTCTTGCCCGCAGGCAATCATCAATTCAGGATCAACTTGATGATTCAAAAACGAGTTGATTTTCAGGACATTTCCGGGCAAAACTTCACCATCACGTCTAATGCGGTCTTCTAGTAACTTCACGTTTTCCTCCTTGAAAAAAATAAGGGCCTCTTCTACCAAAACTATGGTAAAAGAAGCCCTTAAAAAGTAGTCAGTACGACCACTAAAAGATGCTGCTCAATCCATAGTTCAGAATTTCGGTTCTGAGTAGAAACTGTCGACCTGATTACGACAATATACAGATTAATATTTATGTGTTGAATGAATTCTAACAGAGATGAGCAGTGCATGCAAGAATAAATTTTATTTAAAAAACGAATTATTATTGGCATATATAGGATATAATTCGCTTTTAAAAATATTTTGGGAAGAAAATGGTTGACCGCAATCATAATTCCTAGTATGGTTTAACTAAATTTAAAGTATAGTTTTACAAAGGATTTGGGGATGGCCGTGAACAAAAATATCAGTGATTTTGATGAAATTATTGTTTTAGATTTTGGTAGTCAATATAATCAATTAATTACGCGGCGATTGCGTGATTTTGGCATTTATTCGGAATTATTGCCACACGATATTAGTATGGCAGAAATCAAAAAAATTGCTCCTAAGGGCATAATCTTTTCTGGTGGGCCGAATAGTATTTATGCCGAAGAGGCGCTGAAAGTTGACCCCGAGATTTTTAAATTAGGGATTCCTATTTTGGGCATTTGTTATGGGATGCAACTGATGTCATATTACTTGGGCGGCAAGGTAGAGCCGGCCGATAATTCGGAATATGGGCGTGCCGATATTAAGGTTGAAGCTCCTGATTCTGTCTTGTTTAGTGGTCTGCCAAAGGATGAATATGTTTGGATGAGTCATGGCGACTTGGTAACTAAGGAACCTGATGGCTTTACGACAGTTGCTTCTAGTAAAAATTGCCCGATTTCTGCAATTGCGAACAATTCGGCTAAATTCTACGGTATCCAATTTCACGCTGAGGTGCGCAACACCCAGTATGGCTTGGATATTTTAAAAAATTTTGCCTTCAAGGTTTGCAAGGCCAAGTCTGATTGGTCAATGACTGACTTTATCGAAATGAAGATTGCTGATATTCGTGCAGAGGTTGGCGATAAAAAGGTGATTTTGGGTTTGTCTGGTGGTGTTGACTCCAGCGTGACGGCAACCTTATTGCACAAGGCAATCGGCGACCAAATGACAGCAATTTTTGTTGATCATGGCATGCTCCGGAAGAACGAGGGCGATGAAGTTATGGCAGCTCTTAGCCGTGACTTAGGTGTGAACATTGTTCGCGTTAATGCCAAAGATCGCTTTTTGAATAAATTGCGGGGTGTTACTGACCCAGAACAAAAGCGTAAAATCATCGGCAAGGAGTTCATCGAGGTTTTCAATGAAGAAGCACAAAAAATCCCTGATGCTGACTTTTTAGCTCAAGGCACACTCTATACTGATGTGATTGAGAGTGGCACTAACACTGCACAAACAATAAAGTCACACCATAATGTTGGTGGCTTACCGGAAGATATGCACTTTAAGCTGATTGAGCCTTTGCGCAAATTGTTTAAGGATGAAGTGCGTGAACTAGGTGAAAAGTTGGGAATCCCGCACGATTTGGTTTGGCGGCAACCGTTCCCAGGTCCAGGACTTGGGATTCGCGTTTTAGGTGAAGTAACCGAGGATAAGTTGGCCTTGGTACGTGAGAGTGATGCCATTTTACGAGACGAAATCAAAAAGGCTGGTTTGCAAGAAAAGGTCTGGCAGTACTTTACTGTTTTGCCCGGCATCAAGTCAGTTGGCGTGATGGGTGATGGTCGCACTTATGACTACACGATTGGCATTCGTGCCGTAACCTCGATTGATGGCATGACCGCAGATTTTGCCCGTTTGCCGTGGGATGCTTTGCAAAAAATTTCCACGCGCATTGTCGATGAGGTGCCGAACATTAACCGCGTCGTCTATGATGTCACGAGTAAGCCACCTTCAACAATTGAATGGGAATAGGATCTAATAACTAAGAACCACTATTTAACTTGAGTTTAATAGTGGTTCCTTTGTTGTAATCTAAATAATTTTATTGAGAAAAAAGTCAACTTATTTAAATATTTGTTGACTTTTTTAGTTTGCCATAATATTATATGAAATATAATATAGAGAGGAGAAACAATATGGCAATTCAAATACCAACACGATTACTTGATGGTGCTGTTCTTTCTTTTTTAAAAGGTGAAGATTTATACGGCTACGCATTGACACAGAAGGTTCAAGGAACATTCGATATTTCTGAATCAACAATCTATCCTGTTTTAAGACGATTAAAGAAAAACGGCTATCTGACAACTTATGATCAGCCATATCAGGGCCGTAATCGGCGCTATTATCAGTTGACGGAAACTGGTTTGACCTTATTAGCAGCTGTGCAAAAAGAATGGCTAAACTTTAGCACAAAGGTTAATCAAATATTGGGAGAGAAAAATGGAACAAATAATTAATGACTACATTTTGGAAGTTGAAGAAAATTTGTCATCCTTGCCTCTTGGAGATCGCAATGATGTGTTGGAATTTTACCGTGAGTTCTTGCTAGATGGTGATTTTCAAAATCGTGCTGCAATTGAAAAAGAATTAGGTACTCCGCAACAATTGGCACGTAAGATTGCGGCTGATTACGTCATCAATGATCAATCTGAAACTGAGGCCGCTGATACAACAGAAGATACCGTATCCTCTTCGCAAAGTTTGCACACAATTTGGCGCATTTTTGTTGGTATTTGTGCCATTCCAACGGGAATAATCATCGGGATTACTTTAACTGCAATTTTTCTTGGATTATTCTGTGCATTTCTTGGAATTTTGGTTGGCTTTATTGGTTTAACTCTAGGACTTCTAGTTACTGGTGTGGTAGGAATTGTTATTGGCTTGAACTTGCTGGTTGCGAGTTCTTGGGCTCCAGGTTTCTTTTATTTAGGAGCAGGCTTGATTGTTATTAGCATTTGCCTGTTTATTGTTCCAGCAATTATCCAAGTCGTGCGCTTTTTAGCTGCTAAATGTGCACAATTTGCACGCTTTTTGGGTAGAAAAATCTTTAAAAAACGCTATTACCAAACTAAAACTGACAAGGAGGCCAAATGATGAAGCGATTTTATAAAATAGGAGCTGCAACTTTAATAATTGGTTTGATTTTAACAATTGCCGGTTATATTAATGGCGGTTTGCAACCAGTCGTTGGGACAGATTTAACCAACTTTCAAGTGCTTGATGCCAAGACCTTTTCACATACACGAACCTTATCTTATAAGAAATTTAGTCAGGTTGAACTAAATACTGGCGAAGTCGATTATCGAATTCATCGCGGCAATAAGTATCAGATCAAGGTTAATGATACTAAAGAACATTTACTCGTTGTTAACAAAGTAAAGGATAAAATCGTAATCGGTCAACGTCACCAAACCTATCCAATTACGATTGATTGGAAGTTTTATAAACAACGCCCAGAAGTTGAAATTACGGTACCAACTAAAGCAGCCTTAACTAAGATTGAAGATAATAATACGCAAGGAAGTTTAAAAGTATCAGATTTAAACTTGAAAAAATTAATAGTTGATATTGCTGATTATAATGAGCAAGATGATTTACAACTGCATAATTTGCAGGTAGAGCGAGCACAAATTAGTACTGATATGTCTGATACGGATATTGATAATTGTACTTTTAATAATAGCAAATTTGATTTGGATAATTGTGTATTGGAAATGAATAAATTAGTTGTTAAAAAGAAGTTAGTGGCAAATATAGTTGGTGGTGACTTTGAAACTTATTCATCAGAATTTCACCATGGTAAGATTTCTGATAGCGATGGCGAAGTCCTAATAAATAAGAGTATTGTTGACACAATGAAATTTTCTTTGGATCAGGTAGACCTAAATATGTCACGCAATAAATTTACTGGTAAAAATACTTTTGGTCTCAAGCAGAGCTCATTAATAATGAAACATAATCCAGCAAATATTAACTATGATTTATTGACAACCGGTGAAGGACAAATTAAATTCCGTGGCAAGAAGGTTCATCGCAGCTCGGCTAACTATACTAAATTTAATAAGAAAGTAGCTAACTCAGTTGGAACAATTAAAGCTGAAGCTAGTGACGATGATATTGTTATTAAATAGAAAAAAGGCTAAAAACGTGAAGTTTTTAGCCTTTTTGATTTGTTTTAATGAGTATTGTGGTGTTGTGTCCAAATGTACACTGGCCAGCCAGATAGAGTTAGCAAAATACCGGTAAGGGCAAGGAGTGGCTGCGTTAATGTTGTGTTAATTACAATGAACAAGGCACCGATAATAGCGAGAATTGGTGGCCACGGGAACAGTGGTATTTTGTATGGTCGTATTAATTCCGGTTGGCGTTGGCGTAGAATAAAAACGCCAATAAATAACAGAATTGAAAAAATCCACGAAACATAAACTAGCATGTCGGTTAAACTGTTAAAAGTTCCCGAAAAGATCATGACGGCAGCAATTGCGCATTCAAAGAGCATACTGTTGGTAGGCACAACTGTCTTACGATTTAATTTGCCAAAAAATTGGGCTGCTGGCAACTTCTCTTGCCGTCCTAAAGTGTACGGCATTCTGGAACCGACCATGAGGTGACCGTTAATGGCACCAAAGACTGATACCAGAATGCCAATGCTGATAATTAAACCGCCCAAGTTACCAAAAAGATGTTGTGCTGTCAGTAGCGCGGCTGCCTGGTTACCAGTGATTTTTGCCCACGGCACGATGCGAACATAGCTCCAATTGAGTAGGGTATAAACAATAGTCACTCCAAACACGCCCCAAGTAATAGCACGGGACAGGGTTTTGGCCGGATTTTTAATTTCACCTGCTAGATTGCCGATGCTTAACCAACCGTCATAAGCAAAAAGCACGGCCAGCAGAGCTTGACCAAAGGCAGCACCATTAGCAGAGTTCAAGTGCGGCAATGGTGCGCCAGCTAATTGATTGGTGCTACTGCTAAAGATCGCAAAGATGATGATTGCGGCAATTGGTAATAGCTTGATTATTAGCGCCAGTTTCTGGACTTCGCTGCTTAATTTGGAACCCAGCCAATTGACTAGCAGGATAACTAGCATGACGATCAGAGCCACGCCAGTAGTAGAAAAATTACTAAAATTCGGGATTTGTTTTAACTGCGTCGCAAACACAATTGAAAGGGCAGCAATATTGGCCGGATAATAAACGATGATCAGCGACCAGCCAAAGAGAAAGGCAATTTTAGGGCCATAAATTTCTTGTAAATATTTAACTGGGCCGCCGTCTTCTGGAAAAATCGCGGCAAGTTCGGCCACGCTGAGTCCAGCCATTAGGGTAATGAATCCGGCTAGGGGCCAAACAAGGATACTTAACCAAGCGTTATGAGTTAATGCCGAAACGCTGGCGATTTTGAAAAAGGCGCCGCCACCAATCATGGTGCCCATGACGGTTGCCAGTGCGGCGGATAATGTGAGTTGTCTTTTCATAATTACGTCCTTACTAATTTAAAGTAACTTCAACATTATATGGTAAATAGCGTTAAAAAACTAAGATTGCGGTTCGTGAACGTTTGTAATAATTTTCTTTAGCACATTTGAAAGCAATTACAAGTATGATATTATTTTGATAGAAGCAAATTAGTTAAAATGCTTTGGCAGTTTGTTAAAAGGAGAACAAGATGAATAAAGTTACTGTTATCGGCAGTATTAACCTTGATACCAACCTGCGTGTTGA
Organism: Lactobacillus sp. ESL0677; assembly: GCF_029392875.1. Lineage (NCBI taxonomy): Bacteria > Bacillati > Bacillota > Bacilli > Lactobacillales > Lactobacillaceae > Lactobacillus > Lactobacillus sp. ESL0677. Next base: position 1,633,371 of record NZ_CP113946.1, on the reverse strand, counting down.
GCGGATGGTTAAGCCGGGGGAAACAATCCATGCTAAGGAACACTATTCAGCAGCTGGTGGCAAGGGTGCTAACCAGGCAGTTGCAGCAGCACGGTCTGGCTGCACGACTAGCTTTATTGGGGCTGTTGGTGATGATGCGCCAGGAACTGAAATGTTAGACTTGCTCAAGCAAGAGGGGATTGATGTTTCTGGAATTGCAACAATTAAGGATGAGTCAACGGGCCAAGCCTTTATTTCAGTTGATGATGAGGGGCAGAACTCGATTACGATTTATGCCGGTGCCAATTACGCGTTTAACGCTGATGCAATTGCGCAAAAGAGCGCGCTGATTACGGATAGTGATTTTGTCATTGCCCAGTTTGAAACGCCGATTGGGGCAACAATTAAGGGCTTTGAAATCGCTCGTGCTCACGGTGTTAAAACGATTTTAAATCCAGCACCAGCAATGGCTAAGATTCCAGTGGAGTTACTGCAATTGACTGATATGATTGCGCCAAATGAAACTGAAGCGGCAACGATTACTGGCGTTCAAGTTGTTGATGAGGCTAGCGCTCGGCAAGCTGCTGGCAAATTACATGATCTTGGTGTAGAAGCGGTAATTATTACGATTGGTTCTAAAGGTGCCTTTTATGACTTTAACGGCCAGAGCGAGTTGGTTCCAGCCTTTAAAGTTAAGGCTGTCGATACAACCGCTGCCGGCGATACCTTTATCGGTGCCATGTCCAGCTTATTAAAACCGGACTTTTCTAACTTGCGTGAGGCGATTATTTTCGCTAACAAGGCTTCATCATTAACGGTTCAGCGTTATGGTGCCCAGCCATCAATTCCGTACAAGAAGGAAATCGACCAAGTTAAGTAATTTTAATAGTAGAAAGTAGTTTAAGATGAAAAAGACAAAAGTAATTAATTCAGATTTATCGCGAGTAATTGCAACGATGGGACATTTTGACAAGCTGGCAATTGGTGATGCTGGCACGCCTGTTCCTAAGGGCACAGAAAAGATTGACTTGGCCGTGACTAACGGCATCCCTAGCTTTATGGATGTGCTCAACAATGTTCTTGAAGAATTGGGCATTCAACGGATTTTTTTAGCTAGTGAAATTAAAACGGAAAATCCAGAAATGCTAGCACAAATTAAGAAACGCCTGCCAGATACGCCAATTGAATTTATTACGCATGATGAATTAAAAGAAAGCTTAAAGGATTGTAAGGCTTTTGTTAGAACTGGTGAAATGACGCCATTTGCGAATATTTTACTCGAAAGTAACGTTGTTTTTTAAAGCTAGGAGAAAAAAGTGAATACAACCGCATTATTAGTTGGTCTTGGTCCACTCTTGGGCTGGGGTTTGTTCCCGACAATCGCGTCCAAAATTGGTGGTAAACCTGCCAACCAAATTTTAGGTACCACCTTAGGCACCTTCATCTTCGGCCTAGTTTATGCACTTGTTGGTGGCTATGCTTTGCCTACTGGGACTGCACTGTTATTGTCAATTATTTCTGGAGTTGGCTGGGCAAGTGCGCAGATTGTTACCTTTATGTCCTTTGGCTTGGTTGGCTCATCGCGGTCAATGCCAATTACAACTGCCTTCCAATTATTAGGTGCCTCATTATGGGGCGTGATTGCCTTGGGTAATTGGCCGGGCATCCTTGCCAAGATAGTTGGAACAATTGCTCTAGTAGCGATTATTCTTGGTGCCTACATGACAGTCTGGTCAGAAAAGAAAACCGCGCAAAAATCGAACCTGCTTAAAAAGGCTACCATTTGGCTATTGTTTGGTGAGATTGGTTATTGGGCTTACTCGGCTGCACCACAAGCTGCTCATATTGATGGTCAACACGCCTTTTTGCCGCAAGCGATTGGGATGCTGCTGACGGGGATTGTGTATGGCATCTATGTTGCCGTCAAACACAAAGAGGGGAATCCATTCACGGAGGTTGTTTCCTACAAGCAAATTTTTGCTGGTTTCTTCTTCGCCTTTGCTGCTCTAACCTATCTGATTTCAGCGCAGCCAAATATGAATGGTCTAGCAACAGGCTTTGTCTTGTCACAGACTTCGGTTATTTTAGCAACTCTAACTGGTATCTGGTTCTTAGGTCAGAAAAAGACCAAAAAAGAGATGGCCGTGACGATTGCTGGGTTAATCATTATTTTGGTTGCTGCTGCCGTAACGGAATTTATCTAATTAAATAAACTAGAATAAATTCATATTTAATAAAATGAAAATCACAATTCCTAGAGAGTTGTGGTTTTTGTGTCCTAATGCAAACACGTGCATTTTGGCAAGACTAAATAATTGACAAAAAGTAAGTACAAGGTTAGCATATAAGATACTTACAGATAATAAGTAAGAAAGGAATTAACATCATGCAAAAAGCACAAAACTGTCTCACTGAATGTTTAATTAAAATCAATGGCCACAGTCTGTTTTTGCAGTTAATTTCGCTTTAATGATAGTTAATAGTTGGAAGACTGCGAATTTAAATGTATTCGCAGTTTTTTGATAAAGACCTGTTAATTTGCGTAATTGACAGGTCTTTTTGTTAGGAAGTGGGGGAAGAAATGAGCTGGCAGATTATAACGCAGAGTTTACCGATTTTTAGCAAAGCATTTGTGTTAACTCTTTGGTTGTCGCTGGTCGGAATTGTGGGCTCGATTATTGTCGGTATAATTAGCAGTTTGGTGCAATATTTTAAGGTGCCAGTGCTAGGCCAAATTATTACAGCTTATGTGGAATTGGCACGCAATACGCCGCTATTAATCCAGTTGTTTTTCTTATATTATGCATTTCCCGTTTTGGGTTTAAAAATGTCAGCTGAAACATGTGGCATTATTGGACTAATCTTTTTGGGCGGTGCTTATATGGCAGAGGGTTTTACCGGTGGATTTACTGGTGTCAGTGCTAATCAGATTGATAACGGTAAGGCTTTAGGAATGAGTAAGTTGCAGTTAGCACGTTACGTGGTTTTTCCCCAAGGATTTGCCCTCAGCATGCCGGCATTGACTGCGAACATTATCTTTTTAATTAAAGAAACCTCAATCTTCTCGGTAATTGCCATTCCCGAATTGACCAACACGGCACTAGACCTGATTGGAATGTATTACCGCTCTAACGAATACTTGTTAGTATTAGTCATTGCTTACGCGATTATTTTAATTCCGGTTATTTTACTGCTCAATTATTTGGAAAGGAGGGTTCGTTATGGCACATTCGGCAATTAATGTTTTCTTCGCTGGGGATAACTTTGCACGGCTAATGCAGGGATTATGGACTTCTGTCTGGATTGCGGCAGTTAGCTTAGTGTTAGGGCTAATATTAGGCACAGTTTTTGGTGTTTTAAGAACCTTACCTAATAAAATTGTGCGCTTTATTTTACGACTCTACCTTGAATTTTTCCGGGTTGTACCGACAATTGTCTTACTATATCTGGCCTACTATATTTTGCCGCGGCAGCTGCATATTAATTGGCCAGCTAGTTGGATGGCGGTATTGGCATTTGCCCTGTGGGTCGCCGCAGAATTTAGTGATATTGTGCGCGGGGCAATTGAGTCTGTGCCGTTAGCACAAAAAGAGTCTGGTCTAGCTCTGGGCTTAAGTCGAGTGCAACTGTTTCGTTACGTCTTGTTGCCACAGGCATTCCAACTGGAATTACCAGCAACCATTAACTTGGCAACGCGAGTAATTAAGACAACTTCGTTATTGATGACAATCAGTATCATTGACGTGATTGCAGTTGGTCAACAGATTATCGAAGCCAACAACCAGCAATATCCCAACGGCGTCTTTTGGATTTATGGCTTGATTTTTATTTTATATTTTGTAATCGACTATCCATTATCAGCTTGGGCCAAGCGATTGGCTGCTAAAAAGTAGGTGAAATAAATGACGAAAGAAATTTTACGAGTTGAACATTTAAATAAATTTTATGGTGATTGGCAAGCATTGCACGACATCAACTTTAAGTTGGAAGAAGGCGAGGTTCTGACCTTACTTGGGCCATCAGGCTCAGGTAAAAGTACTTTGCTGCGGTGTCTTAATGGCCTTGAGCAATTTAATGAAGGTGCGATTTACTTTAAAGGCCAAAAGATTACGCCGACTGATCAGGAATGGCAGAATTTACGCCAAAAGATTGGCATGGTCTTTCAGAGCTATGATCTGTTCCCTAATTTAACCGTGATGGACAATATTTTGCTGGCACCAACTAAAGTGCAAAAGAGGCCGGCAGAAAAGGTCAAAGTTGAAGCAATGCAGCTCTTAGAGCGTGTGGGCTTAATTAAGTACGTTGATGCTTATCCGCGTGAACTATCTGGCGGACAAAAGCAGCGGATTGCGATTGTGCGGGCCTTGGCCATGCATCCGGAAATAATGCTCTTTGATGAGGTAACAGCTTCACTTGACCCAGAGATGGTGCGCGGCATTTTACAAATCATGACCGATTTAGCTAAAAAGGACCACATGACCATGATTATCGTGACGCACGAGATGAACTTTGCGGCGCAAATTGCCGATCAAGTACTGTTTTTGGAAAACGGTAAAATTATTGAAAATACGCCGGGCAAGCAATTTTTTACCAAGCCGCAAACTGACCGAGCACAAGAATTTTTAACAAGTATGGATTTTTAAGGAGAAATAATGAATAAGAATAAAACAAGAAACACAATTATCGGTGTGGTAGTTGTAGTAATTATTGCAATTGCAGCCTTCTTTGGCATCAGATCATCAAGTAATCACACTGCCAGCAGTAACGATAGCAGTGTGACCGCTATTAAGAAGCGTGGCGTGTTACGGGTGGCTGTCTTTGGCGACTTGCCACCATATGGCTGGGTTAATGCTAAGGGCGAGCGCGTTGGTTATGATGTGCGTTTGGCTCGGCAAATGGCAAAGGACATGGGTGTAAAGATTAAGTTTGTTCAAGTTAATGCGAACAATCGAGTAGACACACTAAATTCCAATAAAGCCGACTTGGTTTTGGCCAACTTTACAGTTACGCCGGAACGTAAGCAGGTTGTTGATTACGCCAAGCCTTACATGAAGGTTTCTGTTGGGGTAATTTCACCTAAGAGCGCACCAATCACGAAGGCTAGCCAGTTAACCGGCAAGAGTTTAATTGTCACCAAGGGGACTACTGCCGAAAATTACTTTACTAAAAAGAGCGGCATTAACTTATTAAAATTTGATTCTAAGACGCAACAATTCAATGCGATTAAGAATAAGCGGGCAGCAGCCTTAGCTGATGACAATTCTTACCTTTATGCTTGGGTTAAGAAGAACCCAAGCTACACTGTTGGGATTAAGAATATCGGCCCGAACCAGTTTATTTCTCCAGCCGTTAAGAAGGGCAACAAGTCTTTGTTAACGTGGACTAACAAGGAAATTACTAAGTTAAACGGACACAAATTCTTTGTGAATGATTATAATTTGGAATTAAAGCCATACTTTGGCAGTGAAGTTAAGCCAAGCGACATTGTTTTAAACTAGTTCAAGTTCGACAAGATTAATGCTTGAATTTTATCGCTAAAAATGTTAGAGTAGTTAACGTTAATCGATTAATCTATGGCTTGAAATAAGGTCATGGCAAAAGGAGTAATAAACATGAAACAAGGCATTCATCCAGATTACCAAGAAGTTGTCTTTATGGACTCAGCTACAGGAGCTAAGTTCGTTGCAGGTTCAACTTTGAAGCCAACGGAAACAATAGAATACGAAGGTAAAACTTACCCATTAATTCGCGTTGAAATCACTTCAGATTCTCACCCATTCTACACAGGCAAGCAAAAGTTTGCTCAAGCAGATGGTCGGATCGAAAAGTTCAACAAGAAGTATGGTATGAACAACAAGTAATACCTTTGATCTGGTGGAAGCAGTCCCATTGGGGCTGTTTTTTTATGTGAAGCTAAATTGTTATACCAAATCAAGATTGAGTGTAATAATTGCTGTATGGACTTTCTTTTTTTAGGAGAAAAAATAGATGAAAATGCAACTGGCAGAAATTGCCAAAGCAATCAATTCAACTTGTGAAGGCGACGAGCAAACAATTATTACTTCGGTTGCCTTTGACTCAAGAAAAATAACAGATGGCGGCTTGTTTGTACCCTTAAAGGGCGAGCGCGATGGCCACGACTTCATTAATAGTGCAATTGCTAACGGAGCTTCAGCAACATTGTGGCAAAAAGGTCACGCTAATAAGCCAACGACTATTGCTGTGTTAGAGGTCGATGATCCACTGCTTAGCATGCAGAAATTAGCGCAATATTATTTAAACAAGGTTAATCCTACCGTTGTCGGCATTACGGGCTCTAACGGTAAAACGACAACTAAGGATATGACTGCGGCTGTTCTTGCTAAGCGGTTTAATGTGCACAAGACAGATGCTAATTTCAATAATGAAATTGGTGTGCCGATGACTATTTTGGAAATGAAGCCAAATACTGAAATTTTGGTTTTGGAAATGGGCATGGATCACGCTGGACAATTGCATCATTTAAGTGAATTGACTCATCCCGATGTCAGTGTCATTACTATGATTGGTGAAGCCCATATTGAATTTTTAGGTTCACGCGAAGGTATTGCGGATGCCAAAATGGAAATTACTGACTTTTTGCGTGAGGACGGGGAATTCATTTATAACGGGGATGAACCGCTTTTACGTGAGCGCAGTGCTAAAATTAACCAAGCAAAAGTTACCTTTGGTTTTGCAAAAGATGATACAGTTTATGCGACAGGCTTTAGAAGTTATAAGCACCACGCTACGTTTACAATTAACAGTTCACAAAAGCAGTTTTCAATCCCGATGATTGGTAAGCACAATGTTTCTAATGCTATGTCAGCTCTTTGCGTTGGCCGACATTTCGGCGAAAGTGATGAAGAAATTGCTACCGCATTGGCTAACTTTACTCCGACTGCTAACAGAATGGAGTGGGAAAAAGGCGACGTTGGTGAAGATATCATGAGTGATATTTACAACTCTAATCCAACCGCTGTTCGAGCCGTTTTAACCAGTTTTGGTCAAATTCAAGTTCCAGAAGGCAGCCGCCGCATTGCTGTTTTAGGTGACATGCTGGAATTAGGCCAGCGCTCAGATACGCTGCATGCTGGATTAGCTGATAGCCTTGATCCACAAGTGATTAACGAAGTATATTTATTTGGCGCTGAAATGAACAACTTAGCTACTGCTCTAAAAGGCAAGTATGCGCCAGAGAATTTACATTATTATAAAGAGGATCAGATGCCGCAGATGATTGCGGCACTGAAGAATGATATTAAGCCGCACGACATTGTTGTCTTAAAAGGTTCACACGGGATGCACCTTGAGAAAGTATTAGAGCGGCTTAGATAAGGAGAATTTAGTGAAATTTTCGGAATTAGGATTAAATGATGAACTTCTAAAAGCGATTAAGCGTTCAGGCTTCGAGGAAGCAACTCCAATCCAGGAACAAACAATTCCACTTGCCTTAGCGGGCAAAGATGTAATTGGTCAAGCACAGACCGGTACTGGTAAGACAGCTGCCTTTGCTTTGCCAATTTTACAAAACTTAGAAAAGCAACATAACACTATTCAGGCGTTAATTATTGAACCAACGCGTGAATTAGCAATCCAAACACAAGAAGAACTTTTCCGTTTAGGCCGCGATGAAAAGGCGCGTGTCCAAGTTGTATACGGCGGGGCTGATATTGGCCGCCAAATTCGCTCACTTAAAAAGCAAGTGCCAGCAATCTTAGTTGGTACTCCTGGTCGTCTACTTGACCACTTGAAGCGTAAGACAATTGACTTAGAAGATGTCAACACTATTGTGCTTGATGAAGCCGATGAAATGCTCGATATGGGCTTTATCCAAGATATTGAAAGTATCTTGAGCTACGTTAAAAACCGCAAGCAAACTTTGCTGTTTAGTGCAACAATGCCGAAGCCAATTTTACACATTAGTGAAAAATTCATGAACAATCCTGAGATTGTTCGCATTAAGGCAAAAGAATTAACTGCTGACTTAATTGACCAATACTTCGTTCGGGCTAAAGATTCAGAAAAATTCGACATTATGTGTCGGTTAATTGACGTTGAAAGTCCTGACTTAGCAGTTATCTTTGTTCGGACTAAGCGGCGCGTTGATGAAGTTAACCGTGGACTGCAAGCACGTGGCTATAACGCTGCTGGTATTCACGGGGACTTGTCGCAAGCTCGCCGGATGAGTGTTCTAAAACGTTTCCGTGCTGGTAAGCTTGATATCTTAGTTGCAACTGATGTTGCCGCACGTGGACTTGATATTTCAGGTGTAACCCATGTTTACAATTATGATATTCCCCAAGATCCAGATTCATACGTACACCGTATTGGTCGTACCGGTCGTGCCGGTCAAAATGGGATGTCTGTTACCTTTGTTACGCCAAACGAAATTGGCTACATGCGGACAATTGAGCAGCTAACCAAGAAGAAGATGGAGCCACTTCGTCCACCATCAGATGACCAGGCTTTCCGTGGTCAATTAAAGGTTGCCAAGTCTAAGATTGAAGACTTGATGAAGGAAGACTTGTCTAAGTATACCCAAGATGCTAATGAACTGTTAGAAAACTATTCAGCAGTTGATCTTGCTTCTGCCTTGCTCAAGAATTTATCTAAGGATTCTTCAAAGGTTGAGGTTAAGATTAGTTCCGAAAAGCCATTGCCGTATAAGGGCGGTGGTCGTCGCAGTGGCGGCCGCGGTCGTGGGCATTACGGTCATGGCTCAAGAGGTGGTCACAGCAGCCGTAGTGGTTATCGTGGCGGCGACCGCAACCATCGCGGTGGTGATCGGGATCATGGTCATGGCGGTTATCGCGGTAACCGTTCACGTCGCAGTGGCGGCGGTCACAACTTTGTGATTAAGAATAAAAAAGATTAATGATTTATTTAAAAATGAGTTGTTCTGATGAACAGCTCATTTTTTGTATTATAATTTTGGAATGTGAGGTAGAGAAAATGATTGTTGGCGTAGGAATTGACGCGGTTGAAGTTGAACGAGTTGCTAAGATTGTCGCTAAGGGTGATAACTTTGCCAAACGGGCGTTGACACCCAAAGAGTTTGCCCAATACCAAAAATTGCAGGGCAAGCGCAAGGTTGAATATCTTGGTGGCCGGTTTTCAATTAAAGAAGCTTTTTCTAAAGCAATGGGGACAGGCCTTGGTAAGTCTCTTGGCCTGCAGGATGTGGAAACCTTGTGGGATGATTGGGGACATCCCGTAACGACTTCGCCTAAGTTCAGCGGCAAAATTTTTCCAAGTATTACCCATGACAATCACGAAATTATTACATTAATTGTGTTGGAGAAATAAAATGGTTCCAGGAATACATCGTCCGGCAGCAGTTCATGTCGACTTAGATGCAATTAGACAAAATGTTAGACAAGAATTAAGACACTTAGAATTAGGGCAAAAATTGTTTGCCGTAGTTAAGGCAAATGCATACGGCCACGGCGCGGTTAAGGTTGCTCAAGTGGCAGCTGAAGAAGGTACCGCGGGCTTTTGTGTTGCACTTTTAGATGAAGCATTAGAGCTGCGGCAAGCTGGTATTACGCAGCCAATCTTAGTGCTAGGGGTAACCCCAGCTGAGTATGCGGTTCTAGCAGCGGCAAACGGTGTCTCACTGACAGTGCCAGATTTGGCGTGGCTAAAGGCAGCGGCGGTAAAGTTAGCGGCCACTGACTGGCAGTTAAAGATTCACTTGGCGATTGATTCTGGTATGGGGCGTATTGGTTTTAGCGAGGATCAAGAATTTGTGGCTGCCAATGATTTCTTGTTAGCTCATGAGTGCAGTTTTTATGTGGAAGGAATGTTTACCCACTTTGCGTCGGCTGATAGTAGCGATGATTCTTACTTTAAGCAGCAAGTTGTTCGGTTTAACCACTTAAAAGACTTGCTTAAGGTTAAGCCGAAATGGATTCACGTTGATAATACTGCAGCCAGCATTTTTGGTAAAAAAATCCATAGCGACCTAGTGCGTTTTGGCATTGGTCTCTATGGCTTGAATCCATCTTCAAATCCAGCTAGCAGCGATTTACCTGCTCAAATTAAATTGCAACCAGCGCTGTCATTTGAAAGTGAGTTGGTACAGGTTCATATGATTCACTGCGGTCAAGGTGTCGGCTATGGCTCAACTTATGTTGCCGATGGTGACCAAATAATTGGGACGGTTCCCGTGGGTTACGCTGACGGTTTTATTCGGAAGTTTCAGGGCTTTAAAATTAAGGTCGGGGAAGAATATTGCCCGATTGTTGGCCGTGTTTGCATGGATCAGTTAATGGTGCGCTTGCCGCATGAAATGCCTGCTGGCACTAAGGTAGTGCTGATTGATAATAACCCGGCTGCACCTAATAATATTAAGGCAGCAGCTGATTATGTTGACACCATTCATTATGAAGTTGCCTGTTTATTAGATGATCGGTTGCCACGGATTTATGATCATGAGTAATTAAATTTTAAATTCAAAAACCGCTGCTAATTTACCTTTAGCAGCGGTTTTATTAGGTTAGTGAATTTTACTCATTGTCTTCTGCAGCATCATTGATATAAACACCGGGATTTTCATCACTCATGATAGTCATACCTGCTTGTAGATCTTCGATCTCGGTCACGACATACCCCTTGTGTTCCAATTTACCCACAATAGTTTTAAGAACTTCAAGAGTAACACCTGAAGGTAGGGTGAACAGAATCCGACGCACAAAGGTGCCATCTGACTCAGCAGCAGTTGCGTCTAAGCTCATGACACCGGCAATGTTGGAATATTTAGTAATGACTTTAGTCATTTTAGCTAAATTTCCACGGTTGTTGTCGGTTAACACTGTGAATACGTAAGAACCGGTTTTTACATTCCAGGCGTTGGATAACATGTCCAGTAAGCGCGAGTGCGTTAAAATGCCGTAAAACTTACCGCCCTCGTCTAAAACTGTGATATAAGGTAAGTCCTTGATTGTGAAGAAAACTTTAAAAAAAGGTGAGTTTACTTTAATTGTTTTAGTAGCATTTTTAAGTAAGTCAGTAACCGGTAAACTCATGTCCTTGCCTTGGGACTTGTGCCGGTAAATGTGCATTTTATAAATATTACCGCGGAAAATAGTGCCAGTATCGTCAAGAATTGGCACACACCGAAAGCCGGAATCTTCCAAAATTTTAAGTGCCTCTTCAAGCGTAGCGTGTTCGTTAACCGTTGTTAGGTAATCTTTTTTAATAACTAAAGATTTGATAAGCATGAGATTGCCTCCGTTTGTATAAATAATCCCCGTAATTATAACATAGATGGTTTTACGATTAAATAAACATTAAAACAAATTGCTAACCTGTAAAATTCAAGTGAAAATCAGCCAGCGAATTGTAGCTGCTGGTCCAAATAAATGGTGCGAATGTGCTATTATTAATACGACTAAATACAAGGGGAAATTTAATGAAAATTATTGCAGGTCTGGGTAATCCAGGTAAAAAATATGATGGCACAAAACATAATACGGGCTTTATGGCCTTAGACCATTATCTAGCAGAAAATGGGCTTACGCTTGAACGTGATAAGTTTGAAGGCAAATTTACCAAGCAAAAAATCAAAGGCACAGATGTTATCCTGCTTGAACCGCAGACATATATGAATGACTCTGGTCGTTCTGTTGCACAAGTCGCACACTTTTTTAAGGTTGAGCCGCAAGATATTTTGATTATTCATGATGACATGGATATGGCTCTGGGCAAGATTCGTGTTCGGGCCAATGGCAAGTCTGGCGGCCACAACGGAATTAGAAGCATTATTCGTGATTTAGGCACGAGCAATTTTAACCGGTTAAAGATTGGTATTCGGCATCCCGCAGAAGTCACAGAAGCTAGTGTGATTTCTTGGGTGTTGTCCCCGTTTAATAAGGAGCAGCAAGAGTTAATGGCAGCCGCTTTTGCCAAAAGCAGTCAGATTATCGATGACTTCATTGCGGGCGAAAGCAGCCAATATTTGATGAATAAATATAACTAAAATGCGTTTAACAAATTTACTTGAGCAAGATCAAGGGCTAACAGATTTTATTAAAAAAGTTACCCAAGTTAAGAATTCCCTGATCACTGGCGCCACCGCCGGTGCTTTTAGTCTGCTTTTAAAACAGATTGTCTACCAATTAAAGCAGCCGCTTTTGTTAATTGAGGAAAATGAGAGCAAGGCACAAAAGTTAGCCAGTGAATTAAGTGCGATTATGCCTAGTGGCATGGTGCAAAGCTTTCCGGTGGATGCGACCATTGCCACGCAAACCGCGGTAAGCTCGCCGGACGAACTTAGCCAGCGGATCCAAGCACTCAACTTTTTGTTAAGCGAGCAAGCGGGGATTGTGGTAACAACACCGCAAGGATTGCAGTATAAGTTATCGGCTCCAGATGCCTTCAAAGAGGCGCGGCGTAAATTTGCGCCGGGTAAAGAATTTGATTTGGCTGCTCTAACCAATTGGCTCGTGCAGACCGGGTATCGCCGTGAAAATTTGGTTGCTCGTCCAGGTGAATTTGCTTTACGCGGGGATATTTTAGATATTTATCCCTTGGACCGAGAAAATCCAATTAGAATGGAATTTTTCGGCGATGAAATTGATACAATTAAGGAATTTGACTTAGCTAGTCAACGTAGTCAAACAACTCTGGATCAAGTTACCGTTGCGGCGGCACAGGATCGGGTCTTTACGGCAAGTGACTTTGCTCGGGCAACGAAAGCCATTGTCAAGGCGATGGCTGATGCGCCGGCACCAGAAAAAGCGGTCAAGGATCATTTCACGCAGACGCTTGATGAGCTTAAGGACGGCACACTGCCGCAAAATTATGCCTTTTTAGTTGATTTTTTAATTAAGGAACCGAGTACGCTATCAGCATATTTGGCACCAGATGGCGTAATTTTACTAGATGACTGGCCGCTAATTGATCAAGCAGTTAAAACAGTTGATGAGCAAAATGCTGGCTTTATTGATGATGAATTAAAGACTGGGGCAATCTTGCCAGGGCAGGAATTACGCGCTAATTTTAACCAAAATTGGACTAAGGACCAGCACGCGCATATTTACTTTTCGCTCTTTCAACGGGGTATGGGCCGCATTCGCTTGGGGCAATTGTTTGACTGGCAAACCCGTGAGCCACAACAATTTTTTAGTCAGATGCCACTGATTAAAACCGAAATTGAATCTTACCAAAAGACGCGGCAAACGGTTGTTTTGCAGGCGGATAATGATAAGCGGGCACGTCAGATTAGTCAAACAATGGCAGAGTTTGACCTTGATGTGCCCGTGGTTAACACTGAAGCAATTAGTGAACACCAAACGCAGATTATTGTTGGCGGTTTTAACAGCGGTTTTACACTGTCCAGAATTAATTTGGTCTACTTGACCGAGCACGAATTATTTAATAAGACGACGCACCATAAGCGCCGAATTAAAACTTTGGAAAATGCGCAACGCTTGCGTAATTATACTGAACTTAAGCCCGGCGATTATGTTGTTCACGTTAATCACGGGATTGGTCGCTTTGAAGGCATTAAAACGCTGGAAAATCAGGGCATTAAGCGTGACTACATCACAATTACCTACCAGCATGGTGACCAATTGTTTGTGCCTGCCGACCAATTAAGCTTGGTGCAAAAGTATGTTGCCTCAGAAGGTAAACACCCGCACATTAACAAGCTGGGCGGCAGCGAATGGGCTAAAACAAAGCGTAAGGTACAGTCGAAGGTTGAAGATATTGCCGATGATCTAATTGCGCTGTATGCCAAACGTGAATCTGAAAAGGGCTTTGCCTTTTCACCGGATGATGAGCTGCAGCGGCAATTTGAAGATTCTTTTCCGTATGTGGAAACCCCGGACCAGTTGCGTTCAATTAAGGAAATCAAGCACGACATGGAACAGGATAAGCCGATGGACAGGCTGCTTGTGGGGGATGTTGGCTTCGGTAAGACAGAAGTAGCATTGCGGGCGGCTTTTAAGGCTATCCAAGATAATAAACAAGTGGCGTTTTTGGTGCCAACAACGATTTTGGCGCAGCAGCATTATGAAACAATTCAAGATCGGTTTAAGGACTTTCCGGTTAATTTTGCGATGCTGTCTCGTTTTCAGACCGCAGCAGAAGCTAAAAAGATTATTGCTGGTTTAAAAGATGGCCAGATTGACCTAGTGGTTGGGACGCACCGGATTTTATCCAAAGATGTTAAATTTAAAAATCTGGGACTGTTAATTGTTGACGAAGAACAGCGTTTCGGCGTTAAGCATAAGGAAAAGTTAAAGGAACTCAAGGCTAACATTGATGTTCTAACCTTGACGGCAACGCCAATTCCGCGAACGCTGCACATGTCAATGGTCGGTGTGCGTGACTTATCGGTAATGGAAACACCGCCGTCGAATCGCTATCCGATTCAAACTTATGTCATGGAACAGATTCCGAGTGTGATTAAAGATGCGTGCTTGCGCGAAATGCAGCGCGGCGGGCAGGTCTTTTACCTGCATAATCGCATTGGTGATATCGACGATGTTGTTAATCAGCTGCAAAATTTGATTCCGCAAGCGCGAATTGCTAGTGTTCACGGGCGGATGAGTCAAAATCAAATGGAAGACATCCTGTACCGCTTTTTGAATCGTGAATTTGATATTTTGGTTACCACAACCATTATTGAAACTGGAATTGACATGCCCAACGTGAATACAATGATTGTGGAAGATGCCGATCATTACGGCTTAAGTCAGCTTTATCAGCTGCGTGGTCGCATTGGCCGCAGTGCCCGATTAGCCTATGCCTACTTTTTGTATCAACCTAATAAGGTCTTAACGGAAATTGGTGAAAAGCGACTTGATGCGATTCGTGATTTTACGGAATTGGGTTCCGGCTTTAAGATTGCGATGCGTGATTTGTCAATTCGTGGTGCTGGCAACATGCTTGGCGCGCAGCAGCATGGCTTCATTGACAGCGTAGGGTACGATTTATACTCGCAAATGCTGGCTGATGCGGTGCGCGAGCGCAAGGGCAAAAAGCGGATTAAAAAGACTAATGCAGAAATTGATTTGGGACTGGAAGCCTATATTCCTGACACTTATATCGGCGATCAAGAAGAGAAGATTGAGTCGTATAAGAAAATTAAGGCTGCTGATGCGGATGAACTTAACCAAATTCAGGATGAATTAATCGACCGCTTCGGTGATTATCCGGAGCCGGTTGAAAATCTGCTGGCAATGGCTAATTTAAAGATTGAGACTGATTCGGCTCAAGTCTTAAATATTGTTAAAACAGCTAATCGGGTTAAAGTCGAGTTTTCATCCGACGCTAGCCGTGAATTAGAAGGGCCGAATATTTTTAAAGCCTTGGAACACGTTAACTTAAAGGCTAAAATAAGTCTGTCGCCGCAAAAGCGGCTGGTAGTTCTATTGGAATTACCAGACAACGAAAATAGTCGCATGCTGACAAACGAATTGATGACGTTTATGACTGCAGCAAGTGACATTATTCAAAGATAGAGGTTAAAAATGCGAATTGATAAATTTTTAAAAGTTTCGCGGTTGGTTAAGAGACGGCCAATTGCTAAAGAAATGGCGGATCAAGGACGAATTAAGGTTAATGACCGAGTTGTTAAGTCCAGCTATGATGTGAAGGTCGGGGACATTATTGAGGTCGGTTATGGTTCACGGCAAGTTAAGGCCAAGGTATGTGCTATCCGTGAAACTACTAAAAAGGCAGAAGCAAGCGAGCTTTATGAACTAATTGATTAATCGCTTTCGATATTAATGACTTTTATAGGTGGCCTTGTTATAATTAAAATAGTATTGTTTTAATAATAGGGGATCAAAAATGAAAGGACCACGTATTTATAATTCGCTTAGTCCAGAAGAGCGAATGGCGCGTTTAAGGCGTAAACAGGAAAAAAGAGAACGAGAAGTGCACCGCGTACGGCGTAACCGGATAATTGCCGTTTTTGTAATTATCTTTGTCTTTTTGGGTGTGCAGATTGCAGTTACGCACGCGCAGACTAGTCGGATTAACAGTCAGGTGCAGGCTTCTAAAAAGTCGCTTAGTACGATTAATAAGGAAAAGCAAGCTCTGTCTGCAAAACGTGATGACCTCAAAGATCCGGATTACGTTGCTAAACTGGTGCGGTTCAAATTTTTATATTCTAAACCTAATGAAACAATCTACAATATTCCAGAAGAAAAAGATAATAATTAATGAAATATCAAGTAGGACAACGGATAACTGGTGTAGTTAATAATATAACCGATCTAGGCATTTTTGTGTCATTGCCTAAACGGCATTCAGGGTTAATACACCACAGTGATTTTGGCAATAATTGGGATCGTGAGCGGCATAATTATCGCGTTGGTCAGAGCGTTCGCGTGGTAATTATTCACAATTTTAAAGGGAAAATTGGTTTATCGAAGATGCGGGTTAATGACCCGACAATTGTTGATCATACTAACCAGTTTTCTTCTGTAAAAAAGGGCGATTTTTTAGATGTACTGACTAAAACAGTCACGGACGCAGAAGCTGAAATTAAAAAATTGCATCAAGAACTAATAAATTATGGCGACTGAGATTGCAGACTTTTTTAAGCAAAATAATTTGCCGTTAGCTAACAAGACATTGGTGGTAGCCACCAGTGGCGGTCCGGACTCAATGGCGCTGCTTGCCATGATTAACGCCGTGCAGGCAAAATATCAGCTGAAAATAATCGCGGCTCACTTGGATCACCAATTGCGATCTGATTCTAAAAGGGAAGCTGAAGTGATTGAGCAGTATTGTCGCGACAGACAGATTAAAGTGATTAATACTGTTTGGCCAATTCAACTACACCCGCGAAAAGGAATAGAAGCAGCCGCGCGTGATTTTCGCTATTCTTTTTTGTTAAAAGTAATGCAGCAAGAGCACGGCGATTATCTGCTAACGGCTCATCATTGTGATGACTTGCTGGAGAATATTTTGTTAAAATTTATTCGCTCTGGTAATCCTAACGAAATGAATAGTTTAACGGCGGTTGGTCAGCGGCAAGGAATTAAATTATTGCGGCCATTGCTGACCTATAATAAGGATGAACTGCTTTTATATGATGGCAGACATCAGGTGCCTTTTGTTCAGGACACTACGAATGCGGAAGATGATGTTTTACGCAATCGCCTGCGGCATCATGTTGTGCCGCTGTTAAAACAGGAGAATCCGGTAATTGGTCATAATGCTTTGCGTTATAGTGAACAAATGAACGTCTTAACTACCCTTGCGAAAAGAGCATTTGCGGCAGTTGCTCCGCCTGAACAAATACTGAGTTTTGCCTACCGGCAAAATCAGGCTGAGCTTGCCGCGTTTTCTAGTCAGGAACAGATTGTTTATTGGCAGAACTTTATTTGGCGGACGTGGCATGTTCGGGTCAACGAAAAATTGGCGGGCTTTGAATTAATTAATTATCAAAAATATTGGTACATCATGCCTGTTAAGTTGCCATCACGCCCGCAGGCAACGGCAGTTAAATTGGATGTCGAATTTAACTGGGGATCGCGCCACTTAATGGTTAGTCAAACTTACGATGCAGCTGGTCAATTAGTGGGGCAGTTTAAGGCGCAGATTGCCGCACAATTACTAGCTTGCTCTTTACCACAAGGGGTAAAATTGCTTTTGAAAAATGGTCACCATGTCAAAAGTAAGAAAAAGTTCGCTCAAAACGGCATTCCTGCAATATTGCGACCCTACTGCTTAACTTTAGTTGCCAATAAGCGGGTCTTGTTTGTCGAAAATGCATACAGTAATCAAGAAACTGGTTTTAACGCAGACCAATATTATGTTTATAACATTAAATGATAAGATCCTTTAAAATATTAGAGCATTAGTGAAATTTGTGTTAAACTTTTATTCGTATATTTCTAGAAACTTTGCGGAGGTTTTTTATGAAGAATAACCGGAATCGGCTGCTATCGAATGGCCTGTTCTATATAGTTGTTTTCCTTCTATTATTGGGAGGTATCAACTGGGCTCTTGGCGGCTCTGATAATTCTGGTGGCAGTGAAAATATTAGCTACTCTGAATTTGTCAAAGACTTGCGTCAAGGCAAAGTTAAAAACTTTAATGTTCAGCCTGCTAACGGGGTTTATACTGTTTCAGGCAGTTATAAGACAGCACAAGGAAGTAAGGGCCAATCGAAAAACAGTTTTGACTTCTTTAGTGGTAATTCGGGCGCACAAGTAACACGATTTTCAACTACAATGCTGCAGAATGATTCAAGTGTCGCTAATGTTCAGGATTTAGCTCAAAAAAGCGATACGAAGATGACAACTCAGGGAGAGTCGCAATCAGGCAATTGGATTTCAACAATTGTGATGTTAGTGCCGACTGTCTTGTTTATTGTCATGATGTGGATGATGATTAGTCAGGCCGGTGGCGGTGGCCGTGGCGGTTCAGGCGGCGGCATAATGAACTTTGGTCGTTCACACGTTAAGCCTGAAGATCCTAAAAAGAATAAGGTTCGCTTCTCCGATGTTGCTGGTGAAGAGGAAGAAAAGCAGGAATTAGTTGAAGTCGTTGAATTCTTAAAGAATCCAGCTAAATTTACTAAACTTGGTGCCAAAATTCCGTCAGGTGTCTTGCTTGAAGGTCCTCCGGGTACCGGTAAGACTTTGCTTGCACGCGCTGTTGCCGGTGAAGCCAACGTACCATTCTTCTCAATTTCTGGTTCCGACTTCGTAGAAATGTTTGTCGGTGTCGGTGCTAGTCGAGTTCGTGATTTGTTTACCAATGCCAAGAAAAACGCACCAAGTATTATCTTTATTGATGAAATTGATGCTATCGGACGTCGACGTGGCAGTAATGCCAGCGGCGGTGGTAATGATGAACGTGAACAGACCTTGAACCAATTATTGGTTGAAATGGACGGCTTCGAAGGTAACGAAGGAGTTATCGTAATTGCCGCAACTAACCGGTCTGATGTCTTGGATCCAGCGTTGCTGCGTCCAGGTCGGTTTGACCGTAAAGTCTTGGTTGGCACACCTGATGTTCGTGGTCGTGAAGCTATTTTACGGGTTCATGCCAAGAACATGCCATTAGCTGCTGACGTTGACTTAAAGGAAATTGCTCGTCAGACCCCAGGATTTGTTGGTGCTGACCTTGCTAACCTTCTAAATGAAGCTGCATTGCTTGCAGCTCGGCGTAATGGTACTGAAATTACTGCCTCTGATCTTGATGAAGCTGAAGACCGAGTAATTGCTGGACCAGCTAAGAAGAACAGCATGATTTCTAAGAAAGAACGCGAACGTGTTGCTTTCCACGAGGCAGGTCACTCAATCTGTGGGTTGGTCTTAAGTGATTCACGGACTGTTCGCAAGGTTACGATTGTTCCTCATGGTCGCACTGGTGGTTATAATTTAATGTTGCCAAAGGATGACCAATTCTTATTAACCAAAAAGCAATTAATGGAACAAATTGTTGGGCTAATGGGCGGTCGTGCTGGCGAAGAAGTTGTTGTTGGTGACCAATCAACGGGTGCTTCTAACGACTTTGAACAAGCAACACAAATTGCTCACAGTATGGTTGTTAATTATGGGATGACCGATTCGTTAGGAATGGTTGAGCTTGAAAAAGAAGGCGAGACTAATCCTTACGGCTTTAAGCCATACAGTGAAGCAACTTCGGCTAAGATTGACGAGGCTGTTAAAGAACTTCTTGATGAGGCTCACGCCAAGGCTGTGGAAATTGTCAAGGATAACCGCGACAAGCACCGGGTAATTGCTGAAGCGTTGCTGAAGTATGAAACTTTAGACGAAAAGCAGATTATGTCACTGTATACAACGGGTAAGATGCCAGAAAAGATGCCAGAATACCCAAGTGAGTCTAAGGCTTTGACTTATGAAGAAGCTAAGGCAGCTGCTGAAAAGAAAGAAAACCATAAGGCAACTATTACTGCCGAAAAGGAAACCGAAGATAAAGATAGTAAACATGTTCATTCTGAAGAAGTAGTCGAAACTCCTTTAGAGAAGAATGAGGAAGTGGGAGAGCAAAATCCGGAAAATCCAGAGAAGACTCATGAAACTGATACCGATTCTTCATCTAAGGATCACGATCATTCTTCTGATGATCAACAAGATTAATAATTAATAGGGCCTGACTGCAGGCTCTATTTTTTTAGGAGAACTAAAATGAGCGATTATTTAATTAAGGCAATTGATAAAACAAAAAATTTACGGTTATTAACGGTAACGGCTAAGGATTTAGTCCAAGAAGCTCAGACCAGACATGATACTTGGTCAGCGTCTTCTGCTGTTTTAGGGCGGACCTTAGTTGCTGGTGTCTTATTAGCGGGAGCCGAATTGACTGATCAGGAAGAATTGACGGTGCGCTTACTTGGCAATGGCCCAGTTGGTCCAACAATAGTTACGGCCCAGTCTGACTTAACAGTCAAAGGTTATGTAAAAAATCCGCACATTGCTTTGCCACCACGTGCTGATGGTCATATCGATGTTAAAAAGGCTGTTGGTCAAGGCTGGTTAGAAATCACAAAAGACTTGGGCTTAAAGGAACCATACACGGGTCAAGTGCCAATTGTGTCTGGTGAAATTGCCGAGGACGTTGCTTACTACCTCACTAAGTCAGAACAAATTCCGTCAGCAGTTGGTTTGTCAGTTTTTGTTAATCCGAATAATACAATCGGTGAAGCTGGTGGCTTTATGCTGCAAGCTTTGCCGGGAGCTAGTGACAGTTTGATTACCAAGACGATTAAGCATATTGATGATTTGCCAGCGCTGTCAACTTCATTTTTGGCGGGGATGACACCCGAAGACTTGGCTCGCAAGATTTTAGGAACTGACTGCAAGATTTTGGCAAAAGAACCGGTAGCTTTTAAGTGTGATTGCTCAAAGGGAAAATATGCTGATATTTTGGAAACCCTTAAGGTTGAGCAATTACAGTCGATGATTGCCGAGGATCATGGTGCTGAATTAACCTGCAGCTTCTGCGGGAATAAGTATCACTATACGGAAGCTGAATTAAAGGATATTTTGGCAAAGAAAAAAGAAGACAAAGAATATTAAGTCGGTGTCTTCTGTGAAATTAGAGTTGTTCAATTTTGAGTAGGTACATTAAGATCAGGTCAATTACTGCAATTGCAGAATAGATGCTGCCAATGGATTTACCAAAGATGATGACCCAACAGCTACTGCCAAGGGTATAAACAATGACTTCTAGTATTAGTTTGGCAATACCAGTCAGGGCTTGAGGTGAGTGTGGTGCGCCGTAGCGCGACCAGACTAAGGAAATAAGGATTTCTACTGCGGCAAAGGTAATTTTGCTTAGAAAGTCATGCTTAATAAACGTGCCGCTGAAGATGCCAATTACTGTTGCACATTCTAATAAAAAGCGGCAGCTAAGTGTAATTATTTTGATAAAATTCATCAACCATTATCCTTTCTATTATTTTTTAAGTATAATTCAAAATCAGGGTGCGGTTAATACCAATTTTGATTATAATAAAAGGGTTGAGCAAAGATGAAAAGGAGTGTAACAACATGTTAAATGTCTATATTGTGCGTCACGGTGAAACCGATACAAATAAAAGCCTGAAAATTAATGGTTCTGCTACTGACTTGCCACTTAATGAAACTGGTATTAAGCAAGTTGAAGCCTTGCGCGACAGTTTTGATATTAGTCAGATTGATTGTGTTTATGCCAGTCCACTTACAAGAGCAAAGCAAACGGCTGAAATTATCGATCGCGGTCAGCACCAAATTATTCTTGACGACCGCTTAAAAGAAATGAATTATGGCAATTGGGATGGCAAAGATGCGCTTGAAATTAAGCAAAAATTTCCCCAAGCTTTTGATGAATTAGGATATTTTACAGAAGATTACAGTGACTATTGCAGCGGCGAGAGCTATCAACATTTAGCTGACCGGTTGATGGACTTTTGGCATGATTTAGTGCAAAAACATGAAAATGAATCGGTGCTGCTTGTATTTCATGGGACTGCTTCACGTTCTCTAGTTCAAAATGTATTAGGGATTCCACATATTTCCTTAGTTGGTGAGGCGCAAAATGCTGGTGTGATTAACTTCTCAGTTGATGATCGCAGCAAAAAAGCCTTCTTGCGTTATTACAACCGGGTAGCTCCTAGCAATTTCTTTATTGCAAAATAAGATAACTGCAAGTTATTCTTTTAAGTGATTGACACCGTGAAATTTTGCTGATTTAGTCTTTTTTGTTATGATGTTAAAGTATTTGAAAGGATGATTTGGTGGATAATAGTTGGAAGATTCGCGATATTACCATTCCTAATCGTGTGGTTGTTGCACCGATGGCTGGAGTTTCAAATTCGGCATTTCGGATGATTTGTAAAGAATTTGGCGCTGGAATGGTTGTTTGCGAGATGATTTCTGATCATGGAATCATTTATCGAAATAAAAAAACAATGTCGATGATGAAGGTTGATCCGCGTGAACACCCAATGAGTATTCAGATTTTTGGGGGAACTGAAGAGACATTACTGCAGGCGGCGCAGTACATTGACCAGCATACCGATGCTGATATCATTGATATTAATATGGGTTGTCCAGTACCCAAAATCACAAAAACGGATGCCGGTTCTAAATGGTTGCTTGATTCGAACAAGATTTATCAAATGGTGCATGCAGTTGTCCAAAACGTGTCAAAACCTGTGAGTGTTAAGATGCGCATTGGCTGGGATCGTAAGCATATTTTTGCTGTAGAGAATGCACTAGCGGCTCAAGAAGCTGGTGCCAGCATGATAGCAATGCATGGTAGAACACGCAAACAGATGTATCAGGGACATGCGGACTGGGAAACGTTGCATGATGTTGCCCAAGTGCTTGATGTGCCATTTGTTGCTAACGGTGACATTGCAACACCGGAATTAGCTGAAAAGGCATTAAAGGAAATTGGCTCAACAGCAGTAATGGTTGGTCGGGCCGCCTTGGGTAATCCGTGGATTTTGAAAGATATGACCCATTATTTGGCAACCGGTGAGCGCCTAACACCGCAAACTGTGCGCGAAAAGGTAGCAACTGCCAAACACCAATTGCAAGGCTTGGTTGACTTAAAGGGTGAAAAAATTGCGGTACCTGAGTTTAGACAGCAGGCTGCTTATTATTTGAAGGGCGTTCCCCGTTCAGCACGAACCCGTGCTAAAATAAATGAGGTATGGACAGCACAAGAAGTTTACGACTTGCTGGATAATTTTGTTGAAGATTATGAGAAGCGTCAAGCACAAAAAACAGCTCGGCGTGGTTAATAAAGTAATGGAGGAAAAGTAATTGGCAAAGAATGAAATGAATGATCAGTTGATCGTTCGTCGCCAAAAGTTGGCAGAATTACGTGAACATGGCATTGAGCCATATGGCATGAGAAGATTTGAGCGGCAAGATTTAGCGCAAACTTTAAATGAAAAGTATCACGCTGATGATAAGGATGAGTTAAACGAAGATATGCCTAAAACCAGGGTAGCAGGTAGAATGCTTGCTAAGCGTGGTAAGGGTAAAGTTGGTTTTGCTGATCTTTATGACCGTACTGGTAAGATTCAGATTTATGTTAGAAAAGATATGGTTGGCGAAGACAACTACCAAATTTTTAAAAAGTCAGATATTGGTGACTTCTTAGGAATTGATGGTGAAGTCATGAAGACTGACACAGGTGAGCTGACTATTCGGGCAACCCATGTGACTTTCTTGTCCAAGGCTTTACGACCACTTCCTGATAAGTTTCACGGCTTAAAGGATGTTGAACAGATTTATCGGCAACGTTATCTTGATTTGATTACCAATCATGATAGTTACATGCGTTTTGTTCACCGCAGTCAAATTATTCAAGCCATTCGTGATTATCTTAATAAACAAGACTTTTTGGAAGTTGAAACTCCAGTCTTACACGATATTCCTGGTGGTGCAGAAGCACGGCCATTCGTAACCCACCATAATGCACTTGACATTGACCTTTATATGCGGATTGCCTTGGAATTGCCACTTAAGCGGTTAATGGTTGGGGACATGGAACGAGTTTATGAAATCGGCCGTGTCTTCAGAAATGAAGGTATTGATACGCACCATAACCCAGAATTTACAGAACTGGAAACTTATTGTGCCTACTTTGACTTCCACGATGTAATGGATGAAGCAGAAGGCATTATTCGGGCCGCTGCTGAAGTTGTTTCACCAGATGGTAAAGTTACCTACCAAGGTACAGAAATTGATTTAGGCAAGCCGTATCGTCGTGTACACATGGTTGACTTAATTAAGGAAAAGACTGGCGTTGACTTCTGGAAGAAGATGAGCGTTGAAGAAGCAATCAAGATTGCTGAAGATCACGGCATTAAGGTTGAAAGCTTCTGGAAAGTTGGTCACATCATTAATGCTTTCTTTGAAAAGTATTGTGAAGAAACCATTGTTGACCCCACCTTTGTTTATGGTCACCCGGTTGAAATTTCACCATTGGCTAAGAAAAATGCTGACGATCCGCGTTTCACTGACCGGTTTGAAATTTATATTATGGGTGAGGAGTACGGTAACGCCTTTTCCGAATTAAATGATCCAATTGATCAACGCGAGCGTTTTGAAGCACAAATGGCTGAACGTGAAGCTGGTAATGATGAAGCTGATTTGATTGATGAAGATTATCTGCGGGCAATGGAATACGGTATGCCGCCAACAGGTGGACTTGGAATTGGAATTGACCGGTTGGTAATGCTCTTAACGGATGCGCCAGCAATTAGGGATGTTTTGTTGTTCCCAACCATGCGTCCAGAAAAAGTTGAAGACGTTGACCGTGAAGTTCAAGAAGATTTAAAGAAAAAAGCAAAAAATAATTCTGCAAAATAAGCTGTTAGATTAGCCTTTTTGGGCAATTAGGAAATTCTTTTCGAAGAATTTCCTTTTTTTCTTGCAAAAAAGGTTTGCAAAATCAAATTCATTTGCTATAATAATAAATGTCTTGCGGAAGTAGTTCAGTGGTAGAACATCACCTTGCCATGGTGGGGGTCGCGGGTTCGAATCCCGTCTTCCGCTTCATAATAAAAAGACTCACCGCTTGGGTGAGTCTTTTTATTGAAACGGGAAATAGCTCAGCTTGGTAGAGCGCTACGTTCGGGACGTAGAGGTCGCAGGTTCGAATCCTGTTTTCCCGATAAGCAACTGTTCGGTAACGGACAGTTTTTTTGTTATCTATAAATGATTATAATAAAGAATATTAGCGTAAGTACATTGTCTTTGCTATAATAATTGCAATGTTTTTGACATGAACAGTAACCATTTAAAGTAAGTGGTTTTACAATTGGCTTTAAAGAGATTACCAATATTCATGTCATTTTAAGGTGGTGCTATGATGAAGAACTCTTACAGTAAAAGTGCAAATCAAGTATTAGAGATTGCACGTGAACAAGCACAGAATTTTCATCATCGCTTAATTGGTACTGAACATGTACTGCTTGCGATGGTGATTGAATCAGATGGCGAAGCCGGCAAGGATTTGCGGGCTTGGGGAGCTACACCTACCGCTATTCGCGAAGAAATTGAGCGCTATACTGGTTATGGCTCTGCTGCTAAAACTAGTTATATGGAGATGTCACCGCGTTTGAGCATGGCATTAGCATATGCTGGCACATTAGCAGAGCGTGGTGGTTCAAACGAGGTTAAGACTAGTCATATTTTGCTTGGGCTAATTTCTAGTGAGCAAGTTTTAGCAGCGACTATTTTGCGTAATCTGAATATTAATATTCAAGGTTTGCGAGATGATGCTCAGCGCAGCCTTGGTCAAGAGGACAACTCAGAAATTGATAATGATTGGTTTGGTGCAGCACCAACTGAAATAAATAATAAGCCTAAGAGCACGACGCCGACTTTAGACCAAGTTTCGGTTAATTTAAATGAACGTGCAGAAAACGGACAGATTGATCCAGTGATTGGTCGCGATCAAGAGATTGCTCGAGTAATTGAAATCCTATCGCGGCGCACTAAGAATAATCCGGTCTTAATTGGGGAACCCGGTGTGGGTAAAACAGCGGTTGCTGAAGCAATCGCAACGGCGATCGTGAATAAAAAGGCACCACATGACTTATTAAATAAGCGGGTAATTTCGCTTGATTTGGGCGGCTTAGTAGCTGGAACCAAGTACCGCGGTGAGTTTGAAGACCGTATGAAGAAGATTATTAAAGAAATTACCAAAGATGGTAAAATTATTCTTTTTGTTGACGAAATGCATACCTTAATCGGTGCTGGTGGCGCCGAAGGCTCAATTGATGCAGCTAATATTTTGAAGCCATCACTTGCTCGCGGTGACATTCAAATGATTGGGGCAACAACTTTTGATGAATACCAAAAGTATGTGGAAAAGGATCAGGCTTTAGCCCGCCGCTTCCAACAAGTTCGACTCAATGAACCTTCACGAGCAGAATCACTAGCAATTTTAACTGGCTTACAAGCTAAATATGAAAAATTCCACCATGTTAAATTTACTAAGGCTGCTCTAGAGGATGCGGTGGATTTGTCCAGTCGCTATATCTCTAACCGTTATTTGCCTGACAAGGCAATTGACTTGATTGATGAGGCCGGTGCTGCAGTTAAGATTAAGACGAACAAGGCGCCTGACAATCAGTTAATGCAGGTTAATGACCAAATTAAGCAGGTAATTGATCAAAAGAATCAGGCAGCTGTCAACCAGAACTTTGTTGAAGCTGCTAAGCTGCAAGACCGACAAAACAGTTTGCAATTGAAGCGGGACAAGCTGGCTAATCGACTGGAAGAAAAAGTTGACAGTAAAGCTGTGGTCAAGTCGGAAGATATTGCTAAAGTGGTATCTAATTGGACTGGCGTTCCGGTTACGCAAATGAACCGAAACGAGTTGAAGCAGTTAGCCAACCTTGAAAATGATTTGCACCGCCGCATTATCGGTCAGGACAAGGCAGTTTCAGCAGTTAGTCGGGCAGTTCGCCGCAGCCGCAGCGGGATTAAGGATGAAAATCGTCCGATTGGCTCATTCTTATTTTTAGGACCAACTGGTGTTGGCAAGACCGAGCTGGCAAAAGCGATTGCGGCTGCAATGTTTGGCTCAGAAAATAATTTAATCAGAATTGATATGTCTGAATATATGGATCAGATTGCCAGCAGCAAGTTAATTGGTTCGGCTCCCGGCTACGTTGGCTACGATGAGGGCGGTCAGCTGTCCGAAAAGGTGAGACGTCACCCATATTCAGTTGTTCTGCTTGATGAAGTTGAGAAGGCACATCCTGACGTGTTTAACTTGTTATTGCAGGTTCTTGATGACGGCTTTTTAACCGATTCTAAGGGAAGAAAAATTGACTTCCGGAATACAATTATCATTATGACTTCTAACCTAGGTTCGCGTTCACTATTTGAAACCCAGGCAGTTGGCTTTAATGCCGATAATTCTAGCCAAATTAAGATGCGGCGTGAACGGGTTAAGCAGGCACTCAAGCAATTCTTCAGACCAGAATTCTTGAACCGAATTGACGAGACAATTATTTTTGATGAATTGAATGCTAGCCAATTGCGGCAAATCGTTACGCTCTTAACGCGCAAGTTAATCGATAGATTAGCTAAAAAGGGTATTCAGCTTAAGTTATCCCGAGCAGCAATGGATAAAATTGCCAAGGATGGTTATAATCCAGAAATGGGTGCTCGGCCGCTTAGACGAGCAATTCAGACTGATGTTGAAGATGAAGTTGCTTCAATGCTGATTAAAGGTGCACTGCAAGCTGGCGATTTACTCAAGATTGGCAGCAATCATGACAAGCTGAAGTTTGAAGTTGTTAAAGCAGTTGATGCAGAATTAGTTGGTATAAACTAAATTAGTTGACAGAATAGGCAAATTTTGTTATATTTAAGCGTGATTAAAAAGGCTGAAGTTCAGAATTTTGCTGATATATTGTCCAGCAGAATAATAAAAGACAAAAACGACAATGTTGTTTTTGTCTTTTTTATGCTTAAAATTCCAGCCTTTTGAATTTGTAAATGAAATGTAATATTTGCTTTCTCTAACAGAAAGGATGTTTTCTCCTTGTTAAATGGACACGTAGTGAACTATGGTAAACACCGTACAAGACGTAGTTTTTCACGGATTAAAGAAGTGCTGAAACTACCTAACTTGACTGATGTTCAAACCGAATCATATAAGTGGTTTTTGGATGAAGGTATTAAGGAAGTCTTTGACGACATTATGCCAATTAGTGACTTCTCAGGTAAGCTTTCTTTGGAATACATGGGTTATAAATTACAAAAGCCTAAGTACACCGTTGATGAAGCCCGTGATCATGATGCGACTTATTCAGCACCAATGCACGTTACTTTGAAGTTAACTAACCAAAAAACCGGTGAAATTAAGACCCAAGATGTTTTCTTTGGCGATTTACCATTAATGACTGAATCTGGTTCATTCATTATTAACGGTGCCGAAAGAGTTATTGTTTCACAGTTAGTTAGATCGCCAAGTGTTTATTACTCAGGTGACTATGATAAGAATGGCCGCCAAATCTTTGGCACAACTGTCATTCCTAACCGTGGGGCATGGCTTGAATTTGAAACTGATGCTAAGAATATCTCATATGTTCGTGTTGACCGGACTCGTAAGTTGCCTTTGACTGTATTAATCAGAGCAATGGGGATTGGCTCAGACGGTGATATTTTAGATGTGTTTGGTCAAAGTGATACTTTACAATTCACTTTGGATAAGGATGTACATAAGAACCCTGCTGACTCACGAGTTGCAGAAGCATTAAAGGATGTTTATGAAAGATTACGTCCTGGTGAGCCGAAGACAACGGATTCTTCACGGTCTCTACTTTATGCTCGTTTCTTTGATCCGCGTCGTTACGACTTGGCTTCAGTTGGTCGTTACAAGGTCAACAAGAAGTTATCATTGAAGAACCGTTTATACGGTCAAACGTTAGCTGAAACTTTGGCTGATCCTGACACTGGTGAAATTATTGCTAAGAAGGGTACTGTTGTTACTCATGAAGTAATGGATACTTTAGAGAAGTACCTTGACCGCGATGACTTCAAAATGGTTACTTATGAACCATCTAAGGAAGGTGTTCTGCCAGATCCAATTAATGTTCAAGAAATCAAGGTTTACTCAAAGGTAAATCCAGAACGTGTTGTCAAGATGATGTCCAATGGTCACATTGACAAGAGTGTTAAGTACTTAACACCTGCTGATGTTTTGGCTTCAATCAATTACTTCTTGTTATTACAAGATGAAATTGGCAATGTTGATGATATTGACCACTTAGGTAACCGTCGTATTCGTCGAGTCGGTGAATTATTGCAAAATCAATTCAGAATTGGTTTAGCGAGAATGGAACGTGTTGTTCGGGAAAGAATGTCAATTCAAGACCCATCAACTGTTACGCCTCAACAATTAATTAACATTCGTCCAATCGTTGCCAGCATCAAGGAATTCTTTGGTTCCTCGCAACTGTCACAGTTCATGGATCAACATAACCCGCTGGGGGAATTAACGCACAAGCGTCGGATGTCTGCCCTAGGGCCTGGTGGTTTAACACGTGACCGTGCCGGATACGAAGTTCGGGATGTGCACTATACCCAATATGGTCGTTTATGTCCGATTGAAACGCCAGAAGGTCCAAACATTGGTTTGATTAACTCTTTGGCAACATACGCTGTGATTAACAAGTATGGCTTTATTGAAACACCATATCGTCGCGTTTCTTGGAAGACCCACAAGGTTACTGACAAGATTGACTACTTAACAGCCGATGTTGAAGATAACTATATTATTGCCGGAGCTAACACACCGCTTAATCCAGATGGTTCATTTAAAGATGAATTGATTTTGGCTCGTTCAAAGGAGGACAACGTCGAAGTTAGTCCAGATAAGATTGACTACATGGACGTTATTCCTAAGCAAGTTGTGTCTGTTGCTTCTGCATGTATCCCATTCCTTGAAAACGATGACTCTAACCGGGCTTTGATGGGTGCTAACCAGCAACGTCAGGCTGCGCCGTTAATTAATCCGCATAGTTCTCTTGTTGGAACTGGGATGGAATATCGTGCTGCTCACGATTCTGGTGCTGCTTTAATTGCTAAGGCTGCAGGTAAAGTTGAATATGTTGATGCTAACTCTATTCGAATTAGGCGTGCTGATAGTACTTTGGACGAATACGTTCTTGAAAAGTACCGTCGGTCAAACAACTCGAAGTCGTATAACCAAACACCAAACGTTAAGTTAGGTGATGAAGTTGTTGAAGGCGAAGTTATTGCTAACGGTCCAACAATGGATCACGGCGAATTAGCTTTGGGTCAAAACCCAGTAATTGCCTTCATGACTTGGAACATGTACAACTATGAAGACTCAATTATGTTGTCAGAACGACTTGTTAAGGATGATGTATACACCTCAATCAGTATTGAAGATTACGAATCTGAAGCTCGTGACACTAAGCTAGGTCCAGAGGAAATTACACGTGAATTGCCAAACGTTGGTGAAGATGCGTTAAAGGACCTCGATGGCGAAGGAATTATCCGCATCGGTGCTGAAGTTCACGATGGCGACATTTTGGTTGGTAAAGTTACACCTAAGGGTGTGACTGAGTTATCAGCTGAAGAAAGATTATTGCACGCTATCTTTGGTGAAAAGGCACGTGAAGTTCGAGATACTTCTTTGCGGGTACCTCACGGCGGCGGCGGAATTGTTCGCGACGTTAAGGTTTATACTCGTGAAAAGGGCGACGAATTATCACCAGGTGTTAACACCTTGGTTAGAATTTACATTGCCCAGAAGCGTAAGATCCAAGTCGGAGATAAGATGTCCGGTCGTCACGGTAACAAAGGTACGGTTGCTGCAGTTGTTCCAGAAGAAGATATGCCATACTTGCCAGATGGTACACCAGTTGATATTTGTTTGAACCCAATGGGTGTTCCTTCGCGTATGAACATTGGTCAGCTTTTGGAATTACACTTGGGCTGGGCTGCAAATAGCTTAGGTATTCACGTTGCAACACCAGTATTTGATGGTGCTAGTGAAGATGATGTTTGGGACACAGTTCACCAAGCCGGAATCGATAAAGACGGTAAGACTGTTCTTTACGATGGTCGTACAGGTGAACCATTCCACAACCGGGTTTCAGTTGGGATCATGCACTATCTGAAGTTGACTCACATGGTTGACGATAAGATTCACGCTCGTTCAATTGGGCCTTACTCACTTGTTACGCAACAACCTCTTGGTGGTAAAGCACAATTTGGTGGTCAGCGTTTTGGTGAAATGGAAGTTTGGGCTCTTGAAGCTTACGGTGCTGCGTACACTCTGCAAGAAATTTTGACTTACAAGTCAGATGATGTTGTTGGTCGTGTAAAGGCATACGAAGCAATTGTTAAGGGTGAAAGAATTCCTAAGCCAGGTGTTCCAGAATCATTCCGTGTTCTTGTTAAGGAATTACAATCATTAGGATTGGACATTCGCGTTCTTGACATGGATCATAATGAAATTGAATTACGTGACATGGATGATGATTCAAATGAACATTTGAATATTGATACTTTGTCGAAGATGGCTGAAGAGCAACAAAAGAAGAAGTTAGCCGAAGAAACTGCCAAATCTGATGGTGAAGACGAGCTAGTTAAGGAAGTCAAGAAGACTGAAACTGCCATTGACGAATCTGACGATGACAACAAGATTTCTAAATAAGTAGGGGGTTAAACTTTTGATCGATGTAAATAAGTTTGAAAGCATGCAAATTGGCCTTGCATCACCTAACAAGATCCGCAGCTGGTCATACGGTGAAGTTAAGAAGCCAGAAACAATTAACTACCGTACTTTAAAGCCAGAAAAAGACGGTTTGTTTGATGAAAGAATTTTCGGGCCAACGAAAGACTGGGCTTGTGCATGTGGTAAATATAAGGGTGTTCGTTACCGCGGGATCGTTTGTGATCGCTGTGGGGTTGAAGTCACCTCTGCCAAAGTTAGAAGAGAGCGGATGGGCCACATTGAGTTGGCTGCTCCTGTTACTCATATCTGGTACTTTAAGGGTATTCCATCACGGATGGGATTAATTCTTGATATGTCACCAAGATTACTAGAAGAAGTAATTTATTTTGCGGCTTATATCGTAATCGATCCGGGTGACACTGACCTTGAATTTAAGCAATTAATGACTGAAGCTGAATATCGTGAACAAAAGGCAAAATTCGGTAGTCGCTTTGTTGCCAAGATGGGTGCTGAAGCTATCCGTGATTTATTACGGAAAGTTGATTTGGCTAAGGAAGTTACCGATTTAAAGAAAGAATTGGAAACTGCAACTGGTCAAAAACGGACACGGGCAATTAGACGTCTAGATATTTTAGATGCCTTCAAAGATTCAGGCAATAAACCTGAATGGATGGTTATTGATGCCGTTCCAGTTATCCCGCCGGACTTACGGCCAATGGTTCAACTAGAAGGTGGCCGGTTTGCGACCTCCGACTTGAATGACCTTTACCGCCGGGTAATTAACCGGAATAACCGGTTGAAGAGATTGCTTGACTTAAACGCACCAAACATTATCGTGCAAAACGAAAAGCGGATGTTGCAAGAAGCTGTCGATGCTTTGATTGATAATGGCCGTCGTGGTCGTCCAGTTGTTGGACCAGGTAACCGACCATTGAAGTCATTGTCACACATGCTTAAAGGTAAGCAAGGACGTTTCCGTCAAAACTTGCTTGGTAAGCGTGTTGACTATTCAGGTCGTTCGGTTATTGACGTTTCACCGAAATTGAAATTCTATCAATGTGGTGTTCCGCGGCCAATGGCGCTGGAATTGTTCAAGCCATTCGTAATGCACGAATTAGTTAAGCGTAAGATTGCTTCTAACATTAAGAGTGCTAAGCGTAAGATTGATCGTGAAGACGATGATGTCTGGGATGTATTGGAAGATGTAATTAAGGAAAGAACGGTTCTGTTAAACCGTGCCCCTACTTTGCACCGTTTGAGTATCCAAGCCTTCGAACCAGTTTTGGTTCCAGGTAAATCAATCCGTTTGCACCCATTAGCTTGTGAAGCTTACAATGCCGACTTCGATGGGGACCAAATGGCTATCCACGTTCCATTATCAGATGAAGCTGTTGCTGAATCACGGTTGTTGATGTTAGCTGCGCATCATATCTTGGCACCAAAAGATGGTAAGCCAATCGTTACACCTTCACAGGATATCGTGTTGGGTAACTACTGGTTAACTCAGGCTGAACGTGGTCGTGAGGGTGAAGGTATGATTTTCAACTCACCTGCAGAAGCTACAGTTGCATACAATAATGGTGATATTCACTACCATACAATCATTGGTATGTCAGCTGATTCAATGCCGAAGAAATCATGGCCTAAGGGTTATGAACATGGTATTTTCATTACCACTTATGGTCGAGTAATTTTTAACCAAATTACACCAGAAGATTACTTCTACATTAATGAGCCAACCGAAGAAAACTTGAACAATCCACTAGCACCTAAGTACTTCTTAGAACCTGGTGAAGACATTCATGAAAAGATTGACAGTGTTGGTGACGAATTAGTTGCAACACCATTCAAGAAGTCATTTTTGTCTGATTCAATTGCGACAATTTACAAGTATTACAAGGTTCAAAGAACCTCAGAATACCTTGATGATTTGAAGAAGTTAGGCTACACTAGCTCAACTACTTCCGGAATTACCATTGGGATGACTGATGTTCCAGAAATTAATGATAAGGACGAAAAGGTTGCTAAGGCACACAAGCAAGTTGATGTTGTTTCTAAACAATTTAGACGTGGCTTGATTACTGAGCAAGAGCGGCACGATCGGGTTATTAGCATTTGGAATGAATGTAAGGATCAAGTTCAAAACGAAATTGCGCAGATTTATGATCCACGTAATCCAATTACAATCATGGCCGACTCTGGTGCCCGTGGTAACATTTCTAACTTTACACAGTTAGCCGGAATGCGTGGCTTGATGGCCACTCCTAACGGTGGGTTGTTTGAAATTCCTGTTACGTCAAACTTCAAGGAAGGTTTGTCAGTTTTGGAATTGTTCATGTCCACTCACGGTGCCCGTAAGGGAATGACTGATACGGCCTTGAAGACTGCTCAGTCAGGTTACTTGACACGGCGGTTAGTTGATGTTGCTCAGGATGTTATTATTCGTGAAGACGATTGTGGTACTGATCGTGGCATTCACGTTCACGCCATCATGGAAGGTGACGAATTAATCGAGCCTTTGTACGATCGTTTGCTTGGTCGTTTCACTGCTGAAACTGTTAAGGATCCTAAGACTGGTGAAGTACTTGCTGGTCCAAATGAAATGATGGATGAAAACTTAGCTCACAAGATTTGTGATGCTGGTGTTACTGATGTCAAGATTCGTTCAATCCTGATCTGTGATACACCTCACGGTGTTTGTCGTAAGTGTTACGGAATGAACTTGGCTACTGGTGAAGAAGTTGAAGTCGGTGAAGCAGTTGGTACTGTTGCCGCTCAATCAATCGGTGAACCTGGTACACAGTTGACTTTGCGTACTTTCCACAACGGTGGGGTTGCCGGTGCTGAAGATATTACTCAGGGTCTTCCTCGTGTGCAAGAATTGTTTGAAGCTCGTAACCCTAAAGGTCGGGCAATCATTTCTGAAGTTGATGGTATCATTGATTCAATTCAAGAAAACCCAGCTGAACATACGCGTGAAATCACTGTTAAGGGTAAGATTGATACCAGAAGTTACAGTATTCCTTATACTGCTTCTGTCGCTGTTGCCGAAGGTGACTTTGTTAACCGTGGTGACAAGTTGACTTTGGGTTCTGTTGATCCTAAGGAATTAATTCAAGTAACTGATACCTTGACAACTGAAGAGTACATTTTAGTTGAAGTTCAAAAAGCCTACAGAATGCAGGGGGTAGACATTTCTGACAAGCACGTCGAAGTCTTAACTCGGCAAATGTTGCAAAAAGTTCGGATCCTTGATCCAGGCGAAACTGACTTATTGCCAGGTGCTGTAATGGATATTGGTGACTTTAAGGAACGCAACAAGTCAGTTATTATTTCTGGTGGTATCCCAGCTACTGCACAAAGTGTTATCTTGGGAATTACTAAGGCTGCCCTTGAAACTAATAGTTTCTTGTCAGCTGCCTCATTCCAGGAAACAACTCGTGTTCTGACTGATGCATCAATCAGAGGCAAGAACGATCCATTGCTTGGTTTGAAAGAAAATGTTATTATCGGTAAGATTATTCCAGCTGGTACTGGTCTTCCAATTTACCGTAATATGGAACCTGAGGCTGATGTTAAGAAGCCACAATCTGTTTACTCAATCGCTGATATTGAGAAAAAGATGAAGGAAGCTGACAAGGCTAAGGAACCACAAAAGTAGTTCAAAAATAAATAGCGTTTCTATATAATAGTAGGAACGCTATTTTATTTGAATAAAAGTTGAATAGTTAGTCCAAGAAAGAGATAGGGGACAAAGGCAATGGCTTGTTGCTTTTGCCCTTTTTGCTTTTTCAGGTAAAAATGGACAATTAATAATGCTGAGCCAATTAAAAAGGTTAGGTTTGCTGTGTGCGGGCTAAAGTAGATAGCGAGGATAAGATAAATGAGCAAATCGCCACTACCCAATTTGTGCTGCCAAACGAAGAATAGCAATAATAGTAAAATCGGTAATAATTCTATACAATCTAAAAATTGAAAGTGAAGTAGGTCTTTACTTTTGAAGAGTGCTAGACATAAGGCTGGTGCAAGCATCAGCAAATGAAATTCTTGTTTCTCAAAATCGCTGATGGCAGCAAGTAGAAGACTGAAAATCAGGATAGTAGTTGCCCAACCATTAATTCGGCTGAAGTCAATTTGGCTGAAGGCAAGCCCGCCGCAAATTTCAATCACCGGCAAGTTGATTGGGATTGAATGACTGCAATAGCGGCATTTACCATGAAGCCAAAGATAAGAAATCACTGGCAATTCGTCAAGTATGCTGAGTTCGGTCTGGCAAATGTTGCAACGCGATCGAGTTAAGAAAAAGTCAGAAGTTTCCCAACGGTCACAAACGACAGCGGCATGGGATGCAAGGCAGGTGCCGATTAAAAAATTAGTTAGTGTATAAATCCAGTTCATGTTGTTACCTCATTAATAGGTACGCGAAAATTGAATTTTTAAACGGTTAGCGTAAAGTATTTGTGGGGAAAATAAAAAATAGAAGAGAACCTTCTGCTAAAATGTAGTTTGAACAAAATTTACATTCAGAAAGGTTTTCTTCTATATGACTAGTTTACTACAAGATTTACAGCTTTTGTTAGATAATTTAACTACTGATACTAATAAGCTGCTGGACTGTCAGCTTACTTTCGATGATGTCTTAGAAGCATTCATGCAGAAATTGCGCCATTGGGGTTTAAAGCTAATTGGTTCTTATCTTGAGCAGCTTGATGCTAGTTATAAGCAGTTGCCTAGTCGCAAAAAGCAGTATGAAGTTAAAGCCATGCGTACATGTATTAAGCAGACTTTGTATGGGCAATTAACTTTTAAGCGTACTTATTACCAAGATAAACAAGACCAACATTATTTCTTTTGGCTTGATCAAGCCTTAGCTTTCACCAAGTATAGCCGGATGACCTTAGGCTTTAAGGCGGCTGTTTTAGAAAACGTAGCTAAATATCATTATCAGGCAGCCATTGATTTACTTAAATACAGTGAAATCCATTCTAAAACAACAGTCATGAATATTGTTCATCGTGCAGGCCAGCTATTGCCTAATCAACCTGATCAGGTGCAAGCACGAAATAAGCAAATTGTTTATTTAGAAGCAGATGAAGATCATGTCGCCTTTCAAGATGGCAGTAACCATTTTATGAAGTTAGTGTACTTACACGAAGGCTATGATGAAAGCCAGAAGCGCCATCACTTAATTAAGCCTAAATATTTTACTGGTACTTATGCTGGTATGGCCAATGAACAACTGTGGGACGAGGTGCTATGTTATTTAGAAGCTAATTATCCGCAAGCTAAGCAGTTTTATCTTGCTGGTGATGGCGCGCCTTGGATTAAGGCGGGCGCTAAATATTTACCTAACTGTAAGTTTGTCTTGGATCGCTTTCATTTGTTAAAGTATTGCCGTCAAGCCGCTGTTAATACTAAGGCAGCTGCTGCTTATCGCTTATATCATTGGGCTTTAACCGGTCAGCGGGACAAAGTAGAATTATACTTTGAAACTCGCTTTAGTGATCCCGACTTAACATCAACGCAAATTGCCGCTCTTAACCAAGCTAAAACTTATCTATTAGGTAATTGGCAGGCAATTTTAAATACGCAAGAAGCAGCTTATCAGCGTTGCACCGCTGAAGGCCACATCAGTCATTATTTGTCAGAGCGGCTGAGTTCAAGACCAATGGGCTGGAGTAAGGTAGGAGCTGAAAGTGTAGCCAGAAGCATTATCTTCCAGTTAAATGGCGGCGATATTAGCCAATATTTGCTTAACGAGCAACGAAAAGCTGCTAAAGAGCAAAGAATTAGGCAAGTAGACCATCGTTTTAAGGCAAAGAACAGACCGTATTATGAGTATTTTCAAGCAGACTTTGGCGAAACGGCCAAGACACATTATTGGAATCAAGGGATCATTAATGGCGGGCAGATATTTGATTTACCCGAGCAAATAATTTAAAAGCGAAAACTACAAATAGCAGCAGGTAAAGGCTTAAAGTTTATTACCCACAAAAAGTTGACACTAACTTTTAAACGAATAAAGATTGATTTATCTTTAAAAACGAGTACAATAGTCTTTGTATGTTTTGAAGATAGTTCAGGATCTAAAAAAGAAACTCCTGGATGTGTGAACAGAATAAACAGTTTTTTTAGGAGGAAAAAGTTAATGCCAACTATTAACCAATTGGTAAGAAAAGGCCGTCACTCAAAGACGACTAAATCAAAGTCACCAGCTTTAAGCTACGGCTACAACAGTATGAAGAAAGAATTAGTATTCAACCCAGCTCCACAAATGCGTGGTGTTGCAACTCGTGTTGGTACTATGACACCAAAGAAGCCAAACTCAGCTTTACGTAAGTATGCTCGTGTTCGTCTTTCTAACTTAATCGAAGTTACTGCTTATATCCCAGGTGAAGGTCACAACTTGCAAGAGCACTCGGTTGTTTTAATCCGTGGTGGTCGTGTAAAGGACCTTCCTGGTGTACGTTACCATATTATTCGTGGTGCCCTTGATACTGCTGGTGTTGATGGCAGAAAACAAGGCCGTTCTAAGTACGGTGCTAAGAAAGATTAAGGAGGAGTTAAATAATGCCTAGAAAAGGACATGTAACTAAAAGAGACGTTTTAGCAGATCCAGTTTATAACTCAAAGCTTGTTACTAAGTTAATCAACCACTTGATGCTTG
Source organism: Lactobacillus sp. ESL0677 (assembly GCF_029392875.1). Taxonomy (NCBI): domain Bacteria; kingdom Bacillati; phylum Bacillota; class Bacilli; order Lactobacillales; family Lactobacillaceae; genus Lactobacillus; species Lactobacillus sp. ESL0677. The sequence goes on along the minus strand of NZ_CP113946.1, from coordinate 1,595,033 downwards.
ATGGTAAGAGAGCTAAGGCATCTTCTATCCTTTATGATGCTTTCAACATCGTTAAAGACAAGACCGGCAAGGAACCACTTGACGTTTTTGAAGAAGCTATGAACAACATTATGCCAGTTTTGGAAGTTAGAGCTCGTCGTATCGGTGGTTCAAACTACCAAATTCCAGTTGAAGTTCGTCCAGAAAGAAGAACTACTTTAGGTTTAAGATGGCTTGTTTCATACGCTCGTTTACGTAATGAACATACAATGGATGAACGTTTAGCTAACGAAATTATCGACGCTTCAAACAACACCGGTTCTGCAGTTAAGAAGCGTGAAGATGTTCACCGTATGGCTGAAGCTAACCGTGCATTTGCACACTACCGCTTCTAATTTGATTGGTATATTTTTTAAGGAGATAAGAATTTATGGCTAATAAGCGTGAATTTCCATTAGAAAAGACACGTAACATTGGTATTATGGCCCACATTGATGCGGGTAAAACTACCACTACTGAACGTATCCTTTACTACACTGGTAAGATCCACAAAATTGGTGAAACCCACGAAGGTGACAGCCAAATGGACTGGATGGACGAAGAAAAGGAACGTGGGATTACCATTACATCAGCCGCTACGACTGCGCAATGGAAAGACTACAGAATTAACATCATTGACACCCCAGGACACGTTGACTTCACTATCGAAGTTGAACGTTCACTCCGTGTTCTTGACGGTGCGGTAACTGTTCTTGATGCTCAAGCTGGTGTTGAACCACAAACTGAAAATGTTTGGCGTCAAGCTGAAACTTACGGTGTTCCTCGAATTGTTTTTGTTAACAAGATGGACAAGATTGGTGCAGATTTCGATAAATCTGTTACTTCTTTACATGAACGCTTAAATGCCAATGCCTTACCTGTTCAAATGCCAATCGGTTCTGCCGAAACTTTTGAAGGTGTTATCGACTTAATCAACATGGTTGCTGATGTTTATGATGAAGACAAGCTTGGTTCTAAGTGGGAAACTATTCCAGTTCCTGACGAATACAAGGCTGATGCTGAAAAGCGTAGAAGTGCTTTGATTGAACAAGTTGCTGATGTTGACGATGACATTATGGAAAAATACCTTAATGGTGACGAAATTTCCATTGATGAATTAAAGGCTGCTATTCGTAAGGCTACCTTGAACTTGGAATTGTTCCCAGTATTTGCTGGCTCAGCTTTCAAGAACAAGGGTGTACAAATGATGCTTGACGGTGTGGTTGACTACTTGCCATCGCCTGTTGACGTTAAGCCATACATCGCTCACGATCCTAAGACTGGTGAAGAAGAAGAATTAGTAGCAGGAGACGATAAGCCATTCTCAGCTTTAGCTTTCAAGATTGCTACTGACCCATTTGTTGGTCGTTTGACTTATATTCGTGTTTATACTGGTTCTCTTGAATCAGGTTCATACGTTTTGAATGCTTCAAAGAACAGTCGTGAACGTGTTGGACGTTTGTTGCAAATGCACGCCAACTCAAGAACTGAAATTCCAGAAGTATTCTCAGGTGATATTGCTGGTGCTATTGGTTTGAAGAACACTACTACTGGTGACTCATTAACTGATCCAGACCACCCATTAATTTTGGAAAGTTTGGAAGTTCCAGATCCAGTTATCCAAGTTTCGATTGAACCTGAATCAAAGGCTGATCGTGATAAGCTTGATGTTGCTTTGCAAAAGTTGACTGAAGAAGACCCAACTTTCAGAGCTGAAACTAATGCTGAAACTGGTCAAACCTTGATTTCCGGAATGGGTGAATTGCACTTGCAAATCATGGTCGAACGGATGAAGCGCGAATTCCACGTTGAAGCTAAGATCGGTGAACCACAAGTTGCTTACCGTGAAACCTTCACTAAGCCAGCTAAGGCTCAAGGTAAGTTCGTTCGTCAATCCGGTGGTAAAGGTCAATACGGTGACGTTTGGGTTGAGTTTACACCAAACGAAAGAGGTAAAGGCTACGAATTCGAAGATGCCATTGTCGGTGGTGTTGTTCCTCGTGAATTTATCCCTTCAGTAGATGCTGGACTTCAAGAATCAATGAAGAACGGTATTCTTGCTGGCTACCCATTGATCGACGTTAAGGCTAAGCTTTACGATGGTAGTTATCACGAAGTCGACTCATCTGAAGCTGCCTTCAAGGTTGCTGCATCACTTGCTTTGAGAAATGCTGCTCCTAAGGCTGGTGCTGTTATTCTTGAACCAATTATGAAGGTTCAAGTAATCACCCCAGAAGAATACTTGGGTGATGTAATGGGCTCAATTACTGCTCGTCGTGGTACGATGGACAATATGCAAGACCGTTCAGGTGCTAAGGTATTGAACTCAATGGTTCCACTTGCTGAAATGTTTGGTTACGCAACTACTTTGCGTTCATCAACTCAAGGTCGTGGTACATTTACGATGGTATTTGACCACTACGCAGCAACTCCTAAGTCAATTCAAGCAGAAATTATCAAGAAGCGCGGCGGCGAAGCTGACTAATTCTTGTTAGTTTAAAAAATAAAAAATAAGATTTTTAAAAGTCATTGGTAATGCCAATGACTTTTTTTCTGTTTTTTTCAAAAAAATAATAATAAAAAAGTTAAGTAATATAGAAAGAAAAAGCAAAAAATTAAATTAAAATGCTCTAAATCCTTGATATTTCAACAAAGAGCAGGTATACTAGTCTTTGTGTGTTTGGGGGAGTGCTATGCTCTAAACACATGTAATTGTTGTAAGCGTTGATGCAAAAGGTTGCGGCACACCAGGCTGCATTGCCACAGAGGTGTGGCCGGTAATTTTTGCGGAGGCTAGTCATCTTTTAAAAGAAGACGTTAAGGAGGTAATTCAATGGCAAGTCAATCTATTCGTATCAGACTTAAGTCATACGAACATGGTATTCTCGATGAATCAGCTGCTAAGATTGTAGCTACTGCTAAGAGAACTGGTGCTGAAATTTCAGGTCCAGTTCCACTACCAACAGAAAGGGTTTTGTTCACTGTTCTACGTTCACCACACAAGAACAAGGACTCACGTGAACAATTTGAAATGCGTACGCACAAGCGTTTAATCGACATTTTAAATCCTACACCTAAGACTGTTGATTCTTTAATGAAGCTTGATCTTCCAAGCGGCGTTGACATCGAAATTAAATTATAATTTTTAAAAAGAAAGAGGTGTAATCATGACCAAAGGAATCTTAGGAAGAAAAGTCGGTATGACTCAAGTCTTTACTAAAGATGGTATCCTTGTTCCTGTAACTGTTGTTGAAGCAACTCCTAACGTTGTTATGCAAGTTAAGACTGTTGAATCAGACGGTTACGAAGCAGTTCAATTAGGATACCAAGATAAACGTGAAGTTTTGAGCAACAAACCAGAAAAAGGTCATGCTGCAAAAGCAAAGACTTCGCCTAAGCGCTTCATTCGTGAAATCCGCGGAGTTGAGCTTAAGGACTACGAAGTCGGCTCAGAAGTTACTGTGGACACATTTAAGGAAGGCGACGTTGTAGACGTTACTGGAATTACAAGAGGTCATGGATACCAAGGTAACATTAAGCGTTGGGGCCAATCACGTGGACCTGAAACTCACGGTTCAAGATACCACAGAGTTCCAGGTTCAATGGGTTCCATCATTAACCGTGTACCAAAGGGCAAGCGTTTGCCAGGTCACATGGGTATGAAGAAAGTTACCATTGAAAACTTAGTAATTGAAAAAGTTGTAGCAGATAAGAACGTATTGCTGATTAAAGGTAATGTTCCAGGTGCTAAGAACTCATTAATTACTGTTAAATCTGCTGTTAAGATTAATAAATAGGAAGGAGGACTAGAATGGCTAATTTAAAGGTTATCGATCAAAAAGGTAAAGATGCTGGTGAAGTTACTTTAAATGATGCAGTTTTTGGTATTGAACCAAACGAAAGCGTTGTGTTTGACGCAATCATCAGACAAAGAGCTGGCAAACGTCAAGGTACCTCAAAAGTTAAGAATAGATCTGCTGTTCGCGGCGGTGGTAAGAAACCATGGAAGCAAAAGGGTACAGGACGTGCTCGCCAAGGTTCCATTAGATCTCCACAATGGCGCGGCGGTGGTGTTGTCTTCGGACCAACTCCACGTTCATACGCATATTCAATGCCAAGAAAGCAACGTCGTTTGGCTATTAAGTCAGTTCTTTCCCAAAAATTGATTGATCAAGATTTAATCGTTTTAGACCAGTTGACAATGTCAGCACCTAAGACTAAAGAATTTAAGTCAATGTTAAGCAGCTTGAATGTTGAAGGTAAGGTTTTAGTTGTTTCAGACGACAAGAACGTACAACTTTCAGCAAGAAACTTAACTAATGTTAAGGTTGTTCCTGTTAATGGCGTAAATGTTGAAGACGTTGTTAACTACGGCAAGTTGATCTTGACTAAGGATGCTGTAGAAAAGATTGAAAAGAATGTTGAGGGGGCTTCAAAGAAATGAGTGCACACGATATCATTTTAAGACCTGTCATTACTGAAAAGTCAACGAACTTAATGGATGATAAGAAGTACACTTTCAACGTGCTTTTAACTGCAACCAAGACTCAAGTTCGTATCGCTGTTGAAGAAATCTTTGATGTTAAAGTTAAGAAAGTTAACATCATGAACGTTCGTGGCAAGGACAAGCGCGTTGGTCGCTATGCTGGTAAAACAGCTCGTACACGCAAGGCAATTGTTACCTTAACTGACGATTCAAACGACATTAAGATTTTCAAAGACGAAAACAAAGAAGAGAATAAGTAATAGGAGGTCAGTCAATTGGCTATTAAAGTTTATAAGCCAACCACAAATGGTCGCCGTAATATGACTTCTTCCGACTTCGCTGAGATTACGACGAGCAAGCCAGAACGTACCTTGCTTGAATCACAATCACATACAGCAGGCCGTAACTCATATGGTCATATTACAAGTAGACACCGTGGTGGTGGTCACAAGCAAAAGTACCGTGTTATCGATTTTAAGCGTAATAAAGATAATGCAAAAGCAGTTGTTAAATCTATCGAATACGATCCAAACAGAACTGCTAACATTGCACTTCTTCACTACACTGACGGTATCAAGACTTACATTCTAGCACCTAAGGGCTTAAAAGTTGGCGATATTGTTGAATCTGGTGCAGATGCAGATATCAAGCCAGGTAACGCATTACCATTAAAGAACATTCCTACTGGTACCTCAATTCATAACATTGAAATGAAACCTGGTAAGGGTGGACAATTGGTAAGAAGTGCTGGTACAAGTGCTCAAGTGTTAGGTTTTGACGGTAAATATGCATTAGTCAGATTACAAAGTGGCGAAGTTCGTAAGATCTTGTCAGTTTGTCGTGCTACTATCGGCGTTGTTGGTAATGAACAACATTCATTGATTCAATTAGGTAAAGCTGGTCGTAGTCGTTGGTTAGGCAGACGTCCACAATCACGTGGTTCTGTAATGAACCCTAACGATCACCCACATGGTGGTGGTGAAGGTAAGGCTCCAGTTGGTCGTCCACAACCTATGACTCCTTGGGGTAAGAAGAGTCGCGGCGTTAAGACTAGAAATAGTAAGAGAGCTAGCGAGAAGCTGATCATTCGTCACCGTAAGGGTAGCAAATAATAGAAGGAGGGTTAATTAATGAGCCGTAGTATTAAAAAAGGACCTTTTGCAGACGCATCATTGTTGAAGAAGGTTGAAGCTCAAGAAAACGCAGAAAAGAAGCAAGTTATTAAGACTTGGTCACGTCGTTCAACTATTTTCCCTTCCTTTGTTGGTTTGACTATAGCTGTTTACGACGGTAGAAAGCATGTTCCAGTTTACATTACTGAAGACATGGTTGGTCACAAGTTAGGTGAATTCGTTCCAACGAGAACTTTCCGTGGACACAAGACATCTGACGATAAGGCCACTGCAAAATAAAGAAGGGAGAAACACTTAAATGGCAGAACAAATTAGTTCAGCTAGAGCTGAAGCAAGAACTGTTCGAATTGCTGCAAGAAAAGCTCGCTTAGTCGTTGACTTAATTCGCGGCAAAGACGTTGCTGAAGCATTAGCAATCTTGGAATTTACGCCTAGAGCTGCTTCCCCAATCGTTGAAAAAGTTTTACGTTCAGCTATTGCTAACGCAGAACACAACTATGATCTTGAAAGTGCAAATCTTTACGTATCAGAAGCATATGTAAATGAAGGTGCAACTTTGAAGAGATTCCGGCCACGTGCCAAGGGTATGGCTTCTCCAATTAACAAGAGAACAAGTCATGTAATTGTAGTAGTTTCAGAAAAGAACGATTAAGGGAGGTATATTAATGGGTCAAAAGATTAACCCAAATGGTTTCCGTCTTGGCGTTATTCGCGATTGGGAATCTAAATGGTATGCTGACAGAGGATATAAAGAAACCTTAAATGAAGACCTGCGCATCAGAAAATTCATTTCTAAGAAGTTGAAGGATGCCTCTGTTTCTACTGTTGAAATTGAACGTGCAGCTAACAGAATCAATATTTCCATCAATACTTCAAAACCGGGTATGGTAATTGGTAAAGGTGGTTCTGAAGTTGAAGCTTTGAGAAGAGACTTGAATGCTTTGACTAAGAAACAAGTACATGTCAACATTGTTGAAATTAAGAAACCAGATCTTGATGCTAAATTAGTTGCTGACAGTATTGCCAGTCAACTTGAAGCTCGTATTGCTTTTAGACGTGCAATCCGTCAAGCTACTCAAAGAAGTATGCGTGCTGGCGCTAAAGGTATCAGAGTACAAACCTCTGGTCGTTTAAACGGTGCCGACATGGCAAGAAGAGAATGGCATACAGAAGGTCGGGTTCCATTACAAACTTTAAGAGCTGATATTGATTACGCTTGGGTAAATGCTTTCACTACTTATGGTGAAATTGGTGTTCAAGTTTGGATCAACCGCGGTGAAGTCTTGCCTACTAAGAACAAGAAGCCCGCAAAAGCTGTGAAGGGAGGAAACAAATAATGCCTTTAGTACCAAAACGAGTAAAACACCGTCGTGAATTCCGTGGTAAGATGCGTGGTGCTGCTAAAGGTGGTAAAACCATTGCCTTTGGTGAATATGGTTTAGAAGCCCTTGAATCTCACTGGATAACTAATCAACAAATTGAAGCTGCTCGTGTTGCGATGACTCGTTACATGAAGCGTGGTGGTAAAGTTTGGATCAGAATTTTCCCACAAAAGTCATACACTGCTAAAGGTGCACCAGCTGGTTGGGTAGCTGTAGTAAAAAGAGAAAAAATTATGTTTGAAATTGGTGGCGTTGACGAAGCAACTGCTCGTGAAGCTTTGCGTCTTGCTTCAACTAAGTTACCAATTAAATGTAAGTTTGTGACTAAAAGTTCGGAAGTAGGTGGCAATTCTAATGAAGGCTAAGGATATCAGAACACTAACCACTGATCAAATGTTAGAAAAGGAAAAGCAATACAAAGAAGAACTTTTCAACTTGCGTTTCCAACAAGCAACGGGTCAATTAGAAAATACCGCTCGCCTGAGTAAAGTCCGCAAGAATATCGCTAGAATTAAAACAATTCTTAGTGAAGAAGCATTGAAGAAAGATTAGTGGAAGGGAGTTATTAACTTGAGCGAATCAATCGAAAGAAATCATCGTCACGTATACCAAGGTCGTGTAGTTTCTGATAAGAATGACAAAACTATCACTGTTGTAGTTGATACCTACAAGAACCACCCTGTTTACAAGAAGCGTATTAGATATTCTAAGAAATACTATGCACAAGACGAAAATAATGAAGCTAAAGTTGGCGATACTGTTCGTATCATGGAAACTCGTCCATTATCTCGTACAAAGCGCTTTCGTTTAGTAGAAATTGTTAAGAAATCTGTTTAATTTTGCGGATTTAGTGAGGGGAGGATTATACAGTGATTCAAAATGAATCCCGTTTGAGAGTTGCTGATAACTCTGGTGCCAGAGAACTTTTAGTTATTAGAGTCTTAGGTGGATCAAAACGTAAGACTGGTAACATTGGTGATATCGTGGTAGCAACTGTTAAACAAGCAACACCAGGTGGCGTTGTCAAAAAAGGTGACGTTGTTAAAGCAGTCATTGTTAGAACAAAATCAGGCGCACGCCGTGAAGATGGATCATACATTAAGTTTGATGAAAATGCCGGCGTAGTTATTAATGCAGATAAGAGTCCACGTGGTACTCGTATCTTTGGGCCTGTTGCACGTGAGTTACGTGAGCACGACTTTATGAAGATCGTCTCTCTTGCTCCTGAAGTCTTATAATTAAGTGAGGTGCACTGATGTTTGTTAAAACTGGTGACAAAGTAAAAGTTATTGCCGGAAAAGATAAGGGCAAAGAAGGTGTAGTTCTTTCTGTTAACGTTAAAAAGAACCGTGTGGTTGTTAAAGGCGTTAATACGATTAAGAAGCACGAAAAGCCTTCACAAAGCAATGCAAACGGTGGCGTAGTTGAATCAGAAGGTTCAATTCATGCATCAAACGTTAAAGTTATTGCTAAGGGTGAAAGCAAAAAAGAAGAAACTAATAAGTAGAAGGGAGGACACAAATGGCAAGTTATTTAGCTCAAGAATATAAAGAAAAGATTGTTCCTGCATTACAAGAAAAATTTGAATATGATTCTGTTATGCAAGTACCAAAAATTGAAAAAATCGTTTTGAACATGGGTGTTGGTGACGCAGTTTCCAACGCTAAGAACTTAGACGAAGCAGTTGAAGAATTAACTTTAATTTCTGGTCAAAAGCCTTTAGTTACTAAGGCAAAGAAGTCAATTGCTAACTTCCGTTTACGTGAAGGAATGTCAATTGGTGCTAAGGTTACACTTAGAGGTACTAGAATGTATGATTTCTTATACAAGTTAATCAATGTTTCACTTCCACGTGTTCGTGACTTCCGCGGTGTTTCAAGTCGTTCATTCGATGGTCGTGGTAACTACACTTTAGGTATCAAGGAACAATTGATTTTCCCAGAAATTGACTTTGATAAGGTTAACCGTACCAGAGGTTTAGATGTTGTTATCGTTACTACTGCCAATACTGACGAAGAGGCTCGTGAGCTTTTAGGTCAATTTGGTATGCCGTTTGCAAAATAATGGAGGACATTAATGGCTAAAACATCACAAAAAATTAGAAATCATCGTCCTGCTAAGTTTTCTTCACGTGAATATACACGTTGTGAGAGATGTGGTCGTCCACACTCAGTTTACCGTAAATTTGGCTTATGCCGTATTTGCTTGAAGGATTTAGCTCACAAAGGTCAAATCCCAGGTCTTAAAAAGGCTAGTTGGTAATACGGTTAGGAGGATAGCATAAATGGTCATGACAGATCCGATCGCAGATTACTTGACTAGAATTAGAAATGCCAACATGGCAAAGCATAGTTCAGTTGAAATTCCTGCATCAAATATTAAAAAATCTATTTCAGAAATTTTGAAACGCGAAGGTTTCATCCGTGATTACGAAGTTACTGATGACAATAAACAAGGTGTTATCAAGGTTTTCTTGAAATACGGTCCAAACGGAGAACGTGTCATTTCAGGCTTAAAACGGATTTCTAAGCCAGGTCTTAGAAATTACGTTAGTGCTGAAAACTTACCTAAAGTTCTTAACGGCTTAGGTATTGCCATCGTTTCTACTTCTGCTGGTGTAATTACCGATAAAGAAGCTAGACAAAAAGGCGTTGGCGGCGAAGTTATTGCTTACGTTTGGTAATTCTGACAGAAAGGAGAACAATCAATGAGCCGTATAGGTTTAAAAACAATTGAAGTCCCAGACAGTGTCACTGTTACCAAGGAAGGTGACAATATTACTGTTAAGGGCCCAAAGGGTGAATTAACTAGATACTTCGATCCTAAAATTACTTTTAAGCAAGAAGATGGCAAGATCAATTTTTCACGTTCAAGTGAAAATGATAAAGCACTTCATGGTACTGAAAGAGCTAATTTAGCATCAATGGTTGAAGGTGTAGTTAACGGCTACAAGAAGACTTTGAAGTTAATCGGTGTTGGTTACCGTGCTACTACACAAGGCAACAAGTTAACTTTGAATGTTGGCTACTCTCACCCAGTTGTAATGACTGCACCTGAAGGTGTTTCCGTAAACGCTACTTCAAACACTGATATTGAAGTAGAAGGAATTTCTAAGCAAAATGTTGGACAATTTGCTGCTGAAATTCGCGATGTACGTCCACCAGAACCTTACAAAGGTAAAGGTATTCGTTATGTTGACGAATATGTACGTCGTAAGGAAGGTAAGACAGGTAAATAATAAATAAATTTTGAGGTGAAATTGTGATTTCAAAACCAGACAAAAACAAATTGCGCTTAAAGCGTCATAAACGTATTCGTAGCAAGATCTCTGGTACTGCTGAGCGCCCACGCTTAAGTGTTTTCCGTTCAAACAAGAACATCTACGCTCAATTAATTGATGATGTAGAGGGTGTCACGCTAGCAAGTGCCTCAACTTTGGATGAATCTATTAAAGGTTCAACTAAGGTAGAACAAGCTCAAGCTGTTGGTAAAGCTATTGCCGAAGCAGCTAAAGCTAAGAACATTTCAAACATTGTGTTTGATAGAAGTGGTTACTTATACCACGGCCGTATTTCAGCTTTGGCAGATGCCGCTCGTGAAAACGGATTAGATTTCTAGGGAAGGAGAATAATACATGGCAAACCGCAACGATTCTCGTAATAATCGTAGAAATAAGGACGACATTGAAGATCAGTTAGTAGCAATTAATCGTGTCACCAAGGTTGTCAAGGGTGGTCAACGCATGAGATTTGCTGCCCTAGTAGTTGTTGGCGACAAAAAAGGTCGTGTAGGCTTTGGTACTGGTAAAGCTCAAGAAGTTCCAGAAGCAATCCGTAAGGCCGTTGAAGCTGGTAAGAAGAACATGATCAATGTTCCTAAGGTTGGTACTACCATTCCTCATGAAGTAATTGGTCACTATGGTTCAGGTAGTATTTTATTCAAGCCTGCTCCAGCTGGTTCAGGTATTGCTGCCGGTGGTGCTGTTCGTATCGTTATGGATATGGCTGGTATTGCTGATGTTACTTCTAAGTCACTTGGTTCAAACACACCAATCAACGTTGTTCGTGCAGCGATTGATGGCTTGAAAAAGCTTAGAACAAGTGAAGAAGTTGAAAAGCTTCGCCACGCAGATTTAGATTAGGGAGACTATAAATGACTGAATTAAAAGTTACTTTAATTAGAAGTGTTGCGCACCGTCTACCTAACCAAAAGAAAGTTGTTAAGGCTCTTGGCTTAGGTAGAATCAGCAGTACTGTTGTTCTACCAGACAACGCTGCTACTCGTGGTGCATTAATGAAAATTGCCCACTTAATTTCTGTTGAAGAAGTTAATAAATAATTATTGAGGAGGTGCCAAATTAATGAAGCTTAATGAATTACATGCCTCTGCTGGTTCACGCTCAACTAAAAAACGTGTTGGACGTGGTACTTCAAGTGGTTTCGGTAAGACTTCTGGTCGTGGACAAAAGGGTCAATTATCCCGTCAAGGCGGCCATACTCGTTTAGGTTTTGAAGGTGGACAAATGCCATTATTCAGAACTATGCCTAAGCGTGGATTTAAGAACGTTAACCGTAAAGAATATGCAATTATTAATTTAGACGACTTGAATAAATTCGAAGATAATAGTGAAGTAACTGTCGCTAGTTTGAAAGAAAACGGTTTGGTAAAGAAAGAATTATCAGGCGTTAAATTACTTGCTAAAGGCGAATTAAAAGTCAAATTAAACGTAAAGGTTAACAAAGTTTCTGCCGCTGCTAAGAAAGCAGTTGAGGCTGCTGGCGGATCTGTTGAGGTGATCTAATGTTTTCGACCTTGAAGAACGCTTTTAAGGATAAAGAAATTCGAAATAAAATTTATTTTACGCTCTTTATTCTCCTGTTGTATCGCATAGGAGCTAATATTACAGTTCCGGGTGTAAATGCAAAAGCGATCACTCAAGTAGCACAAACTGGTTTAGTTCCCATGCTAGATACTGTTTCTGGTGGTGGGTTGGATAATTATTCGATTTTTTCACTGGGTGTTTCTCCTTATATTACTGCGCAAATTGTTATTCAGTTGTTGCAGATGGATATTGTTCCTACATTAGTAGAATGGGGAAAACAGGGTGAAGTAGGTCGGCGTAAAACTAATCAAGTTACTAGATGGTTGTCATTAGCAGTTGCTTTTGTTCAAAGTATCGGTATTACACTTGGGTTTAACGCTTTAACACAAATGGGACTTGTAAAGTCACAATCGTGGCAGACCTATGTTGAAATTGCTGTTATTATGACAGCTGGAACAATGTTATTGACTTGGCTTGGTGATGAAATCACTGATAAAGGACTCGGTAATGGTGTTTCTGTAATTATCTTTGCTGGTATTATTGCTCGTCTTCCACGAGGTCTATATCAGATTTTTAAGGAAGATATTATTAATAATAATGCGAGTGATCGAATTCAAGGGATTGTGTTCTTCATCGCGATTATCATTGCAATTCTCGTCGTAACACAATTAGTTACGTGGGTTGAACAGGCGGATCGTCGGATTCCAATTCAATATACAAAGAGAGCAACTGTAAGTGGCTCAGAAAGCTTTTTGCCATTAAAAGTTAATGTTTCAGGTGTTATTCCGGTAATTTTCGCAAGTTCGTTTATTATCACACCAGCAACTATTTTAATGGTCTTTCAAAAGTCCCAAGGCGATCAACAATGGTACAAGATAATGACCAGCGTGTTTAGTATGCAGACTACACCAGGAGTTATAATTTATACACTTTTGATTATTTTGTTTACTTTCTTCTATGCTTTTGTTCAGGTTAATCCTGAGAAGCTTTCAAAGAATTTGCAAAAGCAAGGTGCTTATATTCCCAGTGTGTGGCCAGGAAAGGATACACAAGATTACGTTTCGAAGTTGTTAATTAGATTATCAACTGTGGGATCTGTTTTCTTAGGTTTAGTTGCTTTACTGCCACAGCTTGCTACTAATTTTTGGGATTTACCAAGTTCAATTGGGTTAGGCGGAACAAGTCTTTTAATTGTTATTGGGGTTGTCCTTGAATTATCACGTCAGATTAATGGTTTGTTAATGAAGCGTGAATATGTAGGATTCATCAGATAGGAAATAGATAAATGATTAACTTAATTCTTTTAGGTTTGCCTGGTGCTGGCAAAGGTACAGTGTCTGAGCAAATTGTTGATAAATATCACCTAACTCATATTTCAACTGGGGATATGTTTAGGGAAGCAATGGCTAATGAAACCAAAGTTGGTCTTGAAGCCAAAAGTTATATCGACAAGGGCAATTTGGTACCCGATGAAGTTACTGCTAAATTAGTTGAAGAACGATTAGCTCAACCTGATATTAAAGAGGGCTATATTTTAGATGGCTTTCCAAGGACAACTGTTCAAGCAGAATTGTTAGAAGGTATCACTAAACGTCTTAATAAACCTTTGACTAGTGTAATTTCGCTTGAAGTTAAAGAACAAACTTTAATCGATCGCTTGTCAGCTCGCTTTATGTGTAAAAGTTGTGGTGCTACGTACAATAAGATTACTAAGATGCCTAAAGAAAAAGGTATTTGTGATCGTTGTGGTAGTCATGACTTTTATCAACGTGAAGATGACAAGCCTGAAGTGGTCAAGAATCGTTTAGAAGTTAACGAAAAGATGAATGCACCTTTGAAAGACTTTTACCAAAAGAAAGATTTGTTGACTGTTATTGATGGTGAACAAACTCCTGAGAAAGTTTTTGAAAGTGTTGATGTGGTACTAAGTAAATAGCAATAACTTGTTTATTTGCTGTTCCGTGTTATAATTTCAAAGTATGACTGTTTAATTGCGGAGGAACGACTTTGGCAAAAGATGATGTCATTGAAGTAAAAGGTAAAGTTGTGGATACTTTGCCTAATGCTATGTTTAAAGTTGAATTGGAAAATGGAGCTGTGATTTTAGCACATGTTTCCGGCAAGATTAGAATGCACTACATTCGTATTTTGCCCGGCGACCGTGTTACTGTGGAACTTTCTCCTTACGATTTAACAAAAGGTAGAATTACGTATCGATTTATAAAGTAATAACGGGGGTAAACATGAAGGTTAGACCATCTGTTAAACCAATGTGTGAACATTGTAAAATTATTAAAAGACATGGCCGTGTGATGGTTATTTGTTCTGCAAATCCTAAGCACAAGCAACGTCAAGGTTAAAAATAAAATAGGAGGTGCAATTTATGGCACGTATTGCTGGTGTTGACTTACCAAGAGATAAGAGAATAGTTGTTGCTTTAACATATATTTATGGTATTGGTGAGCCTACAGCTCAAAAAATTTGTGCGGATGCTGGCGTTTCTGAAGACATACGTTCAAAAGATTTGACTCCAGACGATCAAGAAAAGCTTCGCGCAGAAGTTGATAAATACCGTGTTGAAGGTGACTTGCGTAGACAAGTTAGCATGAATATCAAACGGTTAATTGATATCGGTTCTTACCGTGGTATGCGTCACCGCCGTGGACTTCCAGTTCGTGGTCAAAATACCAAGAATAATGCCCGTACTCGTAAGGGTAGTAAGAAGAATAAATAAAATTTATAAGGAGGTTTATTGATGCCTAAAACAGCACGTAAGCGTCGTGTGAAGAAGCACGTTGAAAAAGGCGTTGCCCATATTCATTCTACGTTTAATAATACTTTAGTCATGATTACTGACGTTCAAGGTAATGCAGTTGCTTGGTCTTCAGCCGGTGCATTGGGCTTTAAGGGTAGCCGTAAGTCTACTCCGTTTGCAGCTCAAATGGCAGCTGAAGCAGCAGCTAAGAGTGCAATGGATCAAGGTATGAAACATGTAGAAGTTTCTGTCAAAGGTCCTGGTTCTGGTCGTGAATCAGCAATTAGATCATTACAAGCTACTGGTCTTGAAATTACTGCAATTCGTGATGTCACTCCAGTTCCCCACAATGGTTCTAGACCACCAAAACGTCGTCGTGTATAATTTTTTTCTTAATGAAGGACGTTGCGTTTTGAAAGGGGCCTAGTAATGATTGAATTTGAAAAACCAAATATTACCGTTGTTGACCAAGAGAAGTCTTACGGTAAATTTGTTATTGAACCACTTGAACGAGGCTTTGGTACTACTTTAGGTAATTCATTACGTAGAGTTTTACTGACATCTATTCCAGGTACAGGACTTGTTTATGTTCAAATTGATGGTGTCTTACATGAATTCTCAACAGTTCCTGGTGTTAGAGAAGATGTAGTAAAAATGATTCTTAACTTGAAAAAGCTTGAGTTAAAATCATTTTCTGATGAGCAAAAATTAATTGAATTGGATGTTGAAGGTCCAGCTACTATAACTGCTGATGACCTCAAAGTTGACGCTGATGTTCAAATTTTAAATCCTGATCAATATATTTGTACCATTGCTGACGGTGGTCACTTGCACATGCAAATTGCTGTCAAGAACGGTCGCGGTTATGTTGCAGCAAGTGACAACAAGAGTGAAGATATGCCAATTGGTGTTATTCCTGTCGATTCTCTTTTTTCACCAATTAAAAAAGTTAATTACCAGGTTGAATCAACTCGAGTTGGTAAAAGAGATGATTTTGACAAGCTCACTTTAGAGATTTGGACTGATGGTTCAATCAAGCCTAATGACGCCCTTAGTTTTGCTGCTAAGATTTTAGTAGCGCACTTTAAAGTGTTCGAAACTGCTGATGCAAATACCAAATTTGACGATGTTATGATCGAAAAAGAAGATGATACTGCAGAGAAAAAACTTGAGATGACAATCGAAGAGCTTGATCTTTCTGTACGTTCATATAATTGTCTGAAGCGTGCTGGTATCAATACTCTGCAAGAGTTAACAGATAAGACTGAAGCAGATATGATGCGTGTACGTAATTTGGGACGGAAATCATTGGAAGAAGTTAAAAACAAATTAGCTGACTTGGGACTTTCACTTCGTCAAGAAGATTAAAAAATAAAGGAGGTAAACTGATGCCATACCGTAAATTAGGTTGGGATAGCGCACATAGAAAAGCAATGCTGCGCGAAATGACAACTCAATTGTTCATTAAAGAACGCATTGTTACTACTGAAACCCGTGCAAAAGAAATTCGCAAAACTGCCGAAAAGATGATTACTTTAGGTAAGCGTGGCGATTTAGCTGCTAGAAGAAAGGCTGCTGCTTTTGTACGTGATGAATTTGCAGATATCCATGAAGAAAAAGATGCAGTTGTTGTTAAATCAGCATTGCAAAAACTTTTTAGTGATATTGCACCTCGTTACAAAGATCGTAATGGTGGTTACACCAGAATTATGAAGTTAGCCAAAGCTCGTAAAGGTGACGGCGCTCCAATGGTTATCCTTGAATTGGTTTAATTTAAGATAATCAAAACTTAATAGCTATTAAGAATTATCCATGAAAGTGAGAATAAGCGTCAAGATGATGACGAAAGTTTAGTCTAGCTTAGATAATGTAAATTATCCCTCTTCATGGGTGATTTTTTTTGCCTTTTTTTTGGTATAATCATGTTAGGCTTTTTATATGGAGAAAAAATGGCAACAGAGAATATTATAAAAATCAAAGATGTAACTTTCACATATCCAGATACAAAGCAGCCAGCTATTGATAATATTGGTTTTAATATTAAAAGAGGAACATGGACAGCAATTATTGGTCATAATGGTAGTGGTAAATCAACGATTATCCGTTTAATTAATGGTTTGCTTGTTCCTGATAATCCTGAAGAAGCTAGTATTGAGGTTGATGGCGTCGAGCTTAATAACAATAGTGTATGGGATATTCGAAATAAAGTTGGTATTGTTTTTCAAAATCCTGATAATCAATTTGTAGGTGCGACAGTTGCAGATGATGTAGCTTTTGGACTTGAAAATCGTGGTGTACCTCGTGAAGAAATGCTAAAAATTGTTCCTGAGGCAATTAATGCGGTGGGGATGGCTGATTATACTAACTCTGAGCCATCTAGTCTTTCAGGTGGTCAAAAGCAGCGTGTGGCAATTGCTGGTATTATTGCAATTAAACCGAAAATTATCATTTTGGATGAAGCAACTTCAATGCTTGATCCTGAAGGTCGTAATAAAATTTTGCAAATTGTCCACCAAATGAAAAAGGAATATGATTTAACCGTTATATCAATTACGCATGATATTGATGAGGCTAGTTTAGCTGACCAAGTAATTGTTATGAATGATGGAAAACTAATTGATCAAGGTTCCAGCAGCAAAATTTTTAGTCAAACCACACTTCTTAAAAGATTAGGGTTAGATGTACCATTTTTTGAGCAAGTTAAAGATATGCTTTTGGAACGGAATATTAATTTTCCTAAAACTGTAAATTCAGAAAAAGAGTTGATTAATTTTTTATGTCAATTAAATTCAAACAAGTGAGTTATATTTATGCACCAGATTCACCACTTGAAAAAAAGGGTCTGGATAATGTGAACTTTGAACTTCAAGATGGTAGTTTTACAGCAATTATTGGTCATACTGGTAGTGGTAAATCGACTTTAATGCAGCATTTCAACGCGTTATTAAAACCATCTAGTGGTCAAGTTGAGATTGCTGGTACAACGATTACCCCGGAAACCTCAAATAAAAATTTAAAGCAGTTACGTCGCCATGTCAGTTTGGTTTTCCAGTTTCCTGAAGCGCAGCTTTTTGAAAGTACAGTATTAAATGATGTTGCTTTTGGTCCAAAGAATTTTGGTTATAGTGAAGAAGAGGCAAAAAAAGTTGCTCATAATTGGCTAAAAAAGGTTGGTTTACCAGAAAGTATTGCGAATAAGTCACCGTTTGAGCTTTCTGGTGGACAAATGCGAAGGGTAGCTATTGCAGGTGTCTTAGCTTATGAACCGGAAATTTTGTGTCTTGATGAACCTGCTGCGGGGCTTGATCCACATGCTCGTAAGCAAATGATGAACTTGTTTGCAGAATATCAAAAAGCAGGTCATACAGTAATTTTGGTAACCCATAATATGGATGATGTGGCAAATTATGCCGATGATGTCTTAGTAATGGAACATGGCCAAATGATTAAGCATGATAAGCCTCAGGTAATTTTTAATGATCGCTCTTGGCTGCAACAGCATTATCTTGATGAACCGCAGGCATCGTTATTTGCTTCTAAATTAACGGGATTTGAATTTTCAACTCCACCATTAACAGCTGAAATGCTGGTTCAAGGAATTGAAAAAAATTTAAAGGAGTGAGTCTGTGAGTAAAATTTTAATTGGCCGATATGTACCGGGAAATTCACTTGTTTATAAGATGGATCCGCGGGGTAAATTACTTGCAACCATCTTTTTTATTTTAATTATTTTCTTGGCTAATAATCCGCTGACTTATGCGATTATCACCGTGTTTAGCTTTATTGCGGTAGCAGCAACTGGATTAAGAGCAAAAGTATTTTGGGATGGCGTTAGACCATTAGTCTGGCTAATCTTTTTTACGTCACTGTTGCAACTGTTCTTTACAGTTGGTGGTAAAGTCTATTGGCAGTGGACAATCTTTGCGATAACTAGCTATGGTATTGAAAATGCAATTTATATTTTCATTCGTTTTACAGTTATTATTTTAATTTCAACAGTTATGACGGTAACAACGATGCCACTTGAAATTGCGGATGCAATGGAGTGGCTATTAACGCCGTTTAAATTAATTAAGGTTCCAGTTGATAAAATTGCATTGGTCATGTCGATTGCATTGCGCTTTGTACCAACCTTATTTGATGAAACTGTTAAAATTATGAATGCACAGCGGTCACGTGGCGCTGACTTTAATAATGGTGGACTTATTACGCGAGCTAAAGCAATTACACCATTGCTGGTTCCTTTATTTA
Organism: Lactobacillus sp. ESL0677; assembly: GCF_029392875.1. NCBI lineage: Bacteria > Bacillati > Bacillota > Bacilli > Lactobacillales > Lactobacillaceae > Lactobacillus > Lactobacillus sp. ESL0677. The sequence goes on along the minus strand of NZ_CP113946.1, from coordinate 1,576,186 downwards.
TCAATTCTTTGGAAACTGCAGTTGATTTGTCAACAGCGATGGAATCCCGCGGCTATCGCGATGATAATGGTAGAACGCGCTATCGCATACTGCAGTGGTCAAAGTTTGACTTGTTAGACTTAGGTTATTTTGCAATTTTAATTGCGTTGTTAGTAATTTTTAGGACACATTAATGATTACAAGATATAAAATGACACTTGCGTATGATGGCCATTTATTTCATGGCTTTCAATCGCAGCCGCACCAACGAACTGTTCAGGGAACAATTGAAGATGCACTGACTAAAATGACTAAGGGCAAAAAAATAATCGTTGAAGGATCAGGGAGAACTGATGCGGGGGTACATGCTGTAGGTCAGGTAATCCACTTTGATTACTCGGGAAATGCCATTCCCCCAGAAAGAATGATCTGTGCACTCAACTCGATCATGCCTTTAGATATTGTCTTTAAAGAATGTGAAATCGTTGATGAGCACTTTCATGTCCGTTATAGCGCTAAAGGAAAATGGTATCGGTATCGGGCAAGTCTTGATCGCTTTGTTGATCCATTCAAGCGTTTTTATACTGGACACTATCCTTATCCGGTCGATATTAAAAGGATGCAGCTGGCTGCTCGCGACCTGATTGGTACCCATGATTTTACAAGTTTTGCTGCTAGCGGTGGTCAAATTAAAAACAAAGTAAGAACGATGTATTATGTTAATATCGTTCAGGATAAAGAAGCAAACGAAATTATTTTTGACTTTATTTGCTCGGGCTTTTTATATAACATGGTGCGAATTTTAGTTGCTACTCTGCTAGAAATCGGCAATGGCAAGCGGCCGCTCGATGATATTCCCCGGGTAATAAAAGCAAAAGATCGCGAACAGGTGAGAGAAACCGCACAGGCAAGTGGTTTGTTTCTTTATCATGTCTTTTATGAGGATTTACCAAAAAAATATCGGCAAGACGTTGATTAATATTGACAATTTAATAAAAAGGACGTATTCTAGAACAGTATGTTTGTCCATGATAGGCCCCGGCAACTTATTGTTTTCAAACAACGTATAAACGGAGGAATTTACATTGCGTACTACACAATTAGCAAAACCTAATGAAATTGAACGTAAGTGGTATGTTATTGACGCAACAGATGTATCTTTAGGTCGTCTGTCTACTGCGGTAGCCACTATTTTAAGAGGTAAGAATAAGCCTCAATACACACCAAATGTTGACACTGGTGACAACGTTATTATTATCAACGCTGCTAAACTTAAGTTAACTGGTAAAAAGGCTACTGACAAGATTTATTACCACCACTCTGGTTGGCGTGGCGGAATCAAGGCTGTTCCAGCTGGTGATTTGCTTGCCAATAACCCAGTTAGATTAGTTGAATTGTCAGTTAAGGGTATGCTTCCAAAGAACACTCTTGGTCACCAAGAATTCATGAAGATGCATGTTTATGCTGATGCTGATCACAAGCATGAAGCACAAAAGCCTGAAGAATTAGACATTAATAAATTAATCTAGGAGGTTAAATAAATGGCACAACAAGTTGCATATGCAGGTACTGGTCGTCGTAAGGACGCAGTTGCGCGTGTACGTTTAGTACCAGGCACTGGTAAGATTACTGTTAACAACAAAGATGTTGATCAATACATTCCATTCCCTAACTTAGTTAAGGATTTGAAGCAACCATTGACTTTGACTGAAACTGATGGTCAATACGACGTTAGAGTTAACGTTAATGGTGGTGGTTTCTCAGGTCAAGCTGGTGCAATCCGTCTTGGTGTTGCACGCGCTCTTCTTGAAGTTGACCCAGATTTCCGTGGTCCTTTAAAGAAGGCTGGTTTCTTAACCCGTGACCCTAGAATGGTTGAAAGAAAGAAGCCAGGTTTGAAGAAAGCTCGTAAAGCTTCACAATTCTCAAAACGTTAATTTTGGATTTACGTTTATCAAAAAAGATATCTCAATTGGGATATCTTTTTTTGTTTAAATTAAAAGCATACTGTTATCTGTGCAAAAGTTAGAGTAAAATTAACTTGATTTTTGTTTATGCAAGGAAAAGCAAATAAAGATGCTGTGAAAAGGAGGTATTATGAAACAGATAGTTGCAGGTATATTAGCAAATGTTGATGCGGGCAAGACAACCTTATCTGAAGCATTGCTTTATCAAACGGGAACAATTAGAAAATTAGGGCGTGTCGATAATGGTAATGTCTTTTTAGATTCTGATCGGTTAGAGAAAAAGCGCGGTATTACTATTTTTTCTCATCAGGCAAACTTAGAATATCAGGACTTGAAGATAACATTACTTGATACACCGGGGCACGTTGACTTTTTAGCGCAAACAGAGGGTGTACTAAGTGTATTAGATTATGCGATTTTAGTAATTTCCGCTACTGCTGGTGTACAAGGCCAAACAAGAAAATTGTGGCAATTGCTTCAGCAGTACCAAGTACCAACTTTTATTTTTATTAATAAAATGGATGCTGGCCAATCGCAAGCAGCAGTAATAGTTGCTCAATTGCAAAAAGAATTGGCAGCTGGCTGTGTTGATTTTGAATTAGAAAATAAGCAACTACCTGCTGCGACTCAGGAGCAAATTGCTGTTCAAGATGATGATATTTTAACCGATTATTTGTCTGTAGGCACTATCAGCGATGCAACTATTCGGCAGATGATTAAAAAAAGACAAGTTTTTCCTTGCTATTTTGGTTCTGCATTAAAACTGCAGGGAATCAAAGAATTACTTTCTGGAATTGCTTTTTGGAGTCAGGAGTACCAGTCGAAAGCTTCAGACTTTGGTGCACGGGTATTCAAAATTTCCCACGATGCCAAAGATGAACGTTTAACATGGTTGCGGGTAATGAGTGGCAGTCTGCAACCAAAGCAAATTTTGTTAACTGATCAAAAAATTAACCAATTAAGAATTTATCAGGGTGACAAATTTACTACTAAGCAAGAAGTTACAGCGGGACAAATTTGTACTATTCCCAATTTAAGTGAGACTTATCAAGGACAAGGATTGGGAGTTGAAGAAGACAGTCGGGATGCACAGGTTCAGCCAGTATTGACTTACGTTGCTGATATTAAGGATAATGATCCGCATACTTGCTTAACGGCTCTAAAGGAGCTGGAAGATGAAGATCCGCAGCTTCACGTTGTTTGGAATGAGCAAGGTCAAAACATTAGTGTGCGCATTATGGGTGAAGTTCAACTGGAAGTTTTGCAACAATTGTTGCAGGAAAGATATAATCTTAAAATTGAGTTTGGTACAGGAAAGATTTTATATAAGGAGACTGTCACAGATTCAGTTGAAGGTGCTGGGCACTTTGAACCATTACGCCATTATGCGGAAACTCACGTGGTGCTTGAACCAGCTAAGCCTGGTAGTGGCTTAATCATTATTAATGACTGTCCTAATGAAATTTTGGCGCCAAATTGGCAAAAGCAGGTAATGTTTGACTTGCGAAATAAGGAACATTTGGGTGTCTTAATTGGTGCCCCTATTACCGATATGAAAATCCGTTTTGTTAGTGGGCATTATAATTATAAGCACACGCAAGGCGGAGACTTTCGTAAGGCTACGTGGCGAGCTGTACGTCAAGGATTGATGCTGCTTAAAGCCAAGGGAAATTGTCAATTACTTGAGCCGTGGTATAATTTTCGCTTAGAGATTGCTTCAGCGCAAATTGGTCGGGCAATTAGTGATATTCAGCAAATGAAGGGCACCTTTAATGAGCCAGAACTGGGTACTAATGATGACGTTGAAATTTTAACTGGGTCTGCGCCAGTTAAGCAAATGCAAAATTATGCTAAAGTAGTACGAAATTATACTCATGGTCAGGGCAGCTTGGAATGCACCTTTGGTTGCTACCATCCCTGTCAAAATGCAGCCGAAATTATTGAGGAATATGATTATTCCCCAACTCATGATTTAGCTAATACACCAGATTCTGTTTTTGTACCAAATGAGATTGCTACGAGAGTGCCATGGGATGAGGTTCCCAAATGGGCCCATGTACCCTATCAAAATAAGTATAAATTTGGTGGCTATCATGCTTAAAAAGAACCTATTGATTTGATAATCAATAGGTTCTTTTTAGTTAAGATATTTAATTAAACAAAATTTATGAATTTCAAAAACCAGACCACTGACAAGATAAATAACCCAAAGGCTGCCCCATAAGTCACTATTATATAGAGAGGCACCACAATAAATTACAGTTGTTATCATAAAATAAATTTTCTGCAGTTCCCTGAGATTTATGTATTTAGGCTTAGTTTGATTATTCGTTTGCTTTTCATTACCAACTAAATAATCAATTGATACAGCATACAACTGACTTAACTGCTTTAATTTGTCTAGATCAGGAACTGCATCCCCGGTCTCCCATTTGGAAACAGATTGTCTGGAAACTTCCATTTTGTTTGCTAATTGTTCTTGTGACCAGTGATTAGCAATTCTTTGCTCTCTAAGGTGCTCACTTAAAATGCTCATAACTTTCCTCCTGTTATTTTAATATTGACTAAAGTATAGCGTATTGCAAAGTTGCTTTCTACAAACTGGCGGTTAATTTTCGTCAACTATTGGTTGCTATTCTTGATTTAACAGCTTTTTTAATTGTGTCAAAAAGATTTGGGCAGCACGAGATAGGACCGCAGTTTTTGACCAGATTAAACTTGCGTGAATAGTTAGTTGGGGTTCAAGCGGAATAAAAAGCAAGTTAGTTTGAGCAAGATTAACAATACCATCAAGGCATAGCACATCCCCAACACCGTGCTGTGCAAGAATCGCTGCATTGTTGAGCAAATTATATTTGGCAACGGTTTGAAATTTAAGGTCACTTTGACCTAACCAGTTAGTTAACAGTGTCTGACTGGTGTGGCGTTGCGGCAGAATTACTGGCTTGCCAATTAAATCAGCAACTTGGATTTTAGCTTTAGTAGCTAGAATTGAATCATTTCTGGTTAATAAACCCCATTTTGTAACCCCTGGAAGTGTTAAGAAGTTATAATTGGTTTTATTAAAAGGATCAAGAACAAAACCAAAATCAAACACTCCGTTTTGCATTTTGCGTTGTACCTCACTAGCATCGCAGCTATATAAATTGACAATGACATTCGGTGCTATTTGCTTTAATCGGTTAATGGCATCTGCTATTGTATTGAGCATCGGTGCCTCCGAGCAACCGATAAAAATGCTGCCGCTAATTTCGGCATTTTTACCGATGTTAGTTTTTGTCTTATCAGCTAACGTTAAAATTTGCCTAGATTGATTGGCAAGATACTCGCCGTCAGCTGTCAGCTTAATGGTTCTGGTGCCACGTTCAAATAATCTGACTCCGAGTTCTTGTTCAAGTTCATGAATTTGCCGTGAAATTGTAGGCTGTGAGATATGCAGCTTGGCTGCTGCACGGGAAATATTTTGTTCGTTAACGACTGCTAAAAAATAGCGTAAGACTCTAAGCTCCATTGTGTTCCTCTGATTGAAATAAGTTAGTTATGGTAATAATTTTAGAATAAGTATAAAACTTTTGGGAAATAAAATAATGAAAAAGAAAAATTGGTTTTGGCTTGGAATAAGTGTGATTATTTTACTTAGTATTGGTATCATCTGTTGGCATGCGGTTAATAATCGTAATAGTTATTCGGCTAATACTAATCAGGTTGGCCAAGTTGTGGATCGATCACACAGCGCACCGACAATTTATCTTCATGGTTGGGGTGCCAGTGGCAAATCAACAGACAGTATGATTGCGTATGCTGAAAAGCATAACAATGCACACAAGGTACTGACTGCCAAAGTTAAGCGTGATGGTACGATTGTACTGCGAGGAACATGGCTCAAAGGCACGCCGCACCCGATAATTCAGTTGGTGTTTGCTGACAATAAAAATGGCAATTATTATTTAACGCGGGAATGGTTTTACCACCTTATTGTCTTATTGCAGAAGAAATACCAAATCAAGCACTACAACACGGTAGCACATTCGATGGGCAACTTAACGACAATGTTTTACCAAGTGAAGTATGGCAGTAATCCTAAATTACCTAAGTTAAAAAAGCAGGTTAATCTTGGCGGTCATTTTGATGGTATTGTGGGGATGGACGACAAGATAAATCGTAATTATTTATTATCCAGTAATCGCCCTAAATATCTCAATTCATCGTACCGTTATTTATTAAAATATCGGCAAAATTATCCTAGTGGTGTGCAAGTCTTAAATATTTTTGGCAATAAAGGCGATGGTACCAATTCTGATGGGGATGTTAGTGTTGTTTCGGCTCGTTCATTGCGGTATTTGTTGCGCGGGAAAGTAAGTAATTATCGCGAAATTGAAATTAAGGGAGCTGGCGGGCAGCACAGTCAACTTCATGAAAATTCCCAAATTGATCAAGCTATCGGCCGATTTTTATGGTGAAGTACTAGCTATGCCTAATTGCTATAATAAGCTATGTTAAGTAAGTATTAGACATAAATTGCTCTGAATAATTATAATGATTACAAAAAATCAAAGGAGAGCGGTTATGGAATATGCTAATTTAGGTAAAACGACCATTAAAATTTCTAAATTATGTGTTGGTGGCATGAGTTTTGGTCAAGCTGGGACAATGCATGATTGGACGTTAAATCCACGTGATACTGAGAAGGTTGTCGCCCATGCATTAGATTTAGGAATTAACTTTTTTGATACAGCTAACAGTTATTCTGCAGGTACCGGTGAGGAATATTTAGGAAAAGCATTAAAAAATTGCACTACCAGAGATCAGGTAGTGATTGCTTCTAAAGTTTATTTCAATCCTGGACGCCTATCACGTAAAGCGATTGAACGTGAAATTGACGGTACTTTAGAGCGACTAGGAACGGATTATTTGGATCTATACATGATTCACCGGTTTGATTATGATACGCCGATTGAGGAGACTATGTCTGCTCTAAACGATTTGGTTAAAGCCGGAAAAGTTAGGGCGCTTGGTGCTTCAGCGATGTATGCCTATCAATTTTACAATATGCAGTTAGCTGCGCGGGATCATGGCTGGACTCAGTTTTCAGCAATGGAAAATCACTATAACTTGCTTTACCGAGAAGATGAGCATGAATTGATACCGCTTTGTCGCCAAATGGGTGTCACGCTGATGCCGTATAGCCCCTTGGCTGCTGGCCGACTTGCTCGTCCTAATTGGGATGCTGATACTTTGCGCAGTAAGACTGACCGGGTAGCACGAGGTAAGTATGACCATACAAAGAAATATGATGTGCAGATTGCTAAGCGAGTTAACGAATTAGCGCAAAAATACCAGGTGAAGATGTCGCAAATTGCGTTAGCATGGTTATGGTCCAAGGGTGTAACAGCGCCAATTATTGGTGCAACCAAAATTAGCCATTTTGATGATGCGGTAAATGCGCTTTCTGTTAAACTAACTAATGAAGATATTGCTTACATTGAGCAGCCATATTTTCCACATAAAATTGTTGGTGCCATCGATGAAAATCCACCAGCAGGGACAGTATTATTAAATGAGGATTCAAAATGAAAGAATTATATTTAATGCGTCATAGTCAGACATTGTTTAACCAATTACACAGGATTCAGGGTTGGTCAGATTCCCCCTTAACCCAGCAGGGAATTAAAGATGCACAAGAAGTCGGGCAGTACTTTAAGTCGCATCAAATTACCTTTGACCACGCTTATTCGTCAACGCAGGAGCGGGCCTGTGACACCCTGGAGAATATTACGGACCAGTCATATACCAGATTAAAGGGCCTGAAGGAATGGAACTTTGGCGTTTTTGAAGGGCAAAGCGAGCAGCTTAATCCCCATGATGACAGTAGTCGGCACTCATATGGTGACTTTTTTCTGCAGTTTGGCGGCGAGTCTGATATTGAAGTACAGGAGCGAATGAATAGCACGCTAACATCGATCATGGAGCAGCCAGATGTGCACCGCGTTTTAGCGGTTAGTCATGGTGGAGCATGTTTCATGTTTTTGCAAAAATGGCTGCCTTATGATGAAATTAAGCAGCGAGTAACTAACTTCCATAATTGTTGTATTCTCAAGTTTACCTATGAAGACGGTAAGTTTAACTTTATTGAGGCAATTAATGTTAAAAAGCAATAATCTTATTGGTGCGTAACAATTAAATTAAGTTGGCGTTAACCTAGAATACAAACCCCACTACTAAATCTAGTAGTGGGGTTGTATTATTATAAACTATCTTGAATGTGGTCACCAAGATACTCGTAAAGCATGCCTTGCTTTAGTGCTGTAGTATCAATTCCAAGTGCCTCAGCAATTGCATAAGCAAAAGCCCAAGCTGTTGCTGGTCCCCGGCTGGTGATTACTCGATGATCAGAATCCGTAACTGTAATGTCCTCTTTAAAGTTACCACTTGGTGCATCATGCTTAGTTTGAGTATCAAATCCAGGATAACAGGTGTAGTTGGCGTCATTCAACACGCCGTAGCGCGCTAGTGCAATTGGTGCCGCACACATGGCAGCATCCCACTGTTGATTTTTGTGGCGCTGCACCATTAAAGATTTCAATAGTTGATTGTCGCGCAAATTTTCGGCGCCAGTTTTACCACCCGGAAAAGCTACTAAATCATAATCCAGCAAACTATCATCGATGATTTTGTCACAAGTTAACCTAATATTGTGATCGCCAATTACATCCTTGCTAGTTAATCCTACCATGTCGGCTTGCACGCCTAAACGACGTAAAACGTCAATCACGCTCAAGCCTTCAACTTCTTCGCAACCATCTGCGAAGACTACCGCAACTTTAGTCATCTTTTATACCTCACAATCTGTTACTTTTATTATAAACTAGCTGAGCTGAAGGTAAAATAATAAATCGCTTAACTTGTTAAGGTGCAATGTGGGATGCGGGGTAATTGGAATTTTACTTTTTTTAGGTGCTAGCCATAGTGATTGCAAGTTGGCATTTTCAGCACCTTTAATTTCTTCGGTGAGATTGGTACCGATAACTAGACTGGTTGCTGGATTAAAATTGTTGTGTTCCTGAAAAATAGGGACAAACACATTTTTATTAGGCAATTTGGCAGCGGAATTTTCTGGGAAGTAAACGGTAGAAAAATAATTGAGCAGTTCACTTTCTGCTAGTCGGGGTGCTAATATTTTTTGTGGTTCTTTTGCCAGCATTACCAAATTAACTTTAGCTGTCACTTCATCTAAAAAGGCAATTGCATCTTGAACCAGTTGTTTCTGTTTGGTCATTTTTTGCCAAAAAATTTGCTGGGAATCTTGTAAATTATCGTTGCAGAACGTTTGCAAAATTAACTGAATGCGCTCATCTTGTCCGAGAAACTTTACTTGCTCCTGCAGACTAGTGTACCTAATTCGTTCAGCAGGCCCAAAATCGCGTCCGAGGTCACGTAAAGTTTGCCGGAGCGCATTTCTTTCGGCTACTTTTTGATTTAACAGACTGCCTTCGGGAATAATTATCAATGTTTCAAACTTTGTCACTGTTAGTTTACCTTCTTTATTTGTTTTCTACTTGCATTATAATAGATATTATTGCTAAAAAGGAGCTAAAAAATGCCGTCAATTTTTACATTAATCTTTATTTTGCTGGGAGGAGTCGCAGGAGGTCTACTATCATCAGTGGCTTCAATGGCATCACTTGCGTCTTACCCAGTCTTGTTAGCCGTAGGGATTCCGCCAGTTTATGCTAATGTTACTAACGATGCCGCTCTCATTTGGACCAGCGTTGGCTCGACGATTTCATCAACTAAGGAACTTAAGGGACACTGGAAGCAAGTTGGCTTTTATGGCTTGTTTACAGTTGTCGGGTCGCTTTTAGGCTGCTTTTTGCTGCTATCATTTCCATCAAGTGTCTTTGAAAAGCTCGTGCCGTTCTTCATTGCTGGCTCGGGAATTATGGTGCTAGCATCCGGCAAGCATCATAGTTTAGAACCACACAAAAGACCGCTCTGGCAAGAAATTTTCTATATTGCAGCGTTACTTGTAATGGGTGTTTATACCGGCTACTTTGGTGCTGCCGGCGGCGTTATTGTGCTGGTATTGTTAACCTACATTACTGATGAAAAGTTTATTGTTGTAAATGCCATCAAAAACGTTATTTGTGGCTTGGCTAATCTGGTAGCATTAATTGTATTTATCTTTACGTCACACATTTATTGGAATCAGGCTATTCCACTTGCCATCGGCATGTTTATCGGTGGTTATTTGGGAATGGGAATTTTACGTAAGGTTCCGGCGAATGCTGTCCGGATATTCATTGCAGCTCTAGCGTTTATTCAGGCGGGGTATTTCTTTTACAAAGCATATATGTTATAGTTTAATACAATCTATTGTGAAAGGAGAATGCGAATTGAGTACAGAAGTTTATTTAGTTCGGCATGGTGAAACGATGTTTAACCAGCTTGATAAGGTTCAGGGCTGGTGTGACTCACCATTGACAGTTAAAGGAATTAACGATTTAAAGCGAACTGCACAGGCTTTAAGTCAGGTTCATTTTGACAATATGTATTCTTCAGATTTGAAGCGAGCAATTGATACCGTGCACTTAATGAAAGATGCCAATCAGGTATCTGAAATTAACAAAATCAAAAAGCTGCCAGAATTTCGGGAAGTCTTTTTTGGTTCATTTGAGGGTGATGATGTTCACCATACTTGGGAGCAAGTTGCCATGGCCGCTGGTATGGGTCATGAGGATAACGTGACCAAAATCATTAATCAAGTCGGTATTTATGAGTTTCGGGAGGCAACCAAAGAAGCTGATCCACGACATTTAGCCGAAAATAAGGAAGAACTTGACGCTAGAATGGTGCGTGCGGTTAATGTATTAAGTGACTTAACCAAAAATGAAAAGCGCGTTTTGCTTGTTTCACACGGTGACTTTATTAAAACCTTGGGAATTAAGTATTGGAACCAAAGTGATGGGTTACACGATATTATTTTTCCTGATAACGGTAGTGTCAGTCGCGGCATTCTCCATGACAATGGTAAATTTGAAATTGTCGATTACAATATTAATGCAGAAAATATATAGTCTTACTGGGAGCAGTAAGACTTTTTTGTTACACTAAATGCAAGGAAAGGAATGCATAAAATGAAAGATCACACAACTAAGCGTTATGCTTATGTAACGCTACTTAATATTATCATTACCATTGCAGAGTTTATTGGTGGGTTCGTGTCTGGGTCTTTAGCCTTATTGTCAGATGCTGTCCATAATTTAAGTGATGTGGGTGCGATCATCATTTCATTTGTCGCACATTTAATTAGTAATCGTAGTCGCAATCAAAATAAAACGTTTGGCTATGAGCGCGCCGAAATATTGGCCGCCTTCACTAACGGAATTATTTTAATTTTAATCAGTGTTACGTTATTTGTTGAGGCAATTGAGCGTTTTTGGCAGCCTAGCCAAATTAAAGGCGGCATTATGCTGATAGTCGCAATTATTGTTTTGATTGCTAATTTTGTTTCTATGTTGGCGATGTATCAGGATGCACAGGGGAGTTTAAACGTCCGCTCAACTTTTGTGCATATGATGAGTGATGCCTTGTCTAGCATTGCTGTAGTTATTGGTGCGGTGGTCATTTACTTTTGGCAAATTACTTGGCTTGATCCTGTTATGACGATGTTAGTGTCAGTGTTTGTTCTGCATGAGGCATATCAGATTACCAAAAAAGCAGCGAATATTTTAATGGAATCAAATCCTGATATTGACCTTGAACAAATGAATCAAATTGTGTTATCTTTTCCAGAGATAAAAAATATTCATCATGTGCATTTATGGCGCTATAGCGACAATTATATTATGCTTGATGCTCACGTTAACGTGGATGCAAAATTAACTGCTAGTGAATTTGAAAAGTTAACGCAGCAAATTAGTAAAAAGTTGCAGCAATTGGGGATTAATCATATCAATTTTCAAGCCGAGTGTGAACGCGGCAAGAATGATGAGATGATTGTGCCGGGCCATGATCACGAAAATTAGGGGGAAATAGAAATGAAAGTTAGTCTTTTTACAGCCATTATTGTTTTGATTGTCGGACTTTACGACATGGCGTTTTCATATAATCGCCGCCGGCATAATCAGCAGGGTGGTACAACAGTCTTTATGATTTTAGGAATTATTTTTGTCATCGGCGGTATTGCAATGATGATTTTGCATTGGGTCAAGTAGATGGTCAAGTTAGTTTTAGTCAGGCATGGTGAAAGTACGGCCAATTCAGCTAATGTCTATACTGGGTGGAACGATGTGCCACTGACTGCTAAGGGTAGAGATCAAGCAAGGCATGCTGGTGAACTAATTAAGCAAATTCCTGACTTTGCGCCAACACATATTCATACTTCAGTTTTATCGCGAGCAATTGTGACTGCAAATGTTGTGGCTGATGTCTGTCATTTCCTGTATTTACCTGTTACCAAAACGTGGCGCCTGAATGAGCGGCATTACGGCAAACTCCGTGGTATCAATAAGGATCTGTCTCGCCAAATTTATGGCAAGCAACAAGTTCTAGAATGGCGCCGCGGCTTTTATTCAATCCCGCCGGAAGGGAAAAAGATTACGGATCGCCGCTATAATACCTGTGACTTGCACCGTTTGCCGCTTACTGAGAGCTTATATCAGACACAACAGCGCTTATTGCCATACTATAATAATGAAGTTGCAAGTAGATTGAAAAACGGTGAGGACCAATTAATTGTTGCCCACGGCTCAAGTTTGCGCGCCTTAATTAAAAAAATGGAAGGAATTAATGACCGCGACATTGTGCAGGTAGAGGTTCCCAATGCAGAGCCAATTAGTTATACCTTAGATGCCCGTTTACAAATTGTTGATAAACAGATTTTACGCTAAATTTTAAGATTGCTTTTAGTTCTGATTAAGGAATTTGGCAGATGTATGTTAAAATTTATTACGATACTATATAAGTTTTACATTCTTAGTTTGGAGTAAAAGGCATGCGTAAAATATTTTTATTACGAGGCGCACCCGGCTCCGGTAAATCTTCATTCATTGCTCGCCATCACTTACAACCATACGCGATTAGTCGTGATCAAATTAGATTATTATTGGCGAACTTAACCTATTTTTATGAAGAAGATACCGATTGCTTACATCAAGTAATTCCGCGCTATGCGAATAAGCAGACAGAGCGGTTAGTTGACTACCTCGTAGAAGAAAAGATGAAGCGCGGCGAAACGGTAATTGTTGATAGTACCCACGTTGTTTCTGATAGTATTGAACACTATAAGCCGTGGGTTGAGCGTTATCGTTATGAATTATTCGTCGTTGATTTAATGTACCACAAGAGTTTGCGTAACTTGCTTAATCGCAATCAAGTACGCAGGCAATATGATTGGGTCAAGCCAGATGTGGTTCGAGAAATGTATTTGACCTATAAGGATAATTGGCGGGTGCCTGAATGGGCACGCGTAGTTAATCCTAATCAGATGGGCAATGTGCTGTCACAAAAGGAGAGTGATTTAGATCATTTTGCACACGTCATTGCTGTTCCAGATAAGGTTGCTGAGGCGGATTTTCCGCATGTGCATATTTCTAATTTTTACTTTTCCTTTAATGATCGTTTTACAGAAAAATATGGTACTTACCGTAACGTGATTACAATCGGTAAGACAGAAGAGGAAGTTATTAAGGAATTTCGTTTACCATATTTTGTGTTTAAATTTCATCACAAGCACTTTTTAATTTCAGCCTATCCGATCAGAAATGAGCTACTGGATCCGATTAAAAAGGTTAAAGGTGTATGGACGTATTCAACTGGATTGGTTAATTTGGCTGATTTTATGCACAAAGTACCACAGAGTAGGCCACAACATGTGCACCAATTTAATTTGAGTAAGTTACACTCAGAACGCTTGTTGCATATTTGGTAAACTAGCAGACGCTACATTTAGATGTAGCGTCTTTTTTTGCAGGCAAAATTAGGTTGACTAAAGAATATTAATAAATTAGAATTTAGTGTATTAGCATACTAGTATGCATAGAAAGGGAAAATTGTGAAAGATGAAGAAAAATAAAAAAGCAATTATTACTTTGGTAATTTGTTTAATCGTAGTTCTGCTGGCTGCCGTTATTTATTTAGGACATCTAGGTAGTAGCTCAGGTAAGGAAAATAGCCAACCAACGAAAACCAGAATAGTTTATCCGCAAAAATTTACTAAAATCAAAGTGGATGTTGATACAGCTGATGTCAGTATTCGACAAGGTAAGAAATATCAAGTAAAGATTAGCGATAATCAGAAGAGTAGAATTACCACTAATGTCAAGAATGGTGAATTAGTGGTTACTCAGCATGGGCAGCTGCATAATCACTTTTTCAATATTGGCGGCATATCTATTAATGGCAAGCACATAACTGCTAAATATCGGGTCGAAATAACGGTTCCACGCAAAAGTTCACTTACTAAAATTACTGCGCAAGCAAGTACAAGTGACTTTGAGTTAAATAATTTACAGTTGCAAAAGATAGCAGTTGACTCTGATACCGGAAATATTGACTTTAACCATATCATTGCAAATGGCTGCAAGTTATCAAGTGATACGGGCGACATTGAGATTGATGCTAGTCAGCTTAAGAATGTTATTGGCGATGTTGATACTGGAGATGTGGATATTTCTACGTCGCGCTTATTAGGTAATAATTCATTTTCATTAGATACTGGTGATTTTACTTTTGACAATGCCACTAAGAAGATGACGTACCATTTGTCAGTTGATACGGGTGACATTGAGTATTTTGGCGATGATGCAGATGATCATTTAATTAAAAATTACTCCGGTAGTAAAGCAACGCTTAAGGTCGATTCCTCGACTGGTGATATTACGATTGATTAACGTTCACTTAGTTTTGCCATTTAAATTTTATTAATTTCAATTTGCTGGAGCCATAAAAAATAGTACAATAAGATAGTAATATTTTTGAAAGCGTTTTTTACGAAAGCAGATAGAATGAAATTGCAAAAAGAAGAATTAAAAGATAAGTTTACTGAAATATATCACGAAAATCCTAAGGGTTATTATTTTTCCCCAGGTAGAATTAATTTAATCGGCGAGCATACTGACTATAATGGTGGACATGTATTCCCGTGTGCAATCACTCTGGGAATCTATGGTGCTGTGAGTGCCCGCGCTGATCAGACATTTCGTCTTTACTCCACCAGTTTTGCGGAGCTGGGCATAATTGATGTTGACTTGAATGACCTCCATTTTGTTAAAGAGGACTCTTGGACTAATTATGCTAAAGGAATGTTGCATTTTTTATTAGCTAAAGGTGCGCAAATCACGCATGGCTTAAATATTTATATCGATGGCAATATCCCTGATGGTGCAGGTCTGTCTTCTTCAGCTGCTCTGGAAATGTTAATCGGTGTGATTTTAAAAGATCAGTTTAACCTTGACTTTAGTGCGTTTGATCTTGTCAAGATGGGTGTTTCAACTGAGAATGACTTCATTGGTGTAAATTCAGGAATTATGGACCAATTTGCAGTAGCGATGAGTAAGCAAAATCACGCAATCCTGCTTGATACCAATACTTTAGACTATAGTATGGTTCCCCTTAATTTACAGGATAATGTAATCGTCATTATGAATACGAACAAGCGGCGTGAGCTAGCTGATTCTAAATATAATGAGCGCAGAAGTGAGTGTGAACAGGCGCTCCATGACTTACAAAAAGAATTAAATATTAATTCTTTAGGCGAGCTTGATAGTAGAACTTTGGACCAATATAGTTCGCTATTATCTTCAGAAACGCTACTCAAGAGAGCGCGCCATGCAGTCTGGGAAAACGAGCGGACTTTATATGCTGAACAGGCTTTGCAAAAAGGCGACTTAGCAGAGTTTGGGCGGCTAATTAATGCTTCGCATGTATCTCTGGAAAACGACTACGAGGTTACAGGCAAGGAACTAGATACGCTCGTTCATACAGCATGGCAGCAGCCAGGCGTATTAGGTGCAAGAATGACAGGCGCTGGTTTTGGCGGCTGTGCAATTGCGCTGGTTAATAAAAAAGATGTAGAGGCATTTAAGCAAAGTGTCGGCACTGTATATGAGCAAGTGATTGGTTACGCGCCATCGTTTTATCTTGCTGAAACTGCAGATGGTGCCAAGGTATTAAAGTAGTTAGTGATGGGAATGTAAAAAATGCAAACAAATTTAGTTGATCAATTTGTTACGCAAGTAATTGCTGCAGGTGATGCTACAGAACTAGATCAGATTTATTTGGTTAATCAGGTGTTAGCGTTAGTCGGCGACGAAGCACGGGAATTGATGACAACAAGTACGGCGTTAATTGATTTAAAGGATGAACTGGTTGCCGCTGCTTTGAAAAATGGTAATTGTGGTCCGACCCTTAATGAGCAAGATGTGTTAGGTGCTCAGTTAATGAACTTGTTAGTGCCGCGTCCGAGCGTTGTTAACCACAAATTTTGGCAGACATATCAAGAAAAGCCGGAACAGGCGCTTGCCGATTTTTATCAATTAAGTAAACGCAGTGACTATATCAAAACGCGCGCAATTGCTAAAAATATTTATTTTGTCACTCCTAGTGAATATGGCGATTTAGAAATCACGATTAACCTCTCTAAGCCGGAAAAGGACCCGCGGGCAATTGCGGCAGCTAAGACGGTAAAGGCAACAGGGTACCCCTTATGCCAATTGTGCAAGGAGAATGAGGGCTATTTAGGTCGAATTAATTATCCTGCCCGCAGTAATCATCGGATTATTCGCTTTAAGATTGGCGATGAGGTCTGGGGTTTTCAGTATTCTCCTTATGCTTATTTTAATGAGCATTGTATTTTCCTTTCGGCTAAACATGAAGGAATGAAAATTTCGGAAAAAACGTTTGTGAGACTGCTTAATATTATTGAACAATTTCCGGGATATTTTGCTGGGAGTAACGCGGACTTACCAATCGTTGGCGGTTCAATTCTTGCTCATGAGCATTATCAGGGTGGTCGTCACAGTTTTGCAATGATGAAAGCCAAGGTGAAGACTAAGATTAATTTTACCGGTTTTGATGATGTTGCAGCTGGGATTGTGAAGTGGCCCATGTCTGTAATTCGCTTACGCAGTCAAAATAAGCAGCAATTAGTGGCACTGGCTAACAAAATTTTGTTGGCATGGCGCGATTATAGCGATGAACAAGTTGATGTTCGGGCATTTACTGGTGAGACGCCGCACCACACGATTACACCAATTGCGCACAAGCAAGGCGACCAGTTAGTACTTGACTTAGTATTGCGTGATAACCAAACTTCGGATAAATATCCTGATGGTATTTTTCATCCTCACCAAGATGTCCAACATATTAAAAAAGAAAATATTGGTTTAATAGAAGTGATGGGGCTAGCGATTTTGCCACCACGGCTTGAGCCGGAGATGCAAGAAGTGCGGAAGTTTCTGCTAGGTGAAAAGAACAAGGTTGCAGCAATGCATTTGCTGTGGGCTGAACAGATTAAGGCACAAAATTCTATTACAGCAGCCAATGTTGATGCCATTTTGCAGGCAGAACTTGGTAAGGTCTTTGCGAGAGTGCTTGAAGATGCGGGCGTCTTCAAGCAAACAAAGGACGGGCAAGCGGCATTCATGCGCTTTGCTCAGAGTGTTGGTTTAAACTAGAGTAAATAAACGTTGAAGAAATTCAACGTTTTTTTAATACGCAAAAACGACCACTTAGTCATGGTGAGCGACCACTTGGACAGAAACTATTGTCTTAACTGAGAAAAAGATTTTAATTAACTTAAATAGATTTATTTGAGTTTAATTATTTGAAGGAGAACTCATGATTATAAAATACTACTCTAAGTCGAAGCTCGTCTTAATGTGCATTTTAGGGATTGTTGCCAGCACGGAAAATATCGTGATGGCGTATATGACAGGAACATTGGTTAATATTGGTACAACAGGTCAGTTGCAAAAATTGCCGCGATTTTTGATAACGATTTGCCTTCTTTTTCTTATCGTCTTTTGTGCTAAACTTGGTTACAATTATTTGAAAAATGACGCAATTAGGCAAACGAATAGTACGTTAAGAACTAAGATTTTTAATGGGATGCTGCACGAAGAAAGAGCAGAAAACTCAGCAGGATTGAGCTTTTTGACAAGCGACTTTAAGCTGCTTGAAACTAACCGGTTCGGTGCTGAAATTAACATCACGATGAGCTCCTGCATGCTGGTTTTATCCTTAAGCTACGCGTTTTATATTAATTGGCTGCTCACCATTTTGTTCTTTGTCGGGTCTGCTGTGCCAATGTTTGTTGTCGGTTTCTTCCAAAAGCCATTGCAAAAAGCATCAGACTCTTGGACTGATGCTAATGAACAGTACGTTAACCAGACTAAGAACTTCTTGGCGGGAGCCGACTCCTTGCGGTTATATCGCCGCCAGCAAAGTGGTGTCGTTAAAAACCAGCAAGTCGTTAATCAGTTGGAAAAAGCTTTAGCACGGATGAATTTGTTAAATGACAATTCACAGGCTTTAGTTAATCTTGTTGCCGAAATTGGCACATTTTTATTGCCAATTTTGGTCGGAATCTACCTAATTGTTAAGGGACAGACAACACTAGGAGCATTGTTTGCGGTTGTTCAGCTGTCAAACTCATTTGTGAACCCAATTTTAACGATTATGCAAGAACGTAATCACTTTTCAACGACTAAAAATATTGTGGCTAAGATTAAACAATATTTGGCTTTTGGCGAACAGAGTGAGACTGCCAAGGTAACTGACTTCAAGCAGATAGTTGCTTTTTCGCAAATTGATTTAGCTAGAAAGCAGCAATTAGCTCATGGCATTAATTTAGAAGTTAAAAAGGGTCAAAAGATAGCAGTCATTGGGCCATCGGGTAGTGGTAAGTCAACCTTGTTCCAGTTTCTATTGTCTGGCAAGTTTGGCCAAGCTGCTAAAATTTCGGTTGATGGTCAAAATTACACAATTGAACAGCTCACGGATTTATTTGCTTATGCCAGCCAAACGCCAGTGATTTTTGCGGATAATTTGTGGTTTAATCTGACTTTAGGAGCTAAAATTCCTGCAGCCAAAGTTAAGGCGGTTTGCTCAATGTTGCAGTTAGATGAAATAGTTCAAGAAAAAGGTTTCGATTACCAATTAGGTGAGAATGCCGACCAGTTGTCGGGCGGTCAGTTAGCGCGAATTGAGCTAGCACGGGCGATTTTAGCTAAACGGCCAATTCTGTTGTTAGATGAAATTAATGCTTCGCTTGATCGGGCAACTGCGAATAAAATTCACCACTATTTGCTTAATTCGGACTTGACTTTTATCGAGGTGATCCATCATTATGAAGCAAATGAATTAAAGCAATATGATCAGGTAATCGACTTTAATGATTACCAATAAAATCTTGGGGGAGTAGAAAATAATGGCAAAATTGTTTTTAGCATCAATGTTAAATAATGTCCGTGATTTATTGCCCGAATTTGCGGGTGATTTGCACGGTAAAAGCGTGGCGTATATTCCAACGGCTAGTAATGTTGAAAGAGGCCATCATGCGATGGTGCGGACAGAAAGTAAATTACTGGCAAACTATTTGGGCATGCAGGTTAACGTTTTGGATGTAGCGGTTGCTTCTGCTACTGAAATTGCAGCCGGCCTGCAAGCTGCCGATGTAATTTATATTTCTGGTGGCAATACTTTTTATTTATTGCAGGAATTGAAGCGAACGGGTGCTGACCGCTTGATTATTCGCGAGGTTAATGCCGGTAAACTATATCTTGGCGAATCAGCCGGAGCCGCAATCACGGCGCCTGATATTGAATACATTAGTTTGATGGACAGCACCAAAAAGGCCCCGAATTTACATGATTTTCACGCATTAAACCTAGTTGATTTTTATGCTTTGCCGCATTATTTAAGCTTTCCATTTAAACGGAAGTCGCAACGAGTTTTTGCCAAATATTCTTCTCGATTGCCTTTAAAGACGATTAGTAATCACGGGGTAGTGATGGTTAATGATGATGTTGTCACAATTACCGAAAAATAAACAAAGCGTTACTGCAAAAGTAGCGCTTTTTTAAATATTAACTTGAAAATAGTAACTGATTTTTGATATGATAGCATACTTAAGTAATTTTAGTATATGATGCTGGTACTATTATTACACCACTTTAGTCTTTAAACTGCTTTGGCCGCAAATCTTGCGTGATGATTAACATTTTAACGGAGCAGAATCGGTAAAAAGTAAGTGGAAGAATGAAAATTCTTCAATTTTGGAGGTAGACTAGTGGCTATTAGTAATTTTTTGTTAATTATTTTTGCTTGTGTGTCGTCGTTTTCACGCGGCATTATTTCGGTAATTGACCGCTACCAAATGGGATATCGCAAGCAAAGTTCAATTAATGTTAACTTTTTGAATAATCTGTGCAGTACGGCGCTCGTAACCGTGCTATTAATGGGGATGCTAAATCGGTTTTCGGCGCCAACATTAACGGGTGAATATTTGTGGCACATTGGTATTTATGGCTTGCTTGCGCAATTAGTTGCCTACGGCTATAGTTATGTGTTCAAAAAGGTCACGATTATGCAGTCAATTGTTTTGAGTAAAATGACCGACCTGTTTATTCCAGTGGCAATCTTTTTGACGATGGGCTACTTTAGTCAGTCGGCTTATTTGATTTCAATTGTCTCAACAATAATTGTGGTTTGTTACATTATTTTTAAACAACGCCATAGTGAATTAAGCGTTAAGACTTTGCTGACAACATTTATGGTTATTGGCCCGTTATTGATTGTGCAGGCGGCTCTTTCACCGCTTCTGACTAAAGGCGTGGTAAAGCCAATTGATTTAATTTATTTTACGATTGCGACGATTTACATTCGGTGCATAATCACAATTATCACTTTTTGGGTAAAAAATCATAGCCTTAAATTTAAGCCAGGAAAACTTACTAAACAGGTTTTCTGGATTTATGCAGCGCGGGCAATTTTGACATTGCTGGCACAGGTGACATATACGTTAGCAACGTCATCGCCGAATTCGGGAATTGCATGGGTCTTTCTCAATATGACTAACTTATACAGTGTTATTTTTGGTAGTTTTGCCTTAAAAGAAAAAATTCATGTTGCCGATGTTTTACTAATTATTTGTATTTTTGGCTTGGCATTATTATCAAGATAGTTTTACTGCAGCAAAAAAAGCGTTACTTAATGTAGCGCTTTTTGTTTACAATTCTTTATTTAAAAGCTAAAGCACCCATTGGGTCCCAAGGCAATAGTTGAATTGGATCCTTGCTGCCTTCATCAAAGGCCTTCTTCAGGTCATCGGGCAGGAACTTCTTGTTGATAACAGCTTGATAAACAAATGAATCAAACCAAGAATCGCTCATGACGAAGTAACCCTTGAATCCAGGTTTGGTACCCCATGAGTTTTCAATCTTCCATTTAGTTGGCTTGTCGTCTACTAGGTCAACACCAGTAATTACCATGGCGTGATCCATCATGCTTTCACCAGAGTCAAGCATGTCGGCCTTGGACATTGAGAAGTCAACGTCAAATAATTCGTCACGCTTGTAAATGTTGGTATCAAGCAAGCCGAGTTGGCGATCGGAATCCTTACCAACATTGGAGCCGAACCAGACAACTTCGCCAGCCTGCAATTGCTTGATAATTAATTCTTTCATTTCGTCAATCTTCAAGTTTAGGTGACGAACTTGCCGCCCGCCAACAACATTGCCAAGGTATTCAACTGAAAAGACTTTGTGATAAGGCTTGTCGCTTGTTGGTGAGTTGATAGTTGAAACGTGATCCTCAAGGTTCATGCCGACATATTTATCGAAGAATTCCTTTGGTGTAATTCCAGCTTCTCTGTGGTAATTACCATCATCGTCCTTGTATTCAAAGTCAAATTTGGTAGGTGGCACACCAAGTGAAATAGCCAAAATCCGGAAAACGTCATTTAACATTTCTGTCTTACGTGCTTGGATTTCATCTTCGGACTTGCCATCGTTGACTAAGTCGCGTAATTCTAAGCCATCCTTACGTAGTAAGGTGTTCAAGGTGTCGTTTAAGGCACTTGAATTTGTGGCGTTAGCTGTTTCTGGATAAACCGTCTTTGGCACAATCCCGTATTTTTGGATTAAGCCGCAAAGCATATCCCATTGACCACCGTCTTGTTGTGGGGTAGCAAATAAAAAGGTAACTTTACGATCGCCTAATGGCTTGTCGGCTGTGGCAATAACGTTTTCGAAGAACCAGTTAGATTTTTCAAATTTATCCCAGAAGTTAGTAAAGTTTTGGGATAATTCAAAGTCCTTAACCTTGTATTCTTTTTGCAGTGGGTGACGCATCGTGTTCAAAGCTGAGAACATCCAGCAGCGGCCTGATTGCTTTTGGTCAGCTGGCTTACCTGTATCAATTTCAACTGAAAAAGTTGGGTCTAAGTCGATTTTGGTTTGCGTATTTTGACTAGCCTTGTAAATACCATTTTCTTGGGCAGCATGACTGGCAATGTTAATACCAGCATGTTTAGCAAGATCTTGGGTGTATTTGCTAATAGCATCGTTTGTGATTTCTTTTGTCATAAAATATTCCTCCTTGTTAATTGGTATAACTAATATTTTAGCCTATAACAGCGCTAACGTCTATTAGCTTATGCAACAACTAATTTTAATCATGTGAATATTAAGCAAAAAAAGCCATAGTTGTTACTCAATTAATTAAATTTAAAAGTAATTTTGCTAAAAGCACGCAATACTTACAGTAAATTCAACAATATTTTCTTACAAGATAATTGAATTAATGCTGTAAATTTATGTTATCTTATGTGAAAAGGATAATATATTGGTTAAACAAAAAGGGAAGAACAATGAATTATAATTTAATGCCAGTCAAGTATTTTGTAGATGTTGTTCAAACACATGGCTTTATTTCTGCTGCGAAAAGAAATTATGTTTCCGAAACTGCTGTCAGTTCAGCAATTAAAAAATTGGAGAACGAGTTAGGACACAAGTTACTTAATCGGACAGCCGGCGAATTTTCTTTAACGCCAACTGGAGAACTTTTCTATGAGCGAGCTGTCGAAATTATTAATTCTTATAGCGAAATCTGGCACAATCCGGATAAGCATCCTGAAAAATTATTGCGCATTCATTTTTTGCAAGGATTAGAGGATAATGCTGCTAGGCTTGCTAGTTGTTTGCCTAAAAAGTACGTCGTTAGCTTTGATGAGGAAGCATTCAACACCAGTATCAGTCGGCTGCTTAAAAATAATTATGACCTACTAATTGGCTTTCAGCTTGAGTTTGCGGGTAACAGTAAGGTGGTAACTTTGCCGCTAGAGAAAGTTGACTTTGACTTAGTATTTAATTCTAAGGCTGTCCAAAAATATGGTCAGAACCTAAAGAAATTGGCACAAAATTCGACAATCTATATGCAGGATTGGCGCTCAACTGGGATTTTAAATATTCAAACAGCAATGCTTGAGACATATGCACAAGATGGTTGGGGTTACAAGGAAGTAGCGGCGGTAAATGATTTTTCTGCGGCGTATTTAAATGTTAATTATAAAGGTGGCATGACAATGGTGCCTAGTACCTTTCAATCTGTCGATTATTGTGAAAATATTTACAGAATATCACCTGAACATTTGAAAGGTAAATTTGAAATTGTTGTGGCATTCAGTACTAGTAAACAAAAGGAATTCTCTAAATTAATCGCCAAGGCAATAACTTTAAGTTATCGGTAGCAACTTTTATGTGTTAGCGTTTTCTTGTGATTGGTTTTACAATTTTTATTGTAATAAAAGTCACAAGAAAGGTGGAATTTGAATGGAAACTATTTCAACAAAAGTAGTGGTTGTAGGTTCGGGCTCATCCGGGATTTCTGCAAGCTTTGAACTATTTCAACAAAATATTCCGTTTGTTCTCATTGAAAAGGGAAATAAAGTTGGAGGTGCTGGTAAGTTTGGTGCCCACGGTGTCTTTGCAATTAATTCTGAACAACAGAAAAAGTTAGGCGTTAGGTATAACTATCAAGAAGCATTTCAAGGCTTGACAGACTATAACCACTTTTTTGTTAATGGTGAGTTATTGGCCAGATTTTTAAAAGAATCTGGTAAAAATATTGCACGGTTAACCGAAATGGGTTTGCCGGTCACTGTTGAGCAAAGTGAGCAAAAGGCTCACTTAAATGACCCACTTGTTTATCATAAGTTCAATGACTTTAAGAAAAAGATTGCTAATTGGGATAAATTACCTGCCAAATTTGAAGCAGCGGGGAATTCTGTGTTAACAGAAACCGAAGCTGTTGACCTTGACTATGACAATGGCTTAAAGGCTGTCATTGCCAAAGACAGCACTGGTAAGCAAATCAGAATTGAAGCTAGCAAAGTTATTTTTGCCGATGGTGGATATTGCGGCAGCGACGAAATGATGCGTGAGCGCTATTCAGACACTGACGAGTTACTAAACTTGGGCGAACACAAGTCAACCGGTGTTGGTATTCGGTTATCGCAAAAGCTGGGTGCTGATTTGCGTCATAGTCCAGTCTTGTTTGCTCATGGTTGTGCACCAAGTATGCAAATTAATCCAATGAAACGTGATAGCGGCGTCGAGACTCTAACTAACGTGCCGTTATTGTGGTTAGACCAAACGGCTAACCGCTTTGTCAATGAAGATGTTGTTTATGATTTTGCAATGTGGGCTAATGCGGCACACAACGTTCATGGTAAGTATTATGTTGTTCTTGATCAAGCAACACTTGATTACTTCAAGAATCATGAAGTTGAGTTAGAAGATACATTTGAAAGACAGTTCTGTGATGTTGGTGAAGAACCACGGACTGCTGTTGGCCCACTGCCAAATATTCAACAAGATTTTGATGCTGCTATTAAAACCGGTGAGGTTGTTAAGGCAGATACGCTTGAAGAATTAGCACAAAAGTTAAATGTGCCAGTTGCGGCTTTGAAGCGCAGCCTAGCTTCATATAACAAGGCGGTTGAAAATAAAACTGACGATATTTTCTTAAAGCCAGCTGACGAACTGCTTTTTGGTGTTCATGATGGTCCGTTCTACGCAATTATTGAACATTGTGCAATTTTGGGAACTTTGGATGGCGTGAATGTCAATCGCAATTGCGAGCCGGTTAGAGAAGATGGCTCACCAATCAAGGATTTGTATATTGTTGGTAATAATGTTAATGGCCTTTATTCAGATGGTTATCCAAGTTATGAAGGAATTGCGAATGGTTTTGCCTTTGTTTCAGGTTGGATTGCCGCTAAAGAAGCAATTAAGAGTTTAAATTAGGAGAAGAAAAATGTTAAAAGATAAAGTTGCGATGGTTACAGGTGCTGCTCAAGGAATTGGTTATGCAATTAGTGAAGAATTTGCGATTCAGGGTGCAAATGTTGTATTAACAGACTACAACCTAAGCGTTATCGACGCAGCAAAAGAGTTGAACCAAAAATATGATGGTAAAATTACTGGCTTGGTTTTAAATGTCATGAAAACTGACAGTATTGTAGACAGTTTAAATAAAATCATCGACACTTATGGCAAGCTGGATTATGCCGTTAATAATGCCGGTGGTGGTGTGCTTAAGCCATTTGCTGAATTAACCGATGACGATTTTGATAAGACCATCAACCTTGACTTGCGTGGGACATTCTTATGTATGCGTGAAGAAATCAAGCTTTTCTTAAAGCAAGGTTATGGTTCGATTGTTAACGCTGGTGCTTTAGGTAGTATCTACAATCCAGGTGGCATGGGCGCTTATAACGCTGCCAAGAACGGTATTATGGGGATGACTCAAGCAGCAGCGATTGATTATGCAGAAAACAATATTCGCGTAAACTGTGTTGCCCCTGGTTTAACCAAGACACCATTAAACGATGGTGGCTTCCTTGAGAAGATTTTGCCGACTGTCCCAATGAAACGCTACGAAACCGCAGCAGAAGTCGCAAAAGTCTATGTCTTTGTCGCTAGTGAAGCAACCTTTATGACTGGTCAAACCATTCTGAGTGATGGTGGTGTTTCAGTTGGTTTGAAATAGGAGGCAGATTAATGTTTCCTAAGAAAGCACACTATGATTTAGTGATTGTCGGCGGTGGCCTGTCGGGCCTAGCTGCGGCAGTCAGTGCTGGTGAAAACCATCTTGATACTTTAATAATTGAAAAAGGCCGGACATTAGGCGGCGACGGCAATTATGTTGAAGGCGCCATGGGTGTAGATAGTTATTTGCAAAAGCAAGAGGGAATTGAAATTGATCCTACTCAGCTTTTACAAGATGAACTAAATTATTCTCATTATGAAGCTAATGCACCACACTTAAAGAAGTTTATTAACCAAAGTGGTGCAATCATTGATTGGCTGCATGATTTAGGTGTTGACTTTGTTAAAGTTGGTCCGCAAGGAAAGAGCTGGCCTACAATTCACACCTTTACTGGTGGTGGTATGGCTGCAATTGCGACTTTACTAGCTAAAGTTAATGAATTTGGAATCGAAATTGTAACAAGTATCAGTGCGCAAAAGATTTTGCAACACAATGGGCATGTTTCTGGATTGATGATTAAGAACGAAGCAACTGGTCAAATGCGCGAATTAGCAGCAGATGATGTGATTCTTGCCACAGGTGGCTATATCGATAATCCAGAATTAGTTAAGAAGCGGACGCCACTTAACAGTCGGTTGTTATCCGTTAGTGATGGCAAGTCGACTGGTGATGGGATGCAGCTTGCATGGCAGGCAGGAGCTGAACATTATCAAATGGGCGCAATCCAATACGGTGGTGGTGCCATTTTTGATAAAACAAGACCACCGTTTATGCACATGGCTTCGCAATTGGCAGCAGCTGCTACGCAAGAAGCGATCTTATGGGTTAATGAGCGTGGTGACCGGTTCGTCAATGAAGATGTTAATGACAACATGTGCCATGCCGGGAGCAGTATTTTAACGCAGGCGAGAATATTTTCAATTTTGGATCAAGCTGCCGTGGACCATTTGACTAATGTTGGCTTATATAAGGAACTGGGTAACTCACCGGTTTCACCAGAAAAGTTAGATAATTTAACCGCGGAAATTGAGCGCGATCTTAAAAATAACGAGAAATACTTAACCAAAGCTAATTCAATTGCAGAACTTGCTGACAAGCTTAACTTGCCTAACTTGGAATCGACAATCGAGCGCTATAACGAAGTTGCCAGTCAAGGTAAGGATAGTGACTTCGGTAAAGCTGCAGATTATCTGACACCACTTAAAAAGGGCCCATATTATGCTGTTGAACTCGGCGTTGGGATGGCATGTGCGCTTGGCGGTATTCGGGTTGACAATGATAACGAAGTCTTAAACAGCTATGGTTACCCTCTTGAAGGACTCTATGCTGTTGGTAATGACGCTGCTGGCATGCTAGTTGGTGATACTTACGCCGTTACTTTGCCGGGAAGTACAGCTGGCTATGCTGCCTTTTCTGGTCGCAATGCAGTCTTGAGTATTTGTAAAGGGAAGCGGTAAAGAGTGGAAGTTTCTCAACAATATGTTACTAAAACGCGTATTGGTGTTTTAGCAGTTAGTATGATCGGCATGGCAGCCTTAGCCATTACCCCGTCGTATGCGGCGATTGCCCAGCATTTTGCTTTAAACAATACCAGTGTACAGATGCTGACCTCGCTGCCTAACCTGTTTATGATGGTTGCTGGCTTAATCATTGGTAAATTAACAGCCAGCAAGATTAATTTAAAAAATTTAACTATTGGCTCAATTCTACTAGTTGTAATCGGTGGCTTATTGCCGGTATTCTTCCATGAAAGTTTTGCTTTTTTAATAATTTGTTCTTGCTTAGTTGGTTTGGGTCAAGGAGCTTGTACTAATTTGACGCAAGTTTTGATTTCACAAATTTTACCTAAAAAAGAACGCGAATCAACGATGGGCATCTCAACCACCTTCATTAACATTGGCGGTGTTGTCTTCATCATGGGTGGTGGTCAGTTAGCCGCCGCAAGTAGTTGGGTTAATAATTATTGGATTTATCTCTTTTCATTGTTAATTCTGTTAGTCGTTATCTTGTTATTGCCGCTGCATCCCAAAGATGTTTCTGGTAATACCAGTCAAAATCAAGAACCGGGTAAAATTAAGCTAAACAAGTATGTGTTTTATTGTGCATCATGGGCGTTTTTAACAATGCTGCTAAATAATGTCTTAAATAACAATATCTCATTATTTGTTGTCGAACAGCACTTAGGTGCCACATCGCAAGCCGCATTGACTTCGACAATTTCCCTAATTGGTGGGATGCTCTGTGGCTTAATTGTGGGAATCATCGGTAAGAAATTCAGATATTCGTCAATTGCACTTTCATTTTTACTTTATGGCATAGCATATTTATTAATTGGCTTTATCCATTCATTAATTATTGTCTTTATTGGCAGCTTTTTAGTTGGTGCAGCCATGAGTATTGCAATGGGACAGTTCCCTTATCTGATTTCACTTGCCGTTGATGATAGTAGTGTATCGATGGCATTAGGCGTTTATGTTGCCATTTATTCAGTTGGCGGTGTTGTTAGCCCGTTTGTCGTTAATCCGTTGACAGCAATGGTTAAGAATATCGGAATTAATGTCTTCTCGGTTAGTGGCATCTTGGCAATCATAATCAGTTGCTGCTGTCTGCTATTTAAGTTCCAAAAGAATTTAATCAAGAATTCCTGTAATTAATAGAATATTTTTACTGAAAAATCTCGTAAGAATCATACTTGCGAGATTTTTTGGGTTAGTTAAATTTTAACAGGCACAGCTATTTTTGCGCTGGCTTGTGATACCAAACTTTGTTAAATTCGGGATGCTGATTAAAGTAGTCAATTACTAGCGGGTCGAGCGGCCAAACAGGCAGTTGTGACTCTTGAGCAATTTCTAAGACTGACGCCATTTGCTCTGCTAAAATTTGCTTACTGTCTACTGCGGGATTGATAAAAAAGTGGTTCATAACCCAGACAGTGGCATCTTGGCGCTCAATCTTATCCATTGTCCAGTGACAAAGAAGAACGTCGTTCTCATCATAAATTTCACAAAATTGGTGTGGATTGTTAATCTTATCCATTGGTGTATCCTTTACAAAATAAATTTGACTTTTTACGTATTTATTATAGAAGATTTTAATTAAAGCTCGCAATCTATTGTAAAATAGTTTTACAAAGGTTAAAGGGAGTAAATAATGAATAAAACACGGGGGTTTGAGATCGTATCGAGTTATGAAAATAAAAATATTAATTTGCCGCGGCGACAAACGATCGCCAGTGCTGGTTATGACTTAGAAGCCGCTAAGGACATGATTATTCCTAGCATTTGGCGGTTGAATTTTGTGCGGATTTTTCGCTTAATTAGAAACGGGCATCACTTATATGAACCTGATTATCAACTAGCAGACCAAATCTTGCAGCCGCTGCTGATTCCGACTGGCGTTAAAGCCTATATGCCTGACAATGAGGTGTTGTTGTTAGCCAACCGGTCGTCCAATACTTTCAAGCGTAACTTAAGCCTGCCAAATGGGATTGGTGTGATTGATTCTGACTATTACAATAATCCCAATAACGAGGGCGAAATTTTTATGCAGGTGATTAATTATGGCGTTCGGCCGCTGCAGATTCACAAGGGTGACCGGATTGGACAGGGGATTTTTGTCCAATATCTAAAAACTGATAATGACTTGCCGGTTAGCCGGCAGCGGACCAATGGCTTTGGCTCAACTAATAAGGAAGGAAACTAAATGGCAAAAATCAAAACTAAGTATAAATGCCGGTCGTGCGGCTATATCTCGGCTAGTTACTTAGGACGCTGTCCCAATTGTGGGGCGTGGAACCAGTTTGAAAAAGAAACTGAACAGGTAGTAGCACGGTCAAGTAAGGCCAGCCCTAGTAGGTTGATTAAAAAAACCGGGGTTAATGAGCCGGTACGACTTAATAGTGTTAAAGCAGAAAAAGAGGAACGCATCCAGACTAAATCCGAGGAACTAAATCGGGTGCTTGGCGGCGGCATTGTTCCCGGATCACTAGTTCTAATTGGCGGCGATCCCGGAATTGGTAAGTCAACGCTAATGCTGCAGATTATGAGTGATCTGGCCAAAGATCATAAGGTACTGTATGTTTCCGGTGAAGAATCGGCTAACCAGATTAAGTTGCGTGCTAATCGCTTGGGATTAGGCACTAGTGATATGTTGCTGTTTCCCGAAACTGACATGGAAGATATTCGCCAGCAAATTGCGGACGTGCAGCCTGACTTTGTAGTCATTGATTCAATTCAAACGATGAATGAGCCAAGCCTTGATTCGATGACGGGGTCAGCTTCGCAGGTGCGCGAGGTTACTAGTGAATTAATGAAAATTGCCAAGATGGATGCAATTACAGTCTTTGTGATTGGCCATGTAACCAAAGAAGGGGCAATTGCTGGGCCCAAAATTTTGGAACATATGGTTGATACCGTTCTGTATTTTGAAGGCGACGAGCATCATGCCTATCGTATTTTGCATTCTGTTAAAAATCGCTTTGGTGCTGCTAATGAAATTGGCATGTTTGAGATGGTCAATGAAGGCCTTCAAGAAGTCACTAATCCATCGGCAATTTTCTTAGATGAGCGGTTGCCTAAATCCACGGGGTCGGCGATTGTTGTTTCGCTTGAAGGCACAAGGCCATTATTAGCAGAAATTCAAGCGTTGGTAACCCCGACAGCCTTTGGTTATGCCAAAAGAACAACATCGGGAATTGATTATAATCGTGCCGCATTGTTATTGGCGGTTTTGGAAAAGCGTGGCAACTTAATGCTGCAAAATCAGGATGTTTATCTGACTGCAACGGGTGGTATTCGTTTGAATGAGCCAGCAGTTGACCTAGCTGTTGTGATGGCAATTGCATCCAGTTATAAGAATCAAGAAATTTTACCAACCGACTGTTTTGTAGGTGAAGTTGGTCTGACTGGCGAAGTCCGCCGGGTTAATAAAATTGAAGTTCGAATTAAGGAAGCAGCCAAAGTCGGCTTCAAGCGGATTTTTATTCCGCGGCACAATATGCAGACTAGCTTGAAGGACTTAGGAATTGAAGTAATTCCTGTTTCTAGCATTCCGCAAGCATTAAAGTTGGTTTTAGGCTAGGAAATATTGAACTTTTTGCTGATTACGGGTAAACTAAAATTGTTTGAATTTACTATTTTTGAAAGAGGCATGAATTTTGGCTAAACAAAAGATTCGTGTAAGATATGCCCCAAGTCCAACGGGACACTTGCACATCGGTAACGCACGGACCGCGCTGTTCAATTACTTGTTTGCGCGGCACACTAAGGGAACTTTAGTGTTAAGAATCGAAGATACAGACCAGAAGCGTAACGTTAAGGGTGGTTCACAGTCACAGATGGAGAATCTGCACTGGTTAGGTATTGACTGGGATGAAGGTCCAGACAAGGGCGGCGACTTTGGCCCGTATCGTCAATCTGAACGTAAAGACATCTATAACAAGTACATCAAGCAATTAATTGATGAAGGTAAGGCATATTACTCATACAAGACTGAAGAAGAGCTTGAAGAGCAACGTGAAGAGCAGCGAGCAATGGGAATTGCTCCGCACTACACTTATGAATATGAAGGTATGACTGCTGATGAAATCAAGCAGGCACAAGAAAAGGCTGAAGCTAAGGGCTTAACGCCAGTTGTCCGGATTCATATTCCAGAAATGGTTACTTATGCTTGGGACGATATTGTTAAGGGCCATTTAAGTTTTGAATCTGACACTATCGGTGGCGATTTTGTTATTCAAAAGCGCGATGGCATGCCAACTTACAACTTTGCAGTTGTTATTGATGACCACTTGATGGAGATTACGCATGTTTTGCGTGGGGATGACCATATCTCAAACACACCTAAGCAGTTAGCTGTTTACCAAGCTCTTGGCTGGGAACCACCAAAGTTTGGTCATATGACTTTAATTATCAGTGCTGATACGGGTAAGAAATTATCTAAGCGTGATGAATCAGTCTTGCAATTTATTGAGCAATATCGTGACCTTGGTTACTTACCAGATGCGATGTTTAACTTCATTACTTTGCTTGGCTGGTCACCGGGTGGTGAAAACGAAATCTTTAATCAACTTGAATTGATTAAGCAATTTGATCCAGAACGGTTGTCCAAGTCCCCAGCTACCTTTGACCAAAAGAAGTTGGAATGGATTAACAACCAGTACATCAAGAAGGCTGATCGTGATACCTTGCTAGACTTGTCATTGAACAACTTGCAAGAAGCTGGCTTAGTTGAGCAAGACCCGACACCAGAAAAGATGGAATGGGTTCGTCAATTAGTTAACATTTATTCAGTACAAATGTCTTATACTAAGCAGATCGTTGACTTGGCTAAAATTTTCTTTGATGCACCAAAGGATTTGAGCGATGAAGAAATTGATGAAATCCGTAAGGATGAAGCTCGTCCTGTAATTGAAGAATTTAAGAAGCAGATTAATTTGATTTCACGCTTTACGGCGCCACAAATTATGAATGCCGTTCAAGCAACTCGACGTGAAACTGGAATTAAGGGCAGACGCTTGTTTATGCCAATTCGAATTGCTACAACTAGATCAATGGTTGGCCCTGGAGTAGGGGAAGCTATGGAACTTTTGGGTAAAGCAAGAGTGGTTGAACACCTTGACTTGACCTTAAAGCAAATGAGCGAAAATGGTCTTTAATTTATTAATAAATGAAAAGCTGACTTACTGTTAAAGTAGGTCAGCTTTTTGTTTTGTAATTCGAAAGCAATAGATATAACTCAAAATTAAGATGATAAAATATTATATTTAACTAGCAATTATTTTATTAATCTAATATAATATTAACAATATACTCAAGAAATGGGGCGGGATAATGAGCAAGCATAAACAAATAAGCGATAAGTTAGGATTTATTGCGATTGTCTTTTTAACAATTAACTTAATTATCGGGTCAGGAATCTTTTTAACTCCTGGTACGATAGTTAGACAGGTGGGGAGTAAGTCACTGCTGGTCTATCTTTTAGCTGCAGTTTTTGCAGCTGTACTAGCATTGCCATTTGCCTCCGCATCTAAATACGTTAATAAATCCGGCTCCTCCTATGCTTATGCTAAAGCCGCATTTGGTGATAAATTTGGCTTTTATATTGGTATTACCTGTTATTTTGCCAATGATGCCGTGTGGTGCACAAGTTCGGTTGGCATTGTTAAGGCAATTATTGCAATTTTAGGTGGCAATCCCAATCGTTTTATGTCGATTACTGCTGGCTTATTGTTATTAATGTTATTGAATTTAATCATCAATTTATTTGGTCAGCAGATCACTAAGTACGTTATGAATTTATCAACAGTTTGTAAGACTTTATCATTAGTAGTTTTAATTGTTGCTGGAGCGATTATCTTAATGACTACTGGTGGTAATTATGATTTGAGCGCAGTTGATCGCATTCGTGAGGGTGGCAAAGTTATCGTTCCGACGGTAACTATTAGCACCTTTATGATGGCAGTCGTTTCGGCACTATATGCTTTTTCGGGTTTTGAAGCCGTGGCATCGGGTGCTGAAGATATGGAAGAACCCGAGAAAAATTTGCCACGGGCAATTCCGTTAGCCGTAATTTTAATTGCTTTCATCTACATTGGCGTTTTAGCAGTGGCTATGCTGCTAAATCCAAATGCTTTAATGAAGACGAATCAAGTGGTAGCACTGGCAACAATTTTTGCCAGTCCATTGTTGAACAACATTGTGTTGGCTGGGGCACTAATCTCAATGCTAGGAATAAATTTTGCTTATAGCTTTAGTGCACCGCGATTTTTGGAGGCAATGGCACGTGAGCACCAACTATCAACGCATTTGACCAAGAGAACTAAGCGTAATTTTCCAATTAGAACGTTTTTTATCTCAGCAGCAATCACGACTTTGATTCCGATGGCCTTCCAGTATGATTTGACTAATTTAGTCACTTTGGGGTCTATCGTCAGATTCTTGGAATTTGCGGTCGTGCCAGTTGCGGTCATTCAATTTTATCGTGGTCATAATAAAGGTGAAATTTTGCCGGCAAATAAGAATTTGCTGACCGATGTGGTGGCATCGGTATTGTCCGTCATCATTGTGCTATTTATGTTAGTCGAGTATAACTGGCGCGTGCAATTTGGCATAATCGTAAATGGTCAAGTAGTTGGCATTAACTGGTACGCAATTTTAGCAGTTGTCTTTGGCTTTGTGATTTTGCCATTATTGATGTATTTGATTTCTCGGCGAGAATGGCAAAACGCAGAATAAATGTTCTATATATTATTAACACACGATTTTGATATTTATCAGAATCGTGTTATTTTTTTGGAATAAATTTTTGGTTAATCGAGTTATAATATTTTGAGAGAAATTATTCCGATGTATGCAAATATTTAATTTTTTAAAAAGCGTAAGGTTAAAGGCTCATCAAAATGGTAAAAGGATCTACTGAAACATTGTTAACAGATGATGTTAGAGAAAGTGGGGAGAAAAAATTATGAAGAAGAGAATAATAATTGGTTTATCTGCAGCATTACTAAGTGTTGGTGCGGTTGGAATTACTAATGAAGAATTTAGCACCACAAACTGTATAGGCTGCCAAAAAAGCTAAAACATTTAAGATTAAGCTTAAAAAGAACGCTAAAGTTTTTACTAAGCATGGTAAACGTAAGGGTAAGAAGCTTTTAAATAAGGGTCTACTGCCTATGGTAAAAAAACTATTCGCGGTAAGAAGTATTATCACCTTAGTAAAGGGCGTTATATCAAGGCTGTAAATGCTAAAAAGGCAAATATAGTTGAGGTAAGTAATCCAACTTCGATTAACACTGGTTCTTCTTCTAGCACTAATACTTCAACATCAAAGAATTTTTTTGTAACAGTAACTAAGCCGACAACTGTGTACGACAGTAAAGGTAATCCAACAAGTATTACTTTGAAAAAAGGATTAAAGGAAGTAGTCTATGGCACAAGTAGATTAATGGCAAGAAGTATTATTTGATTGGTGGCAATCATTATATTTTAGTTAGGGATATTAGTAACGTTAATACTGGTACTATTTCTAATAATAAGCCTAATTCTACTGATGGTCCTGAAAGTGGAGATAAACCTACGCAAGCAGAAATTGATTATCTTTTGGCTAATAATGATAAGCTAGGATATACAGTTTATTTTAGCGATAATGAATTAACTAAAATTAAGAAATATTTGTGGCAAGATATTCAAAATTATAGAATTGAAAAAGGACTTCCGGCTTATAAAACTAATACGGAGTTAGAAGATTTTGTAGGCAATGTTACTTCTACAGAAACTAATCTATGGAAATATGAAAGCAATTTAAATGCTGTAACTGCTGATCAGTTGGCAATGTATTTGCCTAGTCTGTCTAAAAATGGTATGGATATTTCTGATTCATTTGATATTCCAAATTATTATGGACATGGTGAAGTTGGAAGTAGTCAACCAAGTTCATTTAATTTTAAAGACAGAGATCCTGAACATGTTGCAACACAAATCTTTAATAGTTTTAAAGAAAGTAAAGACTATAATAGTATGATTTTGGGTGATAATGATCAATTAGCTTTTGCTGCTATAGGATTACATTATAATTGGCATGGTACTTCTCCGAAAACTAGTGTAGGAGTGGTCTTTATCGAGGTTTCTGGTAGCAGTTCAAAATGGGAAAGCTTTTATAATGTAAATTAAAAATTGAAAATAAGTAATATAAAAAGCATTGCATATATTGCAATGCTTTTTTGATTTGAGAGTTTAAGTATGCCGGTTGGATTGTAGCTGTTCTTTTGGTCGGTGCTGGTGGAATAATTACCTACTTGTACAAGAAAAATGATGGCTTTAAAGAAAAGCTGAATAAGATTTTTAAGATTACGAAATAGTTTTGAACTTAATCTAAAGCGTTTGTTGTAAGTTTTCAAATTCCTTCTAAAGTTAAGACTAAGTAATTTATACTGTTTATTTTATTAATTAGACTTCATTTGAAGTCTAATATGAGTTATAATATAAACAAGGAGGGAATTGCTAATGACAGTTACATCAATACGTTTTCCAGAAAATGTGTACAATAAAATTAAAGAGGCGGCAGATTTTTCAGGATTGAATGTTACGGCATATATGAGAGATGCTATTATTGAAAAAATAGAAGATCAAGAAGATTATGCCGAGTGCGTTAAGGAAGCCCAGAACATGACAGAAACGGTATCACGAGAAGAAGTGATGAAAGAAGTTTTTGGCGATGAAGACAAATAAGTTTTCGTGGACTTTTTCTAAACGTGGTTTTAATAAGTTTAGAAAATTAGATAAGTCTGTACAGAAGAGAATTGCAAAATGGCTTGAAGAACATATTCAGGGTACAAGTGATCCAAGGCTTCAGGGTAAAGCTTTAGAAGGTAATCTACAGACATATTGGAGATATAGAGTAGGTAAATATCGAATATTAGCTGAAATTCATGATCAGGAATTTATTGTTTTGGTTATAAAAGTTGCTAAACGTAACGATGTTTACAAAAAGTGATTAGAGGTATTATCTGTGAAAAAGCGAGTATTAATTAGTTTAGCATCAGCAGCTTTATTAAGTGTTGGTACAGTTGCAGTTGTTAATGATGGTAACATTCAGCCGCAAATGGTGCAGGCTGCCAAAAAGGCTAAGACTTTCAAAATTCAACTCAAGAAGAACGCTAAAGTCTACACTAAGCGTGGTAAGCGCAAGGATAAGAAGGTCTTGAAAAAGGGCCATTATTACACCGCCTACGCCAAAGTAACCATTCATGGTAGAAAGTATTACCGCCTTAGCAAAGGACGCTATATCAAGGCGACAACAGCTAAAAAAGCCAAGATAATAACAGTAAGCAATCCAACGCCAGTTAATACTAGTTCTTCATTTAATACTAGCTCTAGTGTTACAGCATCAACTACAAAGAACTTTTATGTAACTGTCAATAAACCAACGTCTGTTTATGACAGCAAAGGCAAGTCAACAGGTATTACTTTGAAAAAGGGGCTAAAGGAAATGACCTATGGCACTAAGATGATTAATGATAAGAAGTATTATTTGATTGATGGTAATCACTATATTTTAGTTAGTGATATTGATAATGGCAATACCAATAGTGTGATAGATAGTAATAATAATTTCAAAAATGAAATTGATAACGGTAATACCAATGGTGTGACAAATAGTAATAACACTAGTTTTACTAACGATTTCGAAAATGGAATTGGTGGAGATAAACCAACGCAAGATCAGATTAATTATTTGTTATCAAATAGCAACGATAAGTTAGGTTATGCAGTTTACTTTAATAATACTGAATTGGGTCAAATTAAGAGTTATCTATGGCAAAAAATTCAAGATTATCGGGAACAGGCTGGGTATAAAGCTTACAAAGTAAATAAAGAGTTGGATAATTTTGTAAATAATGCAGTATCTTCTCCTAACGGTTTATATGATTGCCAATATGCTGTTGACTCTGAAGATACTGATAATTTAGCTGGTTATTTACCAGAGCTCAATAAACACGGAATGTCTAGAACAAGAGGTTTTGTTGAACCTACGTATTACAATGCAAATGAGGTTACTGTTCCTATTTCATTTAATATTAAGGATCGTCAACCAGAACACGTTGCACAACAAATGTTTGATGGACTAGTAGAAAGTACTGAAGGCCAAAAAATTATAAAAGGATATAAAGACAATTATTCTTTTGCTTCTGTTGGATTAAGGTATAATTTTAAAGGAGAGCGCTCCTCTGTTGGCTTAATTTTTATTGAAGTTGCAGGAAATAGTAGTGAGTGGATTAACTATTATAATGAAAATTAATGTATAATTTTAATTACTATCTTAACGATTGCAAAATAGATTTTATATTCAGGTTCTATTAAATAATAGGACCTTTTTTAATTGGCAAAAACCTTGATAAATCAGCATGCAAAGAATCTTTGCTTGAACTTTCATCAAAAATTAAGCAAAATTAATGGTGTAATGGAGGAGCAAATAATGAGGTTCGGTGAACATCTAAGGCAAGCGCGGCTCGCTAAAAATTTAACGCAGGAACAAGTAGCACAAGAATTTGCCATCACTAGACAGACACTTTCAAATTGGGAGAATGAAAAATCCTATCCCGACATTGGTAGCTTGATTAAGCTAAGCGATTATTACCAGATTACACTTGATGAACTGCTGAAAGAGGATTCTGGGATGCGCGAAAATCTGGAAAAGCGTGAAGTTGTTAATAATCTGAAACAAATTAAGAAAAAACTGGTGATTGCTGTTATCGGAATGTTAGTTGTTGGCTTAAGTGCAGTACTTGCAAAAGATGATGTTTCAACTATAGCAATGATTTTATTCTGGATTAGCGACCTGACGCTGTGCTCAGCCTTGATGGACGTAAATAGCTTTGATCAATCACAATCTTTAGGCTTGGAATATGGCTGGCAGAAATTTTTGACAAGCAATAAAGGAAAATACGTGGAAGTCATATTGGTAATTGGGCTAACAATCGGGTTGAGCCTAATTATTGGCCAAGTTAGAGGCGTTGTCATGTCGGTAGGATTAGGCACCGGATTTTTAGTAGGAGCTTGGTTATATCGCCATCATAAATATTAAGATATTAGCAAAAATAGCCTAGTATTTACATATTAACTTTTATATAATTTTGATATAAGTCATGAAAGGAGATAATATGTTAAAAATTGACCATGTTAGTAAAAATTTCGGTGAACTGGCCGCGCTGAAAGATGTTTCTTTTACTGTTGAGCCAGGGCAAATTCTGGGCTTAATCGGGCAAAACGGTGCGGGAAAGTCAACACTATTTCACAGTATCTTAAATTTATTTTCTTATGAAGGCAATATCACTTGGCAGGACCAGATGATTACTGAATCAGCTTTTGATCAAATCGGTTACTTGCCAGAAGAAAGAAGTCTGCTACCTAATTTGACAATTGAGCGGCAAATTAAGTATCTGGCAAAATTGAAGGACTTTAATGCTAGCTCGAGCTTAATTGATGATTGGCTCAAGCGCTTTGAAGTTAAAGGTGATCGTAAGACCAAGATTAAGCTGCTATCTAAGGGTAATCAGCAGAAAGTGCAGCTAATTTGTACCTTGATTCATCAGCCTAAACTAATTATTCTTGATGAACCTTTCAGCGGTCTTGATCCGGTAAATGCGGGATTGCTCAAGCAAGCAATCTTATCGGCAAAAGAAAATGGCGCCGCGATTATTTTTTCTAGTCATAATATGGCTAATGTCGAAGAAGTCTGTGACCAGCTTGTGATGCTCAACCTAGGGGAGATAGTGCTGCGTGGCAACGTTAATGAGGTGCGCAATCAGTTCGGTAAAATTAATTTGTTTGTGACGACAGATTGGACTGAGCAGCAATTAGCTGAGCTTACTGGTGTGAAAAGTGTGAGAAAGTTGTCGCCGCAACATTATTTACTTAAACTGACAACGCCAGAAGCCGGTAAGCAAATTTTTATTCAGCTAACACAAGGACAATATATTGAGCAGTTCAGTCAAGAAGCACTTAGCTTGGACGAGATTTTCCGGATGAAGGCAGGTAAGAATGATGAGTAAATTATGGACGATTATTAGCGAAACCTACTCAAGACAAGTTAAGTCATGGAGTTTTCTGTCCTTAATTTTTGGGCCGTTTTTAATTCTGGCTATTGGGATGGGAATAGGCTACTTTACGGCAAGTAACGGCGATTCCAGCACCGCTAAAATTGCGGTAGTTAGTTCGCAGCCGGCGTTGAAACAGGCGTTCATTAGCCAAAATAAGAAATTGAAGGTTAAAAGTGCAGTTACTTCAAGTAAACAAGCAGAAAAGCTAACTAAAAAAGACGATCTGCAGGGCTATCTTGTACTTAATGAAAAACAGGGCAGGTTGCAAGCGGAATT
Organism: Lactobacillus sp. ESL0677; assembly: GCF_029392875.1. Taxonomy (NCBI): domain Bacteria; kingdom Bacillati; phylum Bacillota; class Bacilli; order Lactobacillales; family Lactobacillaceae; genus Lactobacillus; species Lactobacillus sp. ESL0677. The sequence goes on along the minus strand of NZ_CP113946.1, from coordinate 1,536,316 downwards.
TTATCAAGGCGACTCTGATAATGCGCCTGATAAGGAGGATTTAGCTCCAAGTATTAATGCGTTGCAGACTGCAGTAAATGTTCAGCAGGCTCGTTTAACTGTTAAGCAAATCAAAGAACTGCAAACGCGGCCTCAGCTTAAAATCAAACAGGTTACGGGCAAGGCTAATGACACGACGATTAAAATGATTACGTTTATGGTAGTTACTTTTGTAGTGTATTTCGTGATCTTAATTTATTCCTCAATTATGGCCCAGGAAGTTGTTGCCGATAAGGGACATAAGATTATCGAAATTATCTTTTCGAGCACTACACCTGAAAAATACTTTTGTGGCAAAGTAATTGCTATTTTACTAATGATTATTACCCAAATGGTATCTTATATTGCCTTTGGCTTTATTGCATGGCCTTTTGCACAGCATATAAAGTCTGCACGCAATTGGTTAACTACTAATCAGAGCTTGATTAGACAAATTTTGCATAATTTATTAGGGTCGGCAATGTTGTATATTATTTTGGGCGTGACTGCTTATGTTATTCTGGCAGCGTATTTCGGCGCCATTTCTAAGTCTAGTGCAAATGCGTCTCAGGCGGCACAATGGCCAACAATGATTTGTGTTGTTGCCTTTATTCTGGCACTGACATACGCAACGCAACCTCATGCAGTCTTGGTTAAAATTTTGTCCTATGTACCATTATTTTCATCTTACTTTATGCCTTTGCGGGTATTTGGCGGCAATGTCAATGTGATAGAAATTATAGGTTCATTGCTGCTGTTAATGGTAGCAATTATTCTAGCCGTCTATTATATTGGCAAGAGTTATGGCAGATTGATGTTGCAACAAGACTGGTCAAAACGCAAGCTTAGTTTATTTAGAAGAAATTAAAAAAAGGCAATGAAAAACGTATTATCTGGTGAAGATAATACGTTTTTATGTTATTTTGCTATTGATTTATCAGGTAGAGGTGACATTAGTAAATCCATTATGCTGCAATCGATCATCAATAAATTAAAGCCAATATCCGAATAGTCGATAATTGTCATCAATAATATAAAAACTAAAAAGCCAAGTTCAAATTTTTGTTCAAGTTTTTGATTTTTGGTCATGTCGGCTTTTTTAATAGTTTCTCCAGAAGTTAAGCGTTTGGAAAAAGATAAGCCTAAGAATAGAAGACCAATTGCTAGGTAAGCAATAACACTGGTTAAATCTGCATTTGGACGATTAATGTAATAATCAATTCCGGCAAATGCTACTTGTAAAATTGCTATTAACCACATTATTTGTTTTTTAGTCAAGTTAATTTCAAACATCAGTAATTACTTCACTTTGCTTTATATTTATACTATACGTTTTTAATCTTAATAAGAATATTATAAAACAAAATATTGTAATCGAAACAAAAAATAGTGTTATATTATTAATAAATAAGAGTAGGAGCATGAGCGATAATGAAAAAATCTAAACATAACTTTGAGCTACTTAAATTATTGCAACAACAGCAACTTACCAATACCAATGAACAGTTCATTATTAAACAAGCAATTATTAAATTAAACCAGCACGAAAATCTATATTTGGTTAAAACTAATGTGCAATCTGCTTTGACTGAGCTTGCCCTTAAAAGGCAATTATCTAAAGCAGGAGTACAATTGCTGATTCAGTTGAGTAAGCCAAACATCAATGAAGATGTTGCTCGAAGTTCGGCAACTTGGTTTTAGTAGCAGACTTTATAGAGTGGGTGTAAATAAGTACATGGAATGTAAAATAAAATGCTGCTTCAATTTAATTTGAAGTAGCATTTTTATTTGTTAAAAATTTAGTATTAGGAAGGCTTGACCACCAAATTCGACAATTAGCCACAGGAAAAAGATTCCCGCAGCAGAAAGTAATTGTTTCCAAGTGGCATTGTTGATGTCAAAGGCAAAGAAATGGGCGCAATACGCAATTAGCATTGTTAGCGCTGTAAGGACAGCACTACAAATCGTTGCCCTAATTGAGTTAGAGAACAAATATTTCCAATATGTATCTAAACTACAAAGGCCAATTATTAAAACAACCAAAATAGTTTGATGTTTATGATAAAAATTCTTAATTATAATTTTCATAATCTAACCTCAAACGTGTAAAAGATACATACTGATAAGCCGTACAGCACCACAAACTACAAGATAAAGTAGAGCGCAACCAGCCATTGTGAATAGTTCGCTCCATTCGTTCTTATTAGGATCGATGCGCTTTTCTACCCAAAAACCGCCGATAATCAATGCAATTGCAGTTATCATATCAGTTAAAATCATCTTGGGTGAATGTCCTAAGGATAGTCCGATAATGTCAAAAATAATATTCATTATGGCATATAATGTCATACCTGAAACGATTCGATGGCGATAATAAAAGTTCTTAATTGCGATTTTCATAATCTAACCTCAGACGTGCAAAAGATACATACTAATAAGTCGCACAGCAACACAAATGACAATATAAACAACAGCATAGCCAGCCATTGTAAATAATTCGCTCCATTCGTTCTTATTAGGATCGATGCGCTTTTCTACCCAAAAGCCGCCAACAATCATTACTAATGCAGATATTGCATCAGCTAAAAACATCTTAGGCGAGTGACCTAAAGCCAAACCAATGGTGTCAAAAATAAAATTAGCTATTGTATATAGAATCATGCATGAAACAAAATAATGTTGATGAAAAAATCTAGTAATTGTAATTTTCATATCTATCACCTTCATATACTATATGTTATTTAGTTTCGATACTAATATTATAGTCAGAAAAATTCAAAATAATAGTCAAAATAATTTTTTAATAACTATTAAAGCAAAATTGATGGCAATTCCTGCCTGGAGGTTAGCAAGTTGGTTGGATTCTGCTAAAATGGGAATAGCTATTAACAGAAGAGAGGCTTAGCCATGAAAATTTATAATACTTTGACAAAGAGAAAAGAAGAATTTAAGCCACTAGTTGCAGGACAAATCTCGATGTATGTCTGTGGCCCAACAGTTTATAATTACATTCACATTGGGAATGCACGCAGTGTGATTGCATTTGATACAATTCGGCGATACTTTGAGTATCGCGGATATAAGGTGAACTACGTCTCTAACTTTACAGATGTTGATGACAAGATGATTAATGAAGCGCGAACTGAGGGCATTACTGTGCCAGAACTCGCTGCTCGCTATATTAAATGTTACCTTGAAGATACAACGGCGCTAAATGTGGAGCCAGCAACTAAGCATCCCCGAGCAACTCATGAAATTCCTGAAATTATCGAATTTATTGAACAATTAATTAAAAATGGTTATGCTTATGAAGCTGATGGTGATGTTTATTACCGTGCTAAAAAGTTCAAGCATTATGGTGAATTAAGCAGTCAGAACATTGCCGAACTTGAAGAAGGTGCCTCTGAGCATGTCAATGATGAGGAGCAGCAGCGCAAGGAAGATCCAATCGACTTTGCCCTGTGGAAGAAGCAGAAGCAGCCTGATGAGATTGCGTGGCAATCGCCGTGGGGACTAGGTCGACCAGGTTGGCATATTGAGTGTTCAGTAATGTCGACTAAATATCTGGGCAAGACAATTGATATTCATGGTGGCGGTCAAGACTTGGAATTTCCGCATCATGAAAATGAAATTGCGCAGAGTGAAGCCGCAACAGGTCAAAAGTTTGTCAATTATTGGTTGCACAATGGCTTTGTAACTGTTGGTCATGATGAAGAAAAAATGTCGAAGTCGCTGCATAATTTTGTGACGGTGCATGACTTGCTTAAAACAGTTGACCCACAGGTATTACGCTTCTTTATGGCAAGTGTGCAATACCGCAAGCAAATTAATTACTCACAGGAGAATCTGGAGCAGGCGAAGAATATTTTGCAGCGTTTTAAAAATACGCTAATTAATATTAACTATCGCTTAGAGGATGCCACTTCTGAAAGCACTTCAACCCAATTGCGGCAGGCTATCCAAGAAACGCAAACGAAGTTTGTTACCGCAATGGATGACGATATTAATGTGCAAAATGCTTTAGCAGCGATTTATGATTTGTTGCCGCTAGTTAACGCTAATGCCAATAGCGTGAAAGCTGATAAAGAGGCGTTGGCACAAGCTAAAGAATTATTGGGTGCGTGGCTCAGCATTTTTGGCATTGATACGGCTAAATTAATTCAAAAGTCGCAAACAAGTGATGATAAGGAAATTACGGCATTAGTTAAGGCACGCGATGAGGCACGCAAAAACAAGGATTGGGCTAAGAGCGACCAATTGCGCGATCAATTAAAAGAGCTGGGGATTACAATTCAGGATACCCCACAGGGAACAAGGTGGACACGTGACTAAAATTAAAAAGTTAACGGAAGAAAAAGTTAATCCAGATACGCTTAGTGGACAGACGCTGGCGTATTTAGGGGATGCTGTATACGAGTTATTTATTAGACGACATTTATTAAAAGGCGGCATTGTGAAGCCGCAGGTATTGCAGCGCGAAGCAACACATTATGTTTCGGCTAAGGCGCAGGCAGCGCTGATTACCAAGTTGCAGGATGAGCAGCTACTTACTGAAGATGAACTGGCAACTTTTCGCCGGGGACGAAATGCGAAGACTCATACTAAGGCCAAAAACACGAGCCTAGCAACTTACCAGTTGTCAACGGGCTTTGAAGCTGTATGGGGTTATTTGGATTTGTTAGAGAAAAAAGACCGCGTCCGTGAATTGACAACGTGGTGCATCCAGACTGTTGAGGAAGGCGGGATTGATAACTATGACTTCAATTGATAAAGATTTTGTTTTCGGTCGGCATGCTGGGGTTGATTTCTTAAAGACACAGGATGCTGATCGAATTAACAAGGTGTTTTTACAGCAAGGTGTGCAGGATAGCTTTGCCAATGAGGTCTATGGCTTGGCTAAAAAGAAGGGGATTGTTATTCAAACTGTCCCTAAAACTAAGCTTGACCGGTTAGTGCAGGGGGGCAATCACCAAGGCTTGGTCTTGACTGTTGCCAGCTTTGAATATGCAGACCTAGAGCAACTACTTGATCAATTTGATGAGCAAGGCAAAGAACCGTTTTTGTTAATGCTTGATTCGATTGAAGATCCGCATAACTTGGGTTCAATTTTACGGTCAGCTGATGCAACGGGCGTTGATGCGATTATTATCCCTAAACGGCACGCGACCGGTTTAACGTCTGTTGTTGCTAAGACATCAACGGGAGCAATTGATTATGTGCCAGTTGCGCGCGTTAATAATCTTGTTCAAACCAGTCAGTTGTTGAAAAAACGCGGCTATTGGTTATTTGGCACTGATATGCGGGGCACTGATTATCGTGAGTGGAATGCTAAGGGGAAAACAGTGCTCGTCATTGGTAATGAGGGCAAGGGTATTGCTCGACTTTTGAAAGAGCAAATGGATCAGATGCTCACTTTACCAATGGTGGGCCATGTTCAGTCACTGAATGCTAGTGTGGCAACTGGGGTCTTACTGTATCAGATGCTAAATAGTCGCAATCCACTTAAATAATATAGTTAAACAGCTTGTAATTGCAGCTGTTTTTTTGTTTAAATTGATAATTTTTTCTGAATTAACGCGCTTTCAACAAAAGCTATTTTTTGTTTTTGCTGCTCTGAGCAAATAAATATGATTGCGCTGCCTGAACGCACGTTCGATATTTTGCGATTAAAAAAGTCAGTATTCTCACCTTAATTAGTTTTTTGAATTAATATAAGGAGAAAGAGATGCAATTAACAGAAGCATACGAACAAAAATTAATTAAGCAGATTCAAGCTGGTAATGATGATTTATTGGTAGAATTATGTTACTTTTATCGGCCGTTAATTAATAGTATTAAGCAAAAATACTTTGTGCGTTGTTATGATGGTCAGGATTGGGATCAGGATGCGCTGATTGTGTGCTACCAAGCGGCCATAAGTTATGAGCAGAGCAAGGGTAAGTTTGGCAGTTACTTCAAGACTAGACTTTATAATCATGCTAGGTCACTGCTTCGTCATGATATGGCATATAGGCGGCGCGCGCTTGCGCAGGCAACCTCGCTTGAGGCAGCAACGGAAAAGGGAATCGAGCAATTGCACCAGAAGACAACGCAACTGGCGGAAATTCCAGTTAGTGAAAAATTCACCGAATTATTTGCTCAGCTATCGGATTTAGAAATTAAGACTTTATTAATTGTTTTGGGTGTTTGGCATCAAGAGGAGGTTTTACAGAAATTGCAAATAGAGCGGGTGGCTCTAGTGCGTGCGCGCTCACGATTAATGCAAAAAATGCGTAAGACACTTTTGTGAAAAAATAATAGTATTATATAATTATGTAAAAATGCGGTATAATAGACCTTGTAGAATTAATTTTTAGGAGGTAATTAAGATGGCAGAGATTGAAAAGACTGCATTGTTGGATCGTCACATGAAGGAAGTTTTTGACTGGAGTGATTCTGATATTCCAGTTAGAGATGCACTTTGGGACTATTTTATGGAAAAGAATGGTAGAGATACCATGAAGACAGAGGCAGATATGCTTCCGTTCCTAAAAGATACTGATGATAAAATCGAATCCTTTGTAAACGAAAATCTTAAGAAGTAAATCCGACTATCACAATGTTCTACGCCCGGTGGTTACGCATTAAGTTTGACCACTAGAAAAGCAGCTGCTTATTTGAGCAGCTGCTTTTTGTTTGGCAATTAATTATAATAAGGAATTTAAGTCGCTAATAATTTGGTTAGCAGTAAGATGGTTATCGTGGTAATTGGTTTCAAGCGGCAACTGATCGGTGTAGACGCGCTTTTGTCCATAATTTAAAACCTTAACGTCTTTGTTACCCAAGTATGAAGCAATCTTTTGTCCTAGGCCAGCGTCAATTAGATCATCTTCGATTGTGACAATGACTTGGTTTTCTTGTGCTAGTTTATCCAGTGTAGCTTTGTCTAAAATATTGGCTGCAAGTGGATTAACTAAAGTAGCGCCAATTTTAGCGGCGACTTGATGGCCTAACTGGTAAAAGTCACCAAGTGCGATCACAGCAACATTTTTACCAGGAGTTACTTGGTAATGGATGGTACTATAATCAGTTAAAATATTAGTGCTATCTTCTGGGACTGGCTTAGTTGGCAGCTTAATGGCAACGGGATGTTGGCGTTGACTAATTGCCCACTTGAGCATGGCCCGTTCTTCAGTAAGGGACGTTGGTGCAAGGTAAATCCAGTTAGGTAAGTTGGCTACTAGCACTTGATCAAATAATCCAAGGTGAGTTTTTGATTGGGTAGTGATGCCATTATTGCCGATGACCATTACAACGGGTAAATCGTTGGCGGCTACATCATGTGACAGTTGGTCGAACGCACGCTGCAAGAAGCTTGAGTTTTCAAATAAAACTGGAATTGCGCCTTCTTTAGCAAAGCCAGCGGCAAAGGCAACGGACTCTTGCTCGGCAATTCCGACATCAGTGTAGTGGTCAGGATAGTTATTTTTAAATTCATCAAGACCAAAGCTGCGTGGAATTGCGGCATTGATAATCATTGCTTGCTTGCCAGCCTTAATTTCATCTTCAACAGTAGTAATGGCAACCGAATTAGCTGTCGGACTAGTAGCAGCCTTGTCTTTACCTGACAGCAGATCAGCAGAAGCCCAGTGATAAGCTTCTTCATCTTTAAGCGCAGGTGTGTAGCCCTTACCTTTGAGCGTATTAATATGTAATAAAATCGGATGATCAACGTCTTTAATTTGTTGAAAAGCTGCAATCATTGTCGCAATATCGTTGCCGTCTGCAACATAATGGTAGTCAAATCCCATTGCTGTAAAAGGATTTTCTGGTGACTTGCCATTTGTGTCGCGTAATTTCTTTAGAGCAGTAACCAGGCCGCCCACGTTTTTATCAATCGACCATTGATTATCGTTAACAACAATGGCTAGATTATGCGGCTCAATTGCCGCGTTGTTTAAGCCCTCATAAGCAAGACCACCAGTCATTGCTCCATCACCGATTAACGCCGTGATATTTTCGTGATTGCCAAGAAGGTCGCGAGCCTTTGCCATTCCTGTTGCTAAGGCAATGGAGGTTGAGGTATGGCCCACGGCGTAATAATCGTAGGGACTTTCGTTTGGGTCTGTATATGGTGACACGTCTTCATAATGGTCGGGATCAAGCCAAGCTTGTGCACGCCCCGTTAGCATTTTATGAGGATAAGTCTGGTGAGAAACGTCCCAGATTAGTTTATCTTTTGGTGCATCAAAGATGTAGTGGTAGGCAATGGTCATTTCAACAATGCCTAGGTCTGGGCCGAAGTGTCCGCCAACAGCCGTGTCCTTTTCAATAATTAGTGTTCTAATTTCTTCGGCTAACGTTTCCAGTTGCGGCAACGTTAACTTTTTAAGGTAATCGGGGCCAGAAATTTGGTTTAATAAATAATGTGGATGTTTATTCATAATGTATACTCCTTATGTTGGTGTCAATTAGATTATACAGCTACCGAAACCGCTTTTACCAATACTTTTGCAGCATTATATTGTGAACCGAATAACGTTTATAGTGATATTTATCAGATTGATAATTGAAAAATCGCGTAATACAGCTAGTTTTGATGGCAAAATCTTTGCTCAACCAAGCTACTTGCGCCAGATATTTTTTAAAAAAAGTTACGCAGTGAATAAATTTGTTGGCCAATATTAATTGCTCATGCCGTATTTTTTTGCTAGAATAAAAGAGTTTGGAAGTGAGATTATGGCAGTGAAAAAAGCATCTTTGGCCTGCAGCGTCTGCGGCTCGCGTAACTACTCAATCACGGCAAGTAAAAATCGCACTCAGCGGCTTGAACTAAAAAAGTTTTGTAAGCATTGCGGTAAAATGACTGTGCATAAGGAAACGAGGTAGGAGTTAATGATTAAGTTTTTTAAGAGTGTTGTCCAAGAAATGAAGTTAGTTACTTGGCCAACTGCTAAACAAAACCGTCACGATACAGCAATTGTTATCGTAACTTCAATCTTATTTGCGGCATATTTGGGTCTACTTGACTTAGCATTTAGTAGTTTGACACAGATAGTGATGTAAATAGAAATAATTTTGAATCCGTGTTATAATGGACATTAGTTGAAAGAACCTCAGTCGAGGTTTTTTTGTTTGCCAAAAATCAAAAGGAGAAATTGTGTTAAATGGTTGAAACAACAAAGAAGCAATGGTATGTATTGCATACTTATTCAGGTTATGAAGATAAAGTTAAGTCTGACCTGTTGTCACGTGCGCAAAGTATGGGGATGCAAGACTATATTTTTCGGGTAATGGTCCCTGAACAAGAAAAGATTGAAACTGTCCACGATAAGAAAAAGGAAGTCGAAGAAAAGATTTTCCCGGGATACGTTTTAGTTGAAATGGTTATGACTGACGAAAGTTGGTTTGTTGTTCGAAACACACCAAACGTTACGGGCTTTGTTGGTTCCCACGGTGGTGGTTCTAAGCCGTCACCATTACTTGATGAAGAAGTTAACCGCTTATTGCGTCAACAAGGTGAACCAGCTAAACGGCCACAAATTGACTTTGAAGTTGGCGAAACAGTTACAATTATCGATGGTGCCTTTAACGGTGTTGAAGGTAAAATCACTGAAATTCAACCAGATAAGTACAAGTTATTTGTTTCTGTTGATATGTTTGGTCGCGCAACTACAACTGAACTAGACTACGACCAAGTTAAAAAGATTGATTAAAATAAGTTAGTATTGCAATTATCGCTAAACGATGATAAGATACTAACGTACTTTTATTATTGTGGGAGGAGAAGTAGGTAACTTCTCCATTTTAACCACACACGGAATCAAGGAGGTTTTGACCGTGGCAAAGAAAGTTATTAACGTTGTCAAATTACAAATCCCAGCTGGTGCTGCAACACCCGCACCTCCAGTTGGTCCAGCTTTAGGTCAAGCAGGTATTAACATTGTTGGTTTTACTAAGGACTTCAATGCTAGAACTGCTGATCAAAAAGGCATGATTATCCCTGTAGTCATTACTGTGTATGAAGATCGTTCATTCGAATTCATTACTAAGACTCCACCAGCTCCAGTATTATTGAAGCAAGCTGCTAAGATCGACAAGGCTTCTGGTGAACCTAATACCAAGAAGGTTGGTAAGGTAACTAAGGACCAAGTTAAGGAAATCGCTGAAACAAAGATGAAGGACCTTAACGCTGCTGATGTCGAAGCTGCTATGCGGATGATCGAAGGTACTGCTAGAAGCATGGGTATCGAAGTCGAAGACTAATCCTGTTATTTATAACAATTTAGGTGGGAGAGCTGCTCGGGCTTGTTTGACCACATATTAAGGAGGAAATCACATGCCAAAGCATGGTAAAAAATATGTCGAAGCTGCTAAAAAAGTAGATTCAAAGAAATTATATTCAGTTGCTGAAGCAATGAAGTTAGTTAAAGAAACTTCATACGCAGGTTTTGATGCTTCAGTTGAAGTTTCATACAACTTGAGTGTTGACCCTAAGCAAGCTGATCAACAAATTCGTGGTTCACTTGTATTGCCTAATGGTACTGGTAAGACCCAAAAGGTTGTTGTTTTTGCTGAAGGCCCACAAGCTGAACAAGCTAAGGCTGCCGGTGCTGACGAAGTTGGTTCAGACGACTTAGTAGAAAAAGTTCAAAACGGTTACTTGGACTTTGACGTTGTTGTTGCTACACCAATGATGATGGCTAAGGTTGGACGTTTAGGTCGTATTTTAGGGCCTAAGGGTTTAATGCCTAACCCTAAGACTGGTACAGTTACAATGGACATCGAAAAGGCCGTTAAGAACGTTAAAGCTGGTCAAGTTGAATACCGTGTTGACCGTCAAGCTGCTATTCATACAGCTATTGGTAAAGTTTCATTTACTGATGAACAATTAGTAGAAAACTTTGACGCTTTACGTGACGTTATCTTACGTGCACGTCCAGCAGCAGCCAAGGGTCAATACATTAAGAGTGTTGCTGTTGCAGCAACCTTTGGCCCAGGGATCAAGCTTGATCCATTAAACTTGGACTAATTTAATATAGATTAATCAATTAAAAGCAATTTACATTTCTGTAAATTGCTTTTTTTTCGTATACCTTAAAGGTAGATATCATTTGGTATGCTACGCATTATTTGTTAAACTATAGCAAAATCTAATTTATAAATTGAGGAAACGTATGCATAAATTACATTTAGGTAAATTGATGGCTCTGATTTTGGTGTTACCAATTTTTTTGGTTGGTTGCAGTAAAGACCGCAACAAAATAACGATTGTGGGGTCAAGTGCCTTGCAGCCGCTTGTTGAACAAGCGGGCAATGATTATCACTTAACTAATCCTGATAGCAATATTATTGTTCAAGGTGGCGGCTCTGGTACTGGTCTAAGTCAGGTGCAAGCTGGAGCGGTGCAAGTTGGCACCTCCGATGTGTTTGCTGATACGCAAAAAGGAATAAATGCAGCCAAGCTTCATGACTTTCAAGTAGCAGTTGTCGGGATTGCTCCGATTGTTAATAAGGGGATTGGTATTAGTAATCTATCTTCAAAACAACTCATGGAAATTTTTACCGGTAAAATTACGAACTGGCGCCAAGTTGGTGGTAAGAATTTACAGATTATTGTTATTAATCGCTCTCGTGGCAGTGGTACTAGGACAACTTTTGAAGACTTAATTTTAAAGGGTAAGGATGCCGTCAATTCGCAAGAGCAGGATTCTAACGGTACGGTTAAAAAGATTGTCAGTTCAACGCCAGGCACAATTTCGTATATTTCTTTTCCTTATGCAAATGATCCCAATATTCAAAAAATAAGTATTGATCATACAAGACCAACAAATCAAAATATCCCGACTAATAAATGGCAGCTCTGGTCCTATGAGCATCTGTATACCAAAGGTAAGCCAGATAAGGAAACTGCTGCTTTTATTACTTATATTTTGAGTAAAAAAGTGCAACGTGACCTGGTACCTAAAATTGGTTATCTAAGCATTAATGAAATGAAGGTTACTCGCGACAGTCAAAATCGAATTACAAAAATAGGTAATGCACATGAATAAACACGAACAAGACTTACAAGAAGTTGTTGACCAAGCGATTGCTGAGCAGAAGGTACCACATGTTAAGTTTAAAAAGATTGTTCCCGAAAGTGTTGATATTGCCCGCTTAACTAGTCCATCTAAGGAAACGCGGCAAGAACACTGGGGTAAAGGCTTGACATCGCTAGCAATTGCAGTTATTGGAATTTTAATTGTAGCAATTATTGGTTTTGTTGGGGTGCGAGGCCTTGCAACTTTTGTCGACGATAAAGTGAACATTTTTAACTTTTTGTTGACGAGTAATTGGAACCCTAGTGCTGGCAAAGATCATGTTGGTGCTGCAGCAATGATTGTTACTTCTTTTGCGGTGACGTTATTAGCTGCCTTAGTAGCAACGCCATTTGCCATTGCTATCGCCTTGTTCATGACCGAATATAAATCCGGTAGGCAAGCACAGTTTTTACAATCAGTTATGGAACTGCTTGTTGGTATTCCATCAGTTGTTTATGGCTTTTTGGGCTTGACAGTGATTGTTACAGTCACTCGCAGTATTTTTGGTGGCACGGGATTTGGTATTTTAGCTGCAACGTTAATTTTATTTGTCATGGTTTTACCAACAATTACTTCACTAACGGTTGATGCCTTTAAGGCTGTTCCGCAAGACTTGCGAAAATCGTCTGCAGCTTTAGGAGCAACGCGCTGGCAGACAATTTTTCATGTTGTATTGCGAGCTGCGCGGCCACGCATTTTAACCGCAATAATTTTTGGTATGGCGCGAGCCTTCGGTGAAGCCTTAGCCGTACAAATGGTTATCGGTAATGCCGTCTTAATGCCATATAACCTAGTTAGCCCATCAGCAACATTGACCAGTCAATTGACTAGTCAAATGGGCAACACGGTTATGGGCACGTTGCCTAACAATGCTCTGTGGTCATTGGCACTACTATTGTTAATCATGTCATTGGCGTTTAACTTCCTAGTTCGCCTTATTGGAAAAAGAGGTAGCTGATGAATTCAAAAAGAACCGACCGACTGGCTACGGGGGTAATTTACCTGCTAGTTGCGATTATTATTCTGGTATTAATTGGTATTTTAGGCAATATTTTAATTGCTGGTGTGCCACATTTATCATGGCATTTTTTAACATCTGCCTCATCATCATTTGAAGCTGGCGGCGGGATTCGTGACCAACTATTCAATTCACTTTACTTACTCGTTTTAACGCTGCTGATTTCACTTCCAATTGCATTAGGAGCGGCCATTTATTTAGCTGAATATGCCCAGGACACATGGGTAACGCGACTAATTAGAACGACGATTGAAATTTTAAGCTCGCTGCCATCAATTGTTGTTGGCTTGTTCGGCTATCTTTTGTTTGTAGTTCAGTTTGGGCTAGGCTTTTCAATTATTGCCGGTGCGTTAGCACTAACCTTTTTCAATTTACCAATCTTAACTAGCAATATTGAGCAGGCAATTAATGGGGTGCCGCAAGCACAGCGCGAAGCAGGCTGGGCGCTGGGACTATCAAATTGGAAAACAATTCGCGGCGTTGTCTTGCCGTCGGCATTACCTGGGATTATTACGGGAATTATTTTAAGTGCTGGGCGTGTTTTTGGTGAAGCAGCCGCGCTAATTTATACTGCTGGACAAAGCGGTTCAACCGTTGATTATTCTAACTGGAACATGTTCAGCTCAACTAGCTTTTTGAATGTGATGCGCCCAGCAGAAACCTTGGCAGTTCATATTTGGAAGGTGAACACCGAGGGGATTATTCCTGATGTGAATCTTGTTTCAGCAGCGACATCGGCATTATTGGTAATTGTTGTGATTATCTTTAATTTTGGTGCGCGCTTGTTGGGCAACTGGCTCTATAAGAATTTAACTGCTGCTAAAGTAAAATAAGGAATTTATATGGAAAATTGGCAAAACCAAACGAAATATATTAAAACTTTCAATAATGATGATTGTGCGCTTTATACTCACAATTTAAGTGTTTTTTATGGTGGCACGGTGCAGAAACTATTTGATGTCAGTTTGGGCTTTAAAAAGAACACCATCACGGCCTTGATTGGTGCCTCGGGTTCCGGGAAATCCACATTTTTACGTTCTTTAGACAGGCTGAATGATCGTGTTGCCAAAGTTGATGGCAATATCATGTTTCATGAACTTGACATTAACCAGAAAAAAATTAACGTTTATGAATTGCGAAAGGCAATCGGCATGGTGTTCCAGAAGCCTAATCCTTTTCCAAAGTCGATTAAGGAAAATATCACTTACGCGCTAAGGGCCAATGGTGAGCAGGATAAAGCCAAGCTTAATCAACTTGTTGAGGAAAGCCTAAAAGCTGCTGCCTTGTGGGATGAAGTCAAGGATAAGCTGGATAACAGTGCCTTAGCATTATCTGGCGGTCAGCAGCAACGCTTGTGTATTGCGCGGGCAATTGCGCTAAAGCCAGAAATTTTGCTCTTAGATGAGCCGGCTAGTGCACTTGACCCGGTATCTACGGCGAAATTGGAAGATACGCTCAAGCAGCTGCGCAGTAAATACACCATGATTATGGTGACGCACAACATGCAGCAGGCTTCGCGAATTAGCGACTATACCGCATTCTTTCATTTAGGACGTGCTCTTGAATATGATACAACGACCAATATTTTCACTAATCCACAGGGCGAAATTACCGAGAACTACATCCAGGGCAGTTTTGGCTAAAGGAGTGTAACGATGAAGAACATTATGGAAGTCAAAAATGTCAAATTAAATTATGGCGATTTTGAGGCGCTGCATGGTATTAATCTAGCGTTTCCGGAGCAAAAACTGACGGCTTTAATTGGACCTTCAGGCTGTGGTAAGTCAACATTACTGCGGTGTCTTAACCGGATGAATGATAATATTGCGAACATTAAGATTACGGGAGATATTTTACTGGCTGGGCAAGATATTTATCGGCCACACCTTGATTTAGTTGAACTGCGAAAAAATGTGGGTATGGTATTTCAACAGCCAACACCGTTTCCGTTTTCTGTTTTTGATAATGTAGCTTATGGCTTGAAAGTTGCTGGCATTAAGAATAAAGAATTAATCCAGCAGCGCGTCGAAGAAAGTTTGAAACAAGCGGCAATTTGGCAAGAAACTAAGGATAGCCTGAATCGAAATGCGTTGGCCTTTTCCGGCGGTCAGCAGCAGCGCATCTGTATTGCGCGAGCACTTGCAGTTAGACCCGCAGTAGTGCTGCTTGATGAGCCAACATCTGCTCTAGATCCGATTTCTAGTTCTGAAATTGAAGAAACCTTGATGACTCTCAAAACGAAGTATACTTTCATCATGGTAACGCATAACTTGCAGCAGGCGAGTCGGGTTTCAGATCAAGTTGCGTTTTTGATGAATGGTAATTTAATTGAGTCAGGAACAACTGAAGAAATGTTTTTAGCGCCTAAAAAAGAAATCACAAGTAATTACCTAAACGGCCGGTTTGGCTAAAGCGAGGGAAAACCATGCACGAAATATTTTTAGATGAATTAAAAAAGCTGAATACGCAATTTATGGAAATGGGCGTCTTAGTTAATGATCAGATTGATCAGGGGACACGTTCGTTTGTCGCTCACGACAAAAAAACAGCTCAAGAAATGATTAAAGAGGCCTACGTGGTACCAAAAGAGGCCATTAGAATTGAAAAAAAGGCGCTGGATCTAATGGCCCTCCAGCAGCCAGTGGCCACAGACTTTCGGGTTGTCATCAGTATTTTAAAGGCAGCCACAGACCTAGAACGAATTGGCGAAAACGCAATTAGTTTGGCCGTTGAAACGGTTAGAGTGAAGGGCAATCCGCGAATTCCTGAGGTTGAAAAAATCATTTCGCAGATGACTCATGAAGTTCGCAAAATGTTAATCGAAGTCTTGACAGCTTACGTTCAAGAAGACGAAAAGACGGCACGGGCGATGGTTGATCGCCAGGAAGTGGTAACAGCCAATTATCAAAAGGCTCGAAAAGTTATCATTGACGGCGTTGAAAAGGATTCTAATGCGGCAGTTGCTTCTGCCAGTTATTTTGTCATTATTAGATTGCTTAAGCGAATTGGCGACCACATTATCAACTTGGCTAGTTGGGTTATTTACAAGGTTTCTGGGGAATTATTTGAACTGGCTGACCCAAAAGCAGAATAAATACTTGCTTAACTTAATTGGGCCTGCTATACTTAATAAAGTAAATTCTACCTAAGACTCGGGTGGCATCATGCCTTAATTTCCCGCCGAGGCCAGAAGATAATGAAGATTTTTTCGAAACTCCATGTCTTTGTGGCATGGAGTTTTTTAGGCCTTTTAGGATTTATTAATGAATTTTATGGAGGTGAATTCGATTGAGTAAAGCTGCTATTGCTGCAAAGGAAAAGCTTGTTGATGCTTTTGCTGAAGAACTTAAAGCTGCAAAGGCCATCTTGGTAATTGATTACCTTGGTTTAACTGTTGAAGAAGTTACTGCTATGCGTAAGGAACTTCGTGAAAACGACGTTAAGATGAAGGTTATCAAGAACACTTTCTTGAGACGTGCTGCTGCTAAGGCCGGTATCGAAGGCTTAGATGATACTTTTGTTGGTCCTACTGCTGTTGTTTACACTGATAATGCCGATGACATTACAGAACCTGCACGGATCGTTTCTAAATTTGAAGATAACTTTGATGTTTTGAACATTAAGGGTGGTATGCTTGAAGGTAAATTGACTTCTAAAGAAGAAATCAAGGAACTTGCTGCTATTCCTGGCCGCGAAGGCTTACTGTCAATGCTTGTATCTGTATTGCAAGCTCCAGTTCGCGACTTCGCATGTGTTGTTAAAGCTGTTGCTGATTCAAAAGACGAGGCTGCAGAATAAAAAGATTGTAATTATATCTAATACTAATTTTTCGGAGGATACTTAAATATGGCTTTAGATACTGAAAAGATTATTGAAGACTTAAAAGGTGCTTCAATTCTTGAATTAAATGACCTTGTAAAGGCTATTGAAGATGAATTTGATGTTACTGCTGCTGCTCCAGTTGCTGCTGCAGGTGCTGGTGCCGAAGCTGCTGCTAAGTCAACTTACGATGTTGAATTGACTGAAGCAGGTCAAGAAAAGGTTAAGGTTATTAAGGCTGTTCGTGACATTACTGGTCTTGGCCTTAAGGACTCAAAGGACATGGTTGATGGTGCTCCTAAGAACGTTAAGGAAGGCGTTTCTGAAGACGAAGCTAACGACATTAAGTCTAAGCTTGAAGAAGTTGGAGCTACTGTAACCCTTAAATAGTTACAGTCCAACTGGACAAAGCTCATAAGAAACCGCATAAGCTCAACATTTAGAGCTTGTACGGTTTTTATTTTTGCCAATTTGTAGCCCAAATGTGTTCCCAGTGCTAAATAATTAGCATTAAATCCTTCGCGCTAATGCACGAGGGATTTTTATTTGTAATTAAAATCTTAATTGCACACATGATAATTTAAAAAAACTATATTGAAACTGAATTTATAAAAGTGTAAATTATACTAGTATTAAATTTTATTTAAAGGATTACAGAAAGGAAATTATGTATAAAAAACTCATTTTTGCAATGATTGCTGCTTTGTCATTAATGGGCTGGAAATCGACAACATCAGTTAAGGCTGCCACTATAGACCCAGCTAACAGTCAGAATACTGTTGAACAAACAAGTAAAACTGATGATACTGAGCAAGATAGCACTACTAGTGAAAATAGCGTGACGACTACTCCTGCAAAGCCTAAGCCACAAAAGCAGGGCTGGGTAGTCAAGGGTAAGAGCACATATTACTATCAATCCGGTAAAAAGGCTAAAGGCGTCGTTAAGATTGGGCAAAGCCATTATTTGTTTAATAAAAATGGTGTGATGCTAACGGGTGTTCGCAAGACGCCACATAAAACAACGTATAGCTATTACAAGGCAAATGGTGAACGGAGCGAAAATTCTGCTTCAACTAAAAAAGCATATTATTGGATTAAAAAGGGTAAGATTACTGGTATTAAAAATAATGCTAAGGTAGTTAGCCAAAGACCAGAATTGCCAACAGGTTGCGAGATGACTGCCGTGACAATGATGTTGAACTTCGCTGGTGTCAAGGTTTCTAAATTTACGGTTGCCAAGAAAACCCCGCGCAGCAGTAATCCAGATAAAGGCTTTATTGGTTCGCCTTATAAGGAATATCCAGGTGGCTATTGGGTAACACCGAATGGCATTAAGGGTGTTGTTAAGCATTACTTGGGTAAAGCCAAGGTCATGACCGGTGATAGTTTAACGGCCGTTAAAAATAAACTGCTACATTCACATTTAGTTGTTGCTTGGGTTAAGGATGTTGATGGCTTTTCTAATCATGCCTTGGCACTGACTGGCTATCATAATGGACAAATTTTTTATAATGATCCTTGGACAGGCAAAAAGTCTGCAATGAGTGATGGCAGCTTTCTTAAGCACTGGCGCGGAGATGGTTTAAGAGCATTAAGTTACTAAAATATCAAAATTAGTGTTTTCTTATTGTAAAATTAATGCTATTATTTTTTTAGTTAGTTTAAATTTGTATTTTGGAGGGAAAAAGATGAAATATAGCCAACGATTATTTGCTGGTGTTGCAGCAGTAATGTTATTAGGGGGTTTAACAACGGGAACAGTTGTTGAAGCTGATAGTGTCAGTTCAACCAATCTAACAAGTAATTCGGGTCAAGACAGTACTAACACTACTCAGCCTGCAACTACTCCAGCCGATAACAATAGTAATGCTTCTCAACCTAGCAAAACAGTGACTGCTTTTAGTGGGGTAAGTACTAAATATAAGTGGACTGCTGGAGATAAGATTGAAGACCAAATTTCTTTAAATAGTAAGGAAGTTCGGCCAGTATATTTACAAAAGTGGGACGGCAAGCAGTATGTTGATGAAAAGAAATTCACTACTACTGCCGATGGTAAAGTTACGGTAACTTATCCTGCAGTTTGGTATCACCACTTACATACGACTTGGCGTTTGTATGCTCCTGAAACTGATAATGCAACTTCAGCTAAGAGTGATAAAATCGGCATTTCAACAGTGCGTCGTTACCAAATTCCTAAGAAATATCGGCAATTGCACATGAAGAGTTTGCATTTAAAGGGCTACTATACTAGTCCATTTGATAAGAGTTTGAATTATGCATCAACTAGAAGTGACTATGTTAAGGCATTTATCAAACGCGGTTATCAATATAAAAATGCCGGCACTGCTTGGATTGACTTTACTTCTAAGAAGCCGGGAACTTCAGTTGACTGTTCAGGCTTAATTATGCAATGTATGTATGCAACTGGAATTGACCCATCACCGGCCAATCCAAAATGGCATTCAACTCACGAATGGGGTTGCCGCTCATTTGTCCAAAGCAGTACTTTGCAAACAGTAAGTCTTAATCACTTGAAACGTGGGGACATTATTTTCTATGGTCGACCAAAACCAGATGTTTATCATGTTGGTATTTACTTAGGTAATAACAAGGCTTTGCATTCATGGCCTAATTGGGGTGTAACGGTAACTGCTGCTAACTTCCAACAATATTATTATGCTAAACGGATTTTCCCAGTGACTCATTCTAAGACAGTTCACGAAAGAAATTAATAATTAACAAAAGCACTTCAAATCGAAGTGCTTTTGTTTGCTTTTAAACAATTCTTCTCACAATACCATCAGGATGATGGACAATCTTGGATTTAGCAGTACGAGAGCTCCAAAATGCGTCATGTAAACTAGAAACATCAACGCCGCTGGTAATTGTATAAGGGCTGTCGTGTAAGAAAAGTCCCTTGCCCAGATAAATTCCAACGTGTGCTAAGTGACCGTCAGATTGGTCATCAAAGAAAATCAAGTCACCGCGCTTTTTATGTTTGTAGCTGACACTACGACCATTATTGCATTGGCTAAAAGTTGTCGAACCTAAATGGTGACCAATGCTTGAGTAGAGATAATTAACAAAGCTTGAGCAATCATAATGGCGTGTGTTTTCGTTATAAACAGAATGGCCAATCATCTTTTCACCCTTGGTAATAGCTCGCTCTAACTGGTGATTACTGCCTTTTAATGCATTCAGATTGAACTTTAATTTTGCTCCTTGAATCCAATAATTTTGTTGATTAAAGCTAAACCGATAATAAGCACTGTTGATATTAGTGTGCGCAATCATATTGACATGTACCCATTTATTTTTCAGTCCTAGCTCCTTGATACTACAGATTTTACGTGCACCATTAGTATGCGCTGGCTTGTTGTACAGGGAAGCATTGGCAACAACTTTCATCTTGTAATTTAATTTGCTTTTAGTAATTAAATATTGATTGAAGGCCTTTTTATTTAGCCAGCCATATTTTGTTTTAACAAAAGTCCCCTTAGCAGTTTGGGCAACTTTAGAATAGCTGACATGCTTATTATAGTAGTCCTTAGCTGATTTGCCCTTTTTGTTTAGCTTTTTGCTGAAGCCATAATGCGTTTGAAAGATAACGCCTGATCCCCGTTGCTGATAAATAATAGGTTCAGAGCTTGCAGCAGCTGGATTCGCTGGCGCAGGTTGCTGGTTATTATCTTGTGACGATTGACTAGGAGTATTAGTTGGTGCTGGTTCTTGAGTAGCAGCCATGACTTTGACGTTGGCACTATAAATACAGGCCGCGCCGATTAACAGAGCAGTCAAGAAGTGTTTGACTTTAATTGACATATTGGAATCCTTTCTTAAAAATACGATACACAGTTAGTATTTTATACTATAATAAACTACATGAATTGATTTTTAAAAATAAATATTAATAGATAGTCGTGGAGGAGGAATTTAATCTTGAAAACTAGGCGCTACTCTCTTGGAATAGCTGTAATATTTTGTTTGTTAATTTTCATAGTTATTCCTGTTAAGGCTACTAGTACAGGATTA
This sequence comes from Lactobacillus sp. ESL0677, assembly GCF_029392875.1. Taxonomy (NCBI): domain Bacteria; kingdom Bacillati; phylum Bacillota; class Bacilli; order Lactobacillales; family Lactobacillaceae; genus Lactobacillus; species Lactobacillus sp. ESL0677. The sequence goes on along the minus strand of NZ_CP113946.1, from coordinate 1,515,367 downwards.
ACTGATGAGAATAATCCACAGCTATATAGTCATAGTCATCATCAAGCTGCAACAGTTGGCCAGAGCGGCGACCAAATAAAAGCTAAAAAGCCGAAGACTAAAGCAAAGGCATATATTGTGCTTAATCGCAAAACTGGTGCGATTTTATTGCAAAAAAATGCCAATAAACAACGTTTAATTGCATCAACAGGAAAATTAATGACGATTTATTTAGCCAGACGCAAGTTGGCCAGTTACCCTCAAGATTGGAAGCAGCGGCTTAGCTTTTCCAAGTCATTAATTAAAATGGGGGCTGACCCTGGATTTGACGGCTTTCATGCTAAAAAAGGCCGCAAGTATACGGTTAAGCAGTTACTAGAATCGGCGATTATTGACTCTGACGATAATTCAGCAATTCGCTTAGGGCAGTGGGTTGCTGGGTCAAACCGTAAATTTATTACGATGATGAACAAACAGGCTAAGTTGTGGCAGATTAAGGCTCGCTTTGTCTCAGCATCGGGGCTTGAAAATGACGACTTAGCTCGTTACGGTTATTACGTCAAGGGTGGCAGGACTTCGGGCAATTTGTTATCGGCTAAGAGTTTAGCAATTGTGGCTTACCACGTCGCTCATGATTATCCCAGTTTGATGAAGTATTTTGCCACTGGGTCGATGAAGGTTGCGGGTCAATGGCTGGTCAACGAGAACCGAATGTTGCCGGGGCACAAGTACTACCATAAGTCTTTTGAGCTTGACGGGATGAAGACTGGCTGGACGCCGCGAGCTGGCTACTGCTTTGTTGGCAGTTGCCGCAAAGGCGATGGCTTGATTACAGTTGTGCTAAATGATGAAAATGAATTTTCCGATACAGTTAAGTTAATGCGTTTTGCTTATCGGAATGTAAATAATTAGGAAAGAAAAATTAATGATTAAAAAAGTTTGGTTGCTAGGCGTCAGCTTGGTAATTGGCGGTCTTGCATTGAGTCGACCATTGTCAGTCACTGCTAGTGATGAAGTGCCACAGGCGGATATGCGCGAGCCGATTAGCTACACAAAATCATCTGAAGTTAAGCCGTATCCCAAGCACTTAAGTGCCAAAAAGGACCGCATCATTGTCTCTCTTAAGAAGCAGCGGGCATATTTGAAGCGGGGCAAAAAGACGCGCTATGAATTTTATGTTTCTACTGGTGCACATCACCAAACGCCACGGGGCAATTACAAGATAAATACTTATCGCGCACCGTGGTTTTATTCAGCTAGTGAAGGAATGGGCGCCAGATATGCGGTTGGTTGGCTGCAAGGTGGGCTATATCTGTTTCATGAAAATCCGTGCACTTTGCAACATAAAACGATTAAGTCGGTTGCCAAAAGTTTGGGTAAAAAGCCGACTTCTCATGGCTGTATTCATTTAAGCACCAGTGACGCGCGGTGGTTTTATCACAATGCGCCAACGGGGATGCGCGTGATTATTAAATAAATATTGCTGCAGGAAATTGCCTAAATTCCAAATTAAAACTATGATATTTAGTATATTGTGTATTTAAAAGGATGGAGAAAAATGAAAATTAATTATCGCAAAATTATGATTGCAACAGTTGCTCTTGGGTGTACTTGGGGAAGTTTGGCTCTGAGCAATGATGCTGTAAATGCCGATACGGTGACTGCAAAGACCACATTGAATGTTCCAGCATTAACTAAGAAAGCTAAGCTTAAGAAAAATGCTCGTGTCTACAATAAAAAAGGTCATCGTGTTGGTAAAAAAGTCCTGAAAAAGGGTAAGAAAATTACAATTTATGGCACGAAAAAGATTCGGGGCAAGAAGTATTATGCAATTGGGCACGGTAGATATGTCTTAATTAGTAAGGTTAAGCTGCTGAAAGCAAAGCCAGCAGCACCAGCTAATAATAATTCAACTAATCAAGGTTCAAGTACTGTACCAGTTGAAAATCCTACTCCAACTAAGCCAAGTGAAATTAAACCAGCTGATGCAACGAAACCGGCACCAACCAAGCCTGCACCAACTAAGCCAGCAAAAAAGCCCAAGAAACATACAATTGATGACTTTTCAATTGGTGAGTTTCGGGCAGAATTTTTAAAGGATCTGAATGCAGAACGTGCGAAGCGCAATCTATCACCAGTAACAGAAGATCCACATTATGACGAAGTTGTACAGCAACGGTCTGCATTATTGCCAAGCAATTTTGACCACGTAGATGCAGCTGGAAACTTTATTTTGGAAAATTACTTTGATAATGCAGGTATTAACTATCATAGTATTGCCGAATGTATCGCAATGGATCCGTGGGGCTGGATTGTAAACCATAATAATAACGAGCTAGAGCAATCACCAACTGGTGGTACGTCAGTAGAAATTGCCGATGTTGCAATCTATGAATACATTTATAATGATGCCGACTCCAACTGGGGTCACCGGGATATTTTGCTTAACGCAAATGACAAGACAATCGGCGTTGGTGCAGCAACCGAAGACGATTATATTTATTCATCTGTTGGGGTAACGTATTAAATTAAAATGACGACAGATTTAGGAAACAAGTTAATCTTGGACAATAATAAAAGCACTTCATTGCGAAGTGCTTTTATTTATTTTTGATAACTAAAATATTGATAATGCTTGTTCTTCAAGGCTTTGGCCAGTTCAGGTGTGCGGTATGCATGATGGTCAACCCAGATTTTAGCGCCACTAGCACTGGTCAGCACTTCGTTATCGTCAAAGGTGGCCACGTTATAGTATTCACCGTCGCCCATCCCTTGATTCCAACCACGGATGTTAAGCCAAATAATACCATTTACGGTAGTCGTGTCGTCAGCATAAACCCAGCGAGCTGTCTTTTTTAAGATTGCCTTATCATTGGTATCTGGGTCATGCTTAACATAAGCGTGCAATTTGGTGTAGCCGACCTTCTTTTTGCCAACGTAAAACTTAGCGGTCTTTTTAGTGAAAACTTCCTTGTCGAGCTTTTTCGTGTAAGTATCATAGTAATACCAAGTGCCCCGCATATTTTTAGGATAAGATTTGATTTTTTTAGCTTTGACAGTAGTTGCTGCAGCAGGCTGTGGCGTAATTGCCGAACTGGTGCCCAATGTAATCAAAGCCGTTACGATTAATAAAGTGTGTTTTAATTTCATTTTCTATCTCCCATATTCAATTAGCTTCATTATAAGCTCATCTTTTGTCACTGAAAAGAGATAAAATGGTAAAACACCTGTTTATCTCTTTTGTTAAACTTGAATAACAGGAACAAAAACATTATTGTTATTTGAGTATGCGTTTGGCAATAAAAGTTTAAAAAGAATGAATGGGAATATTAACGAAGAACTGTGAAGAAGCAAAATATTTTTAAAATTGGAATAATTGGCTTAGTGATGACGCTTAATGCTGGTGTCTTGAGCTTTCAGACAGTGCAGCCAGTTCGGGTTCAAGCGGCAACGTCTCAGAAACAGGCGCTGCGCCAGTTTGTTAGAAAAACCATGGCTAAGCACCATGTGCGCGGGTCAATTGTCGTGATTAAAAATGGCGTGCCCCAAAAGATTAGCTATGGCTATGCCTTGAGCAATCGTAAAATTGGCAACGGCAATCGTAAAGTCGTGTACCCAACTGGTTCATTGCAAAAGGTGATTACGGGTGCAATGATTGTGCAAATTATGGATGAGAAAAAAGAAACCAATCAGGAGTTTGACCAAAATACAAAAATTGATCGTTGGTTTCCTAGCCTAAAGAATGCTCAGAAAATCTCGGTGGGCAATTTATTGACGCACACTTCGGGGATTAAACCGCCAAATACTGAAGTTTGGCGGCATCATAATTATTCCGAAAGTGCAGCAATTAAGATGACGATCGCAAATGCCAATCAATTTTCGTTTGCGAAGGTTGGTAAATATCATTATAATAACGCGAATTATATCTTGCTGGCTGGAATTATCCGGCAGGAGACGCGGCAATCTTACCAGACTAATTTACGTAAGCGAATTGTTAAGCCACTTGGCCTCACAAGTACATTTACGGCAGCATCCTTGCCTAAATCCAAGTTGATTGCGGGATCATACTATTCTAATGGTGGTGCCAATTACCGCAATCCTGTTTACTTGACGAAGGCATTTGCTTCACAAATGCTGGGTGCTGGTAATCTGCTAACGACGCCAATGGAATATTACCAAATTCAATGCGGTTTAACTAACGGCACGATTTTGACGCAGAAGCAGTTTCAATATTTAACTAATCTGGCAAGTAAGACGACGGCATATTCCGGCGGGCTGCATATTAAAAAATCTGGTAAGCTGAAGATTGCTTATGGTAATCTGCACGGCACACACTTTGGCATGTGGGTGCAATTAACTTCTGATAATCAAACTGGGATTGTCATGTTTTTGAACCAAACTAATAATAGTGCAGCCAAGGAAAAGAAAGTTGGTTACAGTATTTTGCAACATATTGCGCCGGGGACATTTTTGCCAAAGTAACATTTTAACTATCGGTTGTTATGGTAGTAAAATGATTAGTAAAGAGTTTAATTTAGAAATGAGCGAATAATGGCTAACGAAAAAAATCAAATGTATTTTGCTGCTAATCCAACGGCCAAGCATGACGAGCATGTTGTTGACTATCATATAGGCGGCGTGGATTTAAAGTTTAACACCGACGCTGGTGTTTTTTCAAAAATGCGGGTTGATTATGGGTCTGGTGTTTTAATTAAGGCAATGGCAGATGTGACTTTCCCAGCAAGCAATATTTTAGATGTTGGTGCAGGCTATGGCCCGTTGGGCTTATTTGCGGCAAAATTTTGGCCCAAGCAAATGGTTGACTTAGTTGATGTTAACGAGCGCGGGTTAGAATTAGCCCGTAAAAATGCGGAACTAAACCATATTAGCAATGTCACGATTTACAAGTCTGATATTTATCAAAATGTTCCTGAAGAAAAGAAGTTTGGTCTTATTGTAACTAATCCGCCAATTCGCGCCGGTAAGAAGGTGGTTTCTGGTATTTTAGCCGGAGCCAAGGATCATTTGGTAGCTAATGGCGTCTTGCTGGTTGTTATTCAGAAGAAGCAGGGGGAGCCAAGTGCTCGTAAGCTGCTTAATGCTACTTTTGGCAATTGTACTGTTGTAACGCGGGACAAGGGTTACTATATTTTGCAGGCAGTAAACAGCTAATGGATTTTTCTAGTGAAGATAAGAAGAAGTACATGCAACTGGCATTTGACCAAGCGAAGAAGGCGCAGACTTTAGGTGAAGTACCGATTGGTGCGGTAGTAATTGATTCTGAAGGTCAAGTGATTGGCGTTGGTTATAATCGGCGTGAACTTGACCAAGATGGCACGCAGCATGCTGAGATGATGGCGATTAGGCAGGCTTGTCAGAAACTGAATAGCTGGCGGTTAATCGATTGCAGTTTGTTTGTAACCTTGGAGCCATGTTCGATGTGTGCCGGCGCAATTATCAACTCGCGCATTAAGAACGTCTTTTACGGGGCACTTGATCCTAAGGCCGGCGCTGCTGGCAGCGTAGTTGATTTGTTTAGCGTAGAGAAGTTTAACCATCACCCGAATGTCGTGCGCGGCTTGTATCGCGAGGAGGCAAGCAGGATGCTGAAGGACTTTTTTCAAGAAATTCGGCGCCAGCAAAAATTAGCAAAAAATTCGGCAAAGTAGTGGAAAATTCACACTAAATACGGTATCATATCTATTGGGCAATGTTTGACTTCTGAAGCGTGTCAGGACCGGAAGGTAGCAGCACTAAGGTTGCTCAGGCATGTGCCTTTTATTAGATATCAATAAACTCTTAACTCTTTAAAAGAGTTAAGAGTTTTTTACTAGAGAAAGATGAACATGGCTTATCAAGCGTTATACCGCAAATGGCGGCCACGCACTTTTGATAGTGTTGTTGGCCAAGAAGATATTACGAATACTTTGAAAAATGCGATTAAGCGCGGTACGATTTCGCACGCTTTTTTGTTTGCCGGTCCCCGGGGAACTGGTAAAACTTCGTGTGCCAAAATTTTTGCCAAAGCTCTGAATTGTACTAATCTGCAAGACGGCGAGCCCTGCAATGAATGTGCTAATTGTTTAGCTGCCGATAAGGGTGCAATGCCCGACATTATGGAGATTGATGCCGCTTCGAATAACGGTGTCGATGAGATTCGTGAAATTCGCGATAAGGTTAAATATGCACCAACTCAAGGCAAGTACAAGGTCTACATTATCGACGAGGTTCATATGTTGTCGATGGGAGCGTTTAATGCTTTGCTTAAGACCTTGGAGGAACCGCCGGAGCATGTTGTCTTCATTTTAGCGACAACCGAATTGCAGAAGGTACCAGCCACAATTATTTCGCGGACGCAACGCTATAATTTTAAGCGAATTGCTCAAGCTGATCTTGAGCAGCGGATGAAGTATATTTTGGACCAAGAGCAGATTAAGTATGAGGACAAGGCATTAGCTGTCATTGCGCAGGTCGCTGACGGCGGGATGCGGGATGCGTTGAGCATTTTGGACCAACTACTTAGCTATGAAAAAGATACGGTTAATTACGATGATGCACTGCAAATTACCGGTTTTGCTGCTAAAGAAAAAATCGAAGAAATTTTGCTAGCATTATTAGAAAAAGACGCGGCTAAGGCGCTGACCTTAGCTCAAGCAGAATTGCAAAATGGTGCCACTTCCAAAAACATTTTGGACGAACTGATTGATATGGCGACTAATGCCTTGCTAGTAGTCAAGGCTGACGGGCAGAACAAGAGTAACTTTTTAAGTGCTGATTTTGTGCAACAGATTGCGACCATTCCTGCGCAGCGTTATTTTCAACTGATTGCGGCGGCTAATGATGCACTAAATGATTTGCGTTATACTAATCAGCAGCAGATTCCGCTGGAAGTGTTCCTGGTTGCAAGTACTAACGAGCAACAGTCAGGTGCTGCTTTACCGGCTGCTGCTTCAAGTCCAGCTGCTTTAACTACTGGTAAGAATGGCGATTTACAAGCTGAAATTACTGCTTTAAAAAAGCAAGTGGTCGATTTAACCGAAAAATTTTCTAAATTATCTAGTCAGCCGCGCAGCAATAGTCGTGATCAGGTTTACCATATTGACTCAGCATCAGCGCCCGTTAAGAAAACATCACAGGCTAATTCGATAGTTGAAAAGCCTAAGAAGAAGCCACGCGTGCGAAATACCAAACGTGCTAATGAGCAAAATCGTAAGCAAGTGTATCATGTGCTAGAAAATGCCACTAAGCATGATTTAATTGCGCTGAAAGATGTTTGGCCGGACTTACAATCAGTCTTGTCAGTCTCTCAGCGTGCTTTGCTTGATGTTTTGCAGCCAGTTGCAGCCAGTCCCGACCAAGTGGTGATGAAGTGCAAGTACACTTTGTGGTTTGAAAATGCGAGCGCGGATGATGACTTTTTGACCAAGTTAACTAGTGAGATTGCAAAGTTCACCAAGCATGACTATGAGATTGTCTTGGTACCAGATGAGGATTGGCTCAAGGTACGCAAGGACTTTTTACAAACGCATGGTAAAGAGCTGCTGGCTAAGAAAAAAGAAGGCGCGAGCCACGAACCAGCTGGTGAGTCTATTGAAACCGCAAATGATGAAGTTGTTCAGAAAGCCAAAGACTTGTTTGGCGATGCAGTTAATATTAAAGATTAAATTAAGGAGAATAAGATGAGTAAGAGACCTAACTTTGGCGCAATGGGCGGCATGGGTGGAATGAATATGCAGCAAATGATGAAGCAAGCTAAGAAGATGCAAGAGCAGATGATGCAGGAACAACAAACAATTACTGCTCAAGAATTTGTTGGTAAGTCTGCTGATGACTTGGTTGTTGCAACTTTTAGCGGCGATCGCAAATTAAAAGAAATTACAATTAACAAAGAAGCGATTGATCCTGATGATCCAGATATGTTGCAGGATTTAGTCATTGATGCTGTTAATAAGGGCTTGTCAGCAATTGACCAAGCCACCCAAGCTAGTTTAGGTAAGTACACGAAGGGCATGATTTAATTGCAATATCCAACACCGATTGCGCATTTGATTGATTCATATATGAAATTACCGGGTATTGGTGAAAAAACAGCGACTCGGTTGGCTTTTTATACTTTAGACATGCCGGATGATGATGTTTATGATTTTGGTGCAGCTTTGAAAGATGTTAAAGAAAAATTACGGCGTTGTTCAATCTGCGGCAATATTACTGAGCAAGATCCATGCTCAATCTGTGCTAATTCCGAGCGCGACCAGTCAACAATTATGGTTGTTGAGCAGCCTAAAGATGTGATGGCTTTTGAGGAAATGGGTGAATATAATGGCCTTTACCACGTGCTACATGGTGTCTTGTCGCCAATGGATGGGATTGGCCCAGAAGAAGTCAATATTAAGTCGCTAATTGTCCGCTTGCAAAAGCAGGATAGTGTTAAAGAAGTGATTTTAGCATTAAACTCAACTCCAGAAGGTGAGTCAACGGCGATGTATATCAGCAAGTTGATTAAACCAGCGGGAATTAAGGTAACACGGCTGGCAGCTGGATTGGCAGTCGGTAGCGACATTGAGTATGCCAATTCAATTACCTTAAAACGAGCAGTCCAAGGGAGAACATCAATCTAATGGCACGAACTAAAGTTAAACAAATGGGCGACGATAAGTTAATTGGCGTGATTGAAAAGTTGCAGGATGAAATGGCTGTGCAGAAAAGCTTGGATTCGACAACGCTTGATATGTCGGACGACAATATTATTGCTAACAAAATTTTACAGGCTAAGTATTCCTTTTTGTATAATGAGGCACGCCACAGGCATACAAGATTTAGTGGTTACACGAATGCCATTTCTGAATAAAAAGTCTACTAGCGTAGGCTTTTTTATTTTTGTGAAAATTAAAAGTACGTTGGGGTGTTAATATAGAAAGAACTTCTGTAAAATAGAGGCATGGAGAGTTTTATGAAAAGTTTTTTTATTAGTTTTGAGGGGCCAGATGGGTCCGGCAAAAGTACCGTTTTAGAGCAAGTTGTTAGTCAAATCGCTCCTAAATTAGCGCCACAATATCTTGTGACTCGTGAACCCGGTGGATCGAAAATAGCGGAACAAATTCGCCAATTTATTTTGGATCCGGCCAATACCGCGATGAGTGCTAAGACTGAAGCCTTACTTTACGCAGCTTCGCGAAGTCAACATATGGCAGAAACGATTATCCCCGCATTAAAAAGGGGAGAGGTTGTCTTTTCTGATCGTTTTGTTGATAGTTCGTTAGCTTATCAAGGTGTTGGGCGAGATTTGGGAGTTGAAGCTGTTAAGTCAATTAATGATTTTGCAACGAGCGGTATTGAACCTGATTTAACGATTTTCTTAGATGTGCAGCCTGAGGTAGGCTTAGCACGGATTGCCAAAGATCACGGCGGACAAGAAGACCGCTTGGAACAAGAAAAATTAACTTTTCACCAAAAAGTTTATCAGGGTTATCAGCAGGTCAATCAGCAGTATTCCGACCGAATTGCGGTTGTGAATGCTGATAGACCTCTTAGTCAAGTAGTATCAGATTGTGTTAAAATTATTGCAAACCGTTTACCAAAAGAATTGCTAAAGGACTGATTTTGATGAAGTTAATAATCGCAATTGTGCAAAAAGAAGATGCTAATCGACTGCAGCACACTTTTGTTAAAGAAAATATTCGTGCGACTAAATTAGCCACAACTGGTGGCTTTTTAAGCCAAGGAAATACAACGTTCCTTATTGGGATTGATGATGACCATGTAAAAGAAGTTTTGCAGATTATTAAAGAGGAATCCAAGGCGCGCGAGGAATATATGAACTCCAATATGGTAGTGACCGGCTTTGACATGAACAGCCAGCCAATTAAGATTACTGTTGGCGGCGCAACCTGTTTTGTTTTACCAGTAGAAGCGTTTAAACAATTTTAATGGCTACTGATCTTACCCAGAAGGGTGCTAAAGAGGCAGCCTTTTTAAGACGTGCCTTTGAGCAGAAACAGTTGGCTCATAGCTATTTGTTTGTTGACCGTGATGAAGATGAGGCTGTAAATACGGCATATTGGCTTGCCTGTTTGTTTAATTGTACTGGCGAAAGTGAAAACCGGCCTGATGGTACTTGCCAAAATTGCCAGCAGATTATTTCGGGTAACCATCCGGATGTCTTGCTGGTAACAACCGCCGGCAAGCAGAGCTTAGGTATTGACCAGATTCGGCCATTAAAGGAAGAACTGGCTAAAAGCCCAGTTCAGAGTAGTTGCCGCTTTTTCATTATTAATGAAGCACAAAAATTAACACTGCCAGCGGCCAACGCGCTGCTTAATCTTTTGGAAGAACCAATTGCTCCCGTTGTGACAATTTTGATTACCAATAATGTGGACCAAATTTTACCAACAGTGCGTTCCAGAACCCAGATTATTAATTTTGTGTCTGACGATCAAGCTGATGGTAAAACCGCATTTTTAGTTCAGAATGGGTTTACCAATGACCAAATTATTGAGCTTGGCGACACGCGTAAACTTGATCAAGCGATTAAATATTTTTATCAGGAAATGCTGGAATACGATCTTTTATCAATCGTTAGCGCGCACCAATTGGCAGATATGGCTAAAAGTAAAATCGGTCAGGATTATGTCTGGTTAATGCTGAAGCAGATGGCGCAGGCAGAGTTGAATAGTAAAGATCAGCAGGCAGGAGCTAAAATGCTCAAAAATTTATTAAAAATTGACAAAATGCGTTATAGTAATGTTAATTTCCGTAACTTATTGGATTATCTGGCTTTGCAGTGGAAACGGTAGGTGGTTTGATGGTGGATTCTTATTCAAAGTTACAACAGCTTCACGATTCGATGATGAATATGACCAAGACAATCGAAAGCCTGGAAAATGATATTTTAGATACACTCAAGGAAAATACCGAGTTAAAGGTTGAAAATCAACTTTTACGCGAAAAAATGGACAAAATGACAAACGCGAATGCTCATAATGGCACCGTTAAGACGCAGAGCGGCTTGGAATCTTTACGGCAGATTTATAACTCGGGTTATCATATTTGCAACATGTATTATGGCTCACATCGTGATCCGAGTTCTGACTGCATGTTTTGTTTAGACATTCTTGATAATTTCGGTGAAAAGAAGAAAAAGAAAGTACGTTAAAGGACGGATATAATGCAGCGGCAAAGTAGTTATGCAGATGATAAAGGTAAGCTTTACTTGGTACCAACACCGATTGGTAACCTGGAAGATATTACGATTCGGGCTAAAAAAGTATTAACAGATGCGGACTATATTGCGGCAGAAGATACGAGAACTAGCGGTATTTTACTGGAAAAGATTGGTGTGCACAATCACATGCTGTCCTTTCATAAATATAATTCCAAACAGCGCGCGCCTGAATTAGTTCAATTAATGCAAGAGGGAGCGGTAATTGCGGAAATCAGTGATGCGGGGATGCCCGTCATTTCTGATCCTGGCTATATTTTGGTTCAAGAATGTATCAAAAATAATATTCCAGTTGTCCCATTGCCAGGACCGTCAGCATTTACAACAGCTCTGATTGCGTCTGGTTTTGATGCACAACCATTTACATATTATGGCTTTTTGCCGCGCAAGGCTGGAGAACAAAAACCATATTTTGAAAAAATGGCTGCAGCCCATGCGACTTCAATTTTTTATGAAGCACCACATCGGTTGGTTAAGACGTTGAAAAACATGGCGACGGTGTTTGCACCTGACAGGCAGATTGTGGCAGCCCGTGAATTAACTAAAATTCACGAGGAGTTTGTTCGGGGGACGGTTGCCGAACTGAATGATTATTTTGCTGAAAATGCACCACGGGGCGAATTCGTCATGCTGGTATCACCAAGTACAGCTGAAACTAAAAAACTAACATGGCCGGAATTAATTAAGCTGGTCGATGAGCAAGTGGCGCAGGGTGAAAGCAAAAAATTCGCCATTAAAAAGGTGGCGCAGCTAAACAATGTTTCGAAAAACGAACTTTACGATCAATATCACCAAAACAGAGGCAATTAATGAAATATAGTGAACAAAAACGAATTGAATTTTATGAATGTGATGAAAATAAACATTTAAAGCTGCCAGCAATGGTTGACTTGATGATGAGTGTTTCCGAACACCAATTAAGTGGTGGTGAGGCAAGCACTAATTCTTTGACTGAACGTGGCTTAGGCTGGGTTGTCACGCAATATCATATTGATGTTCAGTCTTTGCCGCAACCGAATGATAAGATTACGGTGACTACTGATGCCATTGGCTATAATCGTTTTTTGGAGTATCGGGACTTTAATTTTGCTGATGAACAAGGCAATGTGCTCATTACGGTCAAGAGTGAATGGGTTTTGTTTGACTTGAAAAAGCGCAAGATGGTGTCAACGGATGAACAAATGATGGCTGATTTAGGTATTCCGTTATTGAAAAAGCTGCCTCACTTTCCGCGCTTGCGGCCACAACCGGAATATCAAACTAAGCGGCAGTACCGTGTTCGCTATGATGACTTAGATACCAATCATCACATGACCAATGGTCATTACTTTAGCTGGTTCATTGATACTTTGGATCGGGACTTTTTACAACAGCACCTCATTCAGAGTGTTGACATCAAGTTTAATCAAGAAGTAACTTACGGTCAGGAAGTATTTGCCTTGGTTAAGGTTGAGGATGATGGCCAAGACATTAAGTCCTATCACGTGATTGAGGATGATGAAAACAAGTCTAGAGCCGTTTGTGAACTAACTTGGCGCAAAATATAATATAATTAATTGAGCATGACTGGTCGTCATGCTTTTTTAATGAGGGGAAGTGTTGGCTATGATTTCAAAGAAAGCTCTGAAACTAGAACTGCGTGACTTAATCTTGCTTGGAGTCGTAATTGCAATCAAAATAATTTTGCATCGCTTTAGTATTGGTACGGCAGTTGTTCATGTCAGTCTAGATTTTATCGGCAGCGTGATGCTTGGCTTTATTTTTGGCCCCATATGGGGAAGTGTTGGCGGCGCAATTAGTGATTTGGCTTCTTCTGCAATTTTTGGTAATCAAGGTGGCTTTTTCATTGGTTTTACAATCAGCGCAATGGTCGGGCCACTAATTTACGGACTGTTTTTTTATCATCGACCAGTTAAAATTTGGCGGATTATCTTGGCAACTTTGCTAGTTACGATCATTGTTAATCTTGGCCTAAATACTCTGTGGGTGCATATTTTGTACGGCTTAAACTTTAACGCGGCCCTGGTTCAGCGGCTGCCTAAAGAATTAATTACTCCTTGGGTGCAAATGTTTGTTACCTACTTTGTTTTGCAGGCCCTTTCTCGTGTTAAAATAAAAAGGTAGATTTTTTAAAAAGGGAAAAGTAATTTGAAATGAAAATTTTAAGTGTATCAACAGCTACCAATCACTTGAGTGTAGCCTTAAATGACGGCCAATCAGTTATTATTGAAAAAAGTGAGCAGGATGAGCGTAATCATAGTGAGCATCTTGATCCGTTAATTAATGAAATTTTGCAAGAAAATAACTTGCAATTAAAAGATATTGATCGCTTTGCTGTTGCGATTGGGCCGGGTTCTTATACGGGATTGCGGATTGGCATTACCACGGTTAAGATGTTTGCTAGCATTTTAAATAAGGAAGTTGTTGGCATTTCAACCTTGCAAGCTTTGGCTGCCAGCTGTATTGATGAAGATACGTTGATTGTGGCTGGAATTGATGCCCGCAATGATAACTACTTTGCTGGTGGGTATGTTAATGAAGACGGTCAACCCGTTAATGTGCTGGCTGACGGTCACTATCATATTTCAGCTTTACTCGAAGCAGTTAAGGAATATTTGGCTGTTAAGCCGCTTAATAAAATTATTTTTGTTGGGTCTGGCTTTACTAAGCAAGAAGAATTAATTAAGGCACTGGGTGTCCCTTTTAGTTATGGTACTGATGACCAAAATGTCATTCACGCTGGCTTGATTGGTAAATTAGCACTAGCAGCAACACCAACAGATCCCGACCAATTACTGCCAAATTATTTACGGCGGACGCAGGCAGAGGTCGATTGGCATAAGAAGACGGGCAAGCCGTTTGAGCCAGACAGTAATTATGTGGAAGAAGTTTAAGCAGCATAATTATTTTTCTCATTTTAAAAAACAGCCACTTAAGATAGAATTTCAGCCATTTGTGTTTGTCGTTGCTGGTCAGACTGTTCAAGTTATGCGAGCAAAGCCTGATGATATTTCCAATATGTTGCTGCTTGAAACTCAGGCTTATGATGGAGAAACGCCGTGGAACGCCGAGGTGTTTCAATCAGAGCTAGCCAAGCCTAACTTGTTATATTTAGTTGTTTATCAGTCTTCAACCTTGATTGCCTATTGCGGTGTGCGCATTAATAAGCTTGAAGGGCACATAACTAACTTGACGGTTGCGCCTAATTGGCAGGGTCAAGGATTGGGAACACATTTAATGCGGATAATGATTGATTTAGTGCAAAAGTGGGGCTGTGAATATGTCAGCCTCGAAGTTCGGATAGATAACTTGGTAGCGCAAAAGCTGTACCGCCAGTTAGGCTTCAGTACAACTTTTGTACGACCAAATTATTATCAAGAAACGCAGACAGATGGCTTAAATATGGTGCTGAAATTAACACAAAAGCAAGATAAGAAAGGGATTAAGTTTTGAGCAAACAAAAAGATATTCGAATTTTAGCTTATGAGAGTTCCTGTGATGAAACTTCGACAGCAGTTATTAAAAATGGTCGTAAAATTGAGAGTTTGATTGTGGCAACGCAAATTAAGAGTCATCAACGTTTCGGTGGGGTAGTTCCCGAGGTTGCCAGTCGCCATCATATTGAGGTGATTAGCCAAATTACCAAAGAGGCATTGGCGCAGGCGAATGCAACTTGGAATGATATTGATGCCATTGCTGTAACTTATGGTCCCGGACTTGTTGGCGCACTCTTAATCGGTGTTAGTGCGGCTAAGGCAGCATCGATGGCGACGGGAATTCCCTTAATCGGTGTTGATCATATCATGGGTCATATTATGGCAGCTCAATTAACGGATGAAATTGAATATCCTGCTCTTGCCTTGCAAGTTTCTGGTGGTCATACCGAAATTGTTTTATTGAAGGATCCAACTCATTTTGAAATTGTGGGTGATACTCGTGATGATGCTGCGGGAGAAGCCTATGACAAGATTGGTCGGGTTCTCGGCGTGCAATATCCGGCTGGCAAAACCATTGATGACTGGGCACATCAGGGTCAGGACACGTTTAACTTCCCACGGGCAATGATGGAAGATGCCGATTATGACTTTTCATTTTCTGGTCTGAAGAGTGCTTTTATTAATACTTGTCACCATGCTGACCAAATTCACCAGGAATTGAACAAGTATGATCTAGCAGCCAGCTTCCAAGCCGCTGTTGTTGATGTATTAGCGCACAAAACTATTAGGGCAATTAAAGAGTATCAACCAAAGACCTTTATTATGGGTGGTGGGGTTGCAGCCAATCACGGGTTACGTGATCGCATGAGTCAAGAGATTGCGGCCTTGCCAGAGAGTATGCGGCCTAAAGTGATTTTGCCTGACCTGAAGTTGTGCGGCGATAATGCGGCGATGATTGGTGCAGCTGCTTATAATCTTTATAACGAAGGCAAGTTTGCTGATATGACACTCAATGCTGATCCGTCATTGGAATTGCCGTACGCAAATAGTATGCTTAATTAGTGATGAAAAATAATTGTAATCAAGCTAATAAATATGCAAAGCAGAAAATCCAGCAAATTTATCTTAAGATGATTAATGAAACGCCAAATCAACGGGTAAAAATAATTGATTTATGTAAAAGAGCGGGAATTAATCGTAGCACATTTTATTCATATTATTATGATGCAGATGAAGTTTTAGAAGAACTGCAAGTAGCTCATATGAATGCATTGCAAAAAATCTTAGCTGATGACGCGATCAAACACCAAAATCTCAAACAGGCGTTAACCAAAATTTTGACCTTAATCAAGCAGGAGCAGAATTTTTATTACTATTATTTTGTTACTAAAAATCAGGCAACTACATTGAATGTTCTTGACAATTCTGTCATTGCAGAAGAACTTAAACAGCAAAATAATGGCTGTGGTTCAGAAGAATTTATTTATGATCTTAATTTCTTTAATGGAGGGATGGCGGCAATAATCAAATTATGGCTAAAAAATGATTGCCAAACACCTGTTGCAAGTCTAGTAACGATTTTGCTTAATAAAATTAATAAGAATGCATAACCGATGTCAACCAACATTTTGATAAAAAATGTTGGTTGTTTTAGTTTTCTGAGGTTGTTAGCATGAAATAGTCCAATATTTAATTAAGGAGCTGTTTTATGTCAACTAAACAAAATAAGTTAACGACTAAACAAGCCAATTGTTTGTTTGTCGTCTTACTGCTATGCTGCATTCTGAGTTCACTGATGCAAACATCGATGACAACGATTTTACCAGTGATTATGAAAAGTTTAAAAGTTAATGCTAGCCAGGGTCAATGGCTAACCAGTGCGTTTACTCTGACTATGGGAATTATGATTCCAGTAACACCATTTTTACTTAAACGTTTTTCAACGCGTAAAATTGTGATTACCTCTTTGATACTTTTCAGCATGGGGTTACTAGTCTGTACTGTTGCCAATACTTTGACGATAATGATCTTAGGACGCGTGTTCCAAGCAATTAGTTGTGGAATTTTCGTATCATTAACGCAAGTTGTAATTGTTCAAATTTTCCCTGCACAATCTGTAGGAACGTACATGGGAATTTATGGGTTAGCAGTAGGTGGTGTGCCTGTATTTTCGCCAACCTTGTCAGGCTATTTAACGGACAAATTAGGATACCGCGCAATCTTTGGTTTTGTTCTAGTAGTTACACTAATTGTTTTGTTGATTAGCTTAAGAAGTGTCAGTAACGTATCAACTGGTGAAAAGTTGCGTTTGGATAACGTTTCATTACTGTTATCAGTTATTGGCTTTGGTGGTTTAACGCTTGGAATTGACCAACTCGGCAGTTACGATTATCGCAAATTTGCTGTACTGCTACTTTTAATTGCCTGCATCGCACTTATTGTATTTTGCAATCGGCAGGTCAAAGCTAAAAATCCGTTCTTAAGTTTACAACCATTAAAAAATGCGGATTTTACCTTAGCATTGCTAGCAAGCATGATCTTGTATGCTGTGATGATGGCAGGCTCACTAATTTTGCCGCTATTTTTACAAAACATTCAAGGCTTTTCTTCGACAGCAACGGGATTGATTACTCTGCCGGGATCAATTGTCATGATGATTTTTAGTCCAATTGCAGGAAAATTGTTTGATAAATATGGTATTAAACCGATTTTAATCATGGGTAGTCTTGCTCTATTTATTAGTTGCGTGGGTTTGGCAAATCTATCCGCTTTGACACCCACATGGTATATTTCAATTGTTTATGCCTTTCGGATGCTAGCGATTTCGATGTTGATGATGCCATTAGTTACTTGGGGGATGCTGAAGATTGATAGCGGTTTGACAGCGCACGGGTCGGCTTTAATCAGTGCAATGCGGACATATGCTGGTGCGATTAGTATGGTTGCTTTTACAGGAATTATGACTAGCGTTGGTCATGGGAAAGTGACATTAGCAGGCATTAATAAATCATTTATCATTTTAAGCTTTTTGGCAGGATTGCAAGTTTTATTAGCTGTTGTTTATCTGATGATGCAACGCAAAAACTCCTAAGAAAATTCTTAGGGTTTTTTTGTTATTTCAAAATATTTACTTAATTGATGCTTGTTCCCAAGCTGTTTCAATTTGATTGTAATTTAGATCTGCTGTTGTTGGAAATAGTAACTTTGCTTTACTTAATTCTTCTTTTGCGCCAACACCAACTGATAGGCTGCCAGCACGATTGATTGCATCGATTCCGGCAATGGAATCTTCAATGCCAACGCAATCTTTTGGCGGCACACCAATTTCTTTTGCAGCTTGAAGAAAAATATCTGGTGCAGGTTTTCCAAGCTTAACTTCATTCGGGTTAGCTATGGCATCGAAGTCTTGCCGTAAATCTAATTTTTCTAAAATTAAAGGAGCATTTAAACTTGCAGAAGCAAGTGAAAGCTTGACATCATGGCTCTTAAAATCACTAATTAATTTTTGGATTCCCGGTAAAATATCTTTTGGAGTTAAATTGTTTAGTAATTTTTGGTATGTTTGATTTTTTTCAGCGGCTAATTGTTCAAATTGCTCTTTACTGACATCAATATTTAAAAAATTCAGGATAGCTTTTAAGGAATCTGTGCGACTAACACCCTTAGTTTGTTGTTCTAATTCATTAGGCAAGTTTAATGAAAAATGATCCTTAATCAATTTGCGCCATGCTTGAAAATGATAAATTGAGGTATCGGCAATAACGCCGTCCAAATCAAAGAGAACGCCTTTCATGCAAAAACTTCCTTTCTTCTGATAATGGTGTTTGTTTTAATATCTGCTCAATTTTACTGAAGTCAGTATCGGAAATATTAATAAAGGGTAACATGGTATTTAGTTGCTTTAATGACATTGAACCTAAATTGTCCAAGTTTGTCTTGTCTTTAAAAAATGAAAATACTGAATTAATTGGCGTCAGCTGTGTAAGTAACTCTGAATCACTCATTAATAGTTTAACCGGCATATTTAAAGAATAATGTTCAATATAGCTAGTTTGAGGTATAAAGGTAATATTAAATATGCCGTTTGTTAAAGTTAATTTGTCATCCGTCTGTAATCCATTAACTTTAATACTACCTTCTTGATAGTTAGGAAGCTCTAAATTAACGGTTTGACCAAACGGAACTTCAAGTTTTATCTTTACGGTATGATTTTCATCAGTTTCCAATTGGTAATCTACTTTTAATTGACCATATGAACTTTCATAAAAGCCAGTAACATGCTTTAAGCGGTAGTCAAATTGTGGTGAAAGTAGAACCTTTTGATAACCATTTGTTTGTTCTTTAAGCCCCAAAACATATTTGTATGCCCACTGCATAATTGCTCCAATAGAGTAATGATTTAACGAGTTCATTACCTCAGGATTCATCGAACCATCAGGTAATACAGAATTCCATCTTTCCCAAACCGTCGTTGCTCCTAAGTTAACTGCATATAGCCAACTTGGAAAATCTTCATTTAAGAAAATCTGTGTTGCCAGCTTATGATACCCATTATCTGATAAGACCTGACAAATTATTGGCGTACCAACAAAGCCTGTTTTAAGATGATTATTATCTTTATCTAGTCTAGTAACCAAGTCATTTACTACGCGCTTCTTTTGGCTTTCTGGAATTAAATTAAAGTACAGAGCTAACGCGTAAGCAGTTTGAGTATCAATTGCTAACCGACCATTTGGAGTAATGTATTCTTTACGAATTGCTTCTTTTATTTTTTTAGCCCTTACTAAATATTTATCAGCCTCGTCTGTTTTAAGTTTAAGTACTTTAGCAGTTTTAGAGACAATTAAGGTTGAATAATAGTAATATACTGAAGCAATAAAATCCTCATCTGTTTTACCAGTTGGAAGTGCAGGATTTTCACCATCTAGTGAAAGCCAATCTCCAAATTGAAATTGTCCAGTCCAGAGATTCGGTGTTGAACTATGAGCACTAATCCAGTCAACCCATGCTTTCATTTCTGAATAATTCTGTCTTAAAATTGCAGGATCACCAGTAGACAAATATGCTGTCCACGGAATAATAGTCGCGGCATCGCCCCAAACGGCAGCACCACCATCATCGACACCCATAGCTGGAGCGTACATCGTTAACATGCCATGATGTTCTTTTTGTTCAATCAGTATATCTTTAGCATATTTTTTAAAGAAAGCATAACTGTTCATGTTTAAAACAGCTGTTCCTGAAAAGACATCCGCATCTCCAGACCAGCCTAAGCGTTCATCACGTTGAGGGCAATCTGTTGGTACATCCATAAAGTTGCTCTTTTGTCCCCAAAGAACATTTTGAAACAGACGATTAACTTTTGAATTATTTGTAGTAATGCCGCCAGTGACTTTCATATCAGAGTATATAACATTTGAACGGAAATCGGCTGCAGAAATTGGTTTGGTCAAACCTGTAACTTTGACATAGCGATAACCATAGTAAGTAAAGTGGGGCCGCACCCATTTTTCTTTGCCATCCGATGTATAAACAAAAGCAGCTCTGGCTTCACGTAAATTGTCACGATAGAAGTTGCCGTCTTGCAATATTTCTCCCATCTGCAATTTAACAGTCGTTCCAGTAGGTTCATGATTTAAAAATTCTGGCCAACCTGCATGGTTCTGACCAAAGTCTAAAACAGTTTCTCCTTTTGGAGTATGAATGATTTTCTTAACTGGCAAAAATTCATGATTCTTAATTGGTAAACTTAGTCGATCATGCAAAGGCGCAAATGAATGATCAATTTCTACTGCTGGCTGCCAATTAGTGATGGCAATTCTGTCATCATAATCTTCACCATAATAAATTGCTGATTTAGTAATTTTTCCAGCAGTTGTTTGCCATGAATGATCGCTTAATATCACGTCACTTGTACCATCTTGGTAGTTAATGTGTAATTCAGCTAGTGCCATTTGTCTTGAGCCATAGATATTGTCTTTGCCACCATCGAAGCCGAAGTTTCCTTTATACCAGCCATCACCAAGGGAAATCAGCAGTTCTTGTTGTGAGTTATTAGTTAAAAAATTGTTGATATCGTAAGTTTGGACTTGAATTAATTTATCGTAGGCTGTTACACCAGGACCGAGAAATTCATTACCAATTTTTTCACCATTAAGGTAGGCTTCATATAAACCAAGACCAGTAATGTATAACCGAGCACTTTTTATTGGCTTTTCAATTTTAAAATGTTTCCGCAATAGTGTATTTTGTAAATCACTGTTTGAGTTACCAATCCATTTACCTTTAAAAGCTTCGGACATTTTTCCTGTTTCAAAAAATGTTGAACCTTCGCTAATTTCATCGGCTTGCTTTAATTGAATGATTACTGTGTAGCGAGTGCGAGGTTCTAGAGGAATAGCTTCATCAAAAACATTATTGTCGTAGCTTTGCCAAGATGAATCAAAAATTGGACTATCCGTTTTAATAATTAATCTTTTTTGAACTGAATCAACTTTGTTTTCAACTTCAGCACTAAATTCTATTCGAACTCTATTACTAAAATCAAAACCAATTGGTTCATGCATATGATTAATTGAAATTTCTAAAATTTGCATTGACGATCACATTTTCTTTTATAGTCTGGTTTCAAAGCGACTACAGAATGGATCGACGGGACTGTGACCCAAGAATTCTTCTTTACCCATTAATTTTCGCAGAACTGCATCAATGGTTACATCATTTCCGGTATAAGCATTGATATAAGTGGAAACCATTGGAATATCGAACAGGTGATATGGATTGCACATTGATACAAAGACAGTTGGTATGCTGCGCATAAACCAAGGTGCATCAGCCGCCATTAGGTGAATCCAATCAATTCTGGTTGTGGTTTGATTGCTAGCTGTTTCTACATTTGCAATGTATAAGGCAAGGTCGAACTTGTCCTTTTCATCTTGCAGACCGCCTTCAAACACTTCATAAAAGTCTAAATTTTGACGATCAAATACTGAAACTTGAAAGCCAAGTGCTTCTAATTTCTTCTTGAACTTAGCAGTAACTTGGCCGCCTTCTTTAAAGCCACCATCATCAGTGTCGCCTAAGACAACAAGGCGTAAGCGTGGATATTTTTGAGGAGTGATAGGTAGAATTTTGTCTCGATCTTTAACTAAAGTTACAGATTTTCTGGCAACTTCAGCAGCAAGCTTTTCATGTTCAGCTAATTTCAAATCAAACTTAGCTGGCGCTGGTTCGAGTAATTTGCAGTTGGTATCCATTACTTTTTGAGCAACTTTGGTGGCGATTATTCGTGTGACTGCTTCATCTATTCGCTCTACTGAAAGAGTGCCATCATTTACTGCATCTTTGATAAACTGATAATCTTCATCAATGTTTTTATTAAATAAAATCATATCAATTCCGGAATTAATTGTTGTTGGCAGAGCTTTAGAACGCGGCATGATGACATTGTAACCAATCATTGGTGTTGCATCAGTAATTGTTAAACCATTAAATTTTAAAACTTTACGTAATAACCCATTAATCAGCAATTTAGAAGTAGTGGCAGGTCGTAAATCCTTGTCTTCAATTCCTGGTTTTAATTTTCGTTCCCAAGCAGGCTGCATAATGTGAGCAATCATGATACTTGGCAGGCCATTTTCGATCAAATGATGATAAATTTGACCATAAGATTCCATCCAATCTTCAGCAGATAAAGAATTAATTGAACTGAGTAAGTGCTGATCGCGTTCATCAACACCATCTCCAGGGAAGTGCTTAGCAACAGGAATAATGTTATTGTTTTTCAAGCCGTTAATTTCTGCATCAGCCATTTTGGTAACAGTATCTTCATTACTGCCAAAGGTACGTGTATTCATAATGGGATTACGAAAATTTTCATCAAGGTCAACAATTGGTGAAAATGACATGTTTCCGCCAACTTGTTTGGCTTCATATCCAGAAACATCGCCAAGATTGTAAGCTGATTGCGGGTCATTGGTTGCAGCTGCCTGCATTGGCCGAGCAAACCAAGTACCCTCGCTGATTAGGCCATTGCCACCAGCTTCAAGGTTAGCAGAAATAAATAGTGGAATTTCGCTTTCTTTTTGGATAGTTTCAATTTCATGTTGTAATTTTTGGGCTTTATCAGGTCGATACATAATTCCACCTGGTTGATATTTATTGATGAAGTCTTTTAGATTAGTTGTATCTTCATCTTGCCCAATTACGAAAAATAACTGACCTATCTTAGCATCTATTGTCATGCTTGCAACTTTCTTTTGAACAAAGTCAATTTGCTCAGTGGTTAAGTTGTAAGGCTTTTTAGTTAAATCTGTCATGGTTTACCTCTATCCATTGTTTAATAATTATTGAATTTAGGTTTAGTTTATCTTACTGTTTAATAGTATACTATCGTTAAAAAACATAAGAACTGTGTTTATTTCACAGATTTATAGTATGGCTAAAGAGGAAGCAATTTGACTAATAAGCTAATTA
Source organism: Lactobacillus sp. ESL0677 (assembly GCF_029392875.1). Taxonomy (NCBI): domain Bacteria; kingdom Bacillati; phylum Bacillota; class Bacilli; order Lactobacillales; family Lactobacillaceae; genus Lactobacillus; species Lactobacillus sp. ESL0677. The sequence continues at coordinate 1,492,258 of NZ_CP113946.1, read as the reverse complement.
ATTATTTACGTACAAAAAATCATCAGCGAAGCTGGGATGATGTTTTCGCAGAAATTAAAGATAACGGGAAAATAGCTCATAAAGTACGAATGGTTGATGGTGAGCCAGTATATCAATTTTATGATACGTATTCGGATGATTTGATTTTGAATAGTAGTGCAATTACTATTTCTGTCCAACCAGTTGGATCATTTATTCCTTTTCATATCCATGATTATGTGGAAATTATGATTCCACTAGTTGAAGATTGTGAGATTGTTTTAGAGCATACTAAGATTAAAGTGAAGCAAGAGGACATTATTTTTATGGGTAATCAGACAATTCATCAGGTTAAACCGATTAGCAAGAAGGGAATTGTTGTAAATATAGCTTTAAAAACCTCGGCCTTTTCTTTAAATGAATTGAATTTTTTGCAGGCAAAAGAGAGTGGCTCAGCAATTTCTAACCTGCTGTTTTCTTTATTATCAGATGAAGAATATGGGGAAGGGCGTTACAGCTTATTTGAAATAAATCATAATCAAAAGATAGTTGATCTAGTTTATGACATTATCGGCGAATACTATTTTCCAGAGATTCAATCAGATCAAATTATTAAATTAGAAATATTGACGTTGTTTTCTCGCCTAATTCGACAAGTCAATTACTCTGACATTAAGATAAAAAGCAATCAGCACCAAAAGAACAACCTTCTTTCATTGCTGCTATATATTGAAAGAAATTATAAAGACATTACTCTTACCAAGATGGCAGCTAATTTTGGTTTTAATCCCAATTACTTGTCTGATTATTTGCAAAAGCATACTGGTAAAACCTTTATCAACCTAGTTCATTTGCAACGAGTGAATGTAGCAGCGAGGTATTTAAGTTATACGAATGCGTCTATTGCAAAAATTTCTAATAAAGTCGGTTATGAAAATCCATCATACTTTTATAAAATTTTCAAAAAATACTTTGGAATGTCACCGGCTGAGTATCGATTAAATACTAGATCAAGCGGTGTTTCTCGATATTAAAATTTTTGATTATTTAAATACTAATCTGTAAAATGAACATATTTTTTCTGGCTTTTGAATATTGTGCTCTATGAACAACACTAATATACTAAAATCACAAATGAAAGCGAATTAGTTTAGTTAGGAGTACAAAAATGAAAAATTTCCAAACATGGCTAGAAAAAACTTTAGTCCCGTTTTCAAATAAATTAGGACAAAATAAAGTCCTGCAGAGTATCTCATCTGGTATGGTAATGACTCTGCCAGTAACAATTGGTGCATCAATATTTTCGATTTTTGCAAGTTTTCCAATAAAACCGGTTGCTGATTGGTTTAATAAAATTGGTGTTACACCATCTATGACGGCAATCGTTAATGGAACAATGAATATTTTAGCCGTTTTCATTGCTTTTACAATTGCATATAATTATGCTCAAAAGTGTAACGAAAATGGTGTGACCGCTGGATTATTCAGTTTAGCAAGTTTCTTTGTCTTGGCTCCTCAGATTATACCTGGTAAAAAGCCAATCAATGCTTTTCAAATGTCTTATATGGGCAGTGAAGGAATTATTGTGGCAATTATTTTATCGATTTTAATTGGTGTTTTTTATGTTAAATTAAGCCATAACAAAAAATTGGTTATTAAAATGCCTGATTCAGTTCCTAGCATGGTAAGTTCATCAATTGAGCCTTTATTGATTGGTATTATTATTTTTATTACCGTATTTATTGTTAGAGTAATTTTTGACTATTCTTCTTTCGGTAATGTATTTGATTTTGTAAATAAATTGATTACAACACCGTTATTACATGTTGGCGGTTCCCCAATAACTTTAATCTTAATTATGGCTTTATCGAATTTACTGTTTACATTTGGTATTCACCCAGCAGCAATTCAATCTGTGATTATTCCGTTGGTTATTTCAATGATGGTAGGTAGTGCACCAGCCTTTCAAGCTGGTAAAACTATTCCATACCTAAGCAACTTAGTTGTTTTTGCCTTTACAAATAATGATGCTGCTGGTGCTACATTAAGTTTAGTATTGATTGGTTTGCTCTGGGGTAAATCAAAACGCTATAAGAAATTCTTTAAAGTTTCTGCTTTACCGAATTTATTTAATATCAATGAACCGATAATCTTTGGTATGCCAATTGTTTTAAATCCAATTATGTTTATTCCATTCATTCTTTCATCTTTTGTATCTAGCGGTGTTGCATTATTAGCAGTTAAGATAGGTTTTATTACAAGTTATAACCCAAGTTTAGGAATGGGTATGCCTTGGACAATGCCTAAAATTATTGCAGATACAATGATTATGGGTTGGCAAGGTGCAGTCATTTGGCTGATTAACTTTGGCTTAATGATGATTATTTATTTACCATTCTTTAAAGTTGCTGACAAACAAGCCCTTGATGAAGAAAATAGTAAGGAAGAATAATATGCAATATCAATTAAAAGATGATTTTCCTTCAAATTTTTTATGGGGTGCAAGCACTTCTGCTTTTCAAGTAGAAGGAGCAGCTAATGAAGATGGTAAAGGATTAACAGTTGCTGATTTGCGTTCGCAAAAAAGCAAGTATCTTGATACCTCAGTTTCAGTTGATCATTATCATCATGTTGAAGAAGATGTTGACCTAATGGCAAAGTTGGGCTTAAAAAGTTATCGCTTTTCAATTTCATGGGCTCGCATTTTTCCTAATGGAAATGATGCTCAACCTAACCAAAAGGGAATTGACTTTTATAATAAATTAATAAATCTGCTAATAAAAAATAAAATAGAACCGATTGTTACACTTTTCCATTTTGATTTTCCAGAATCTTTAGTTGAGCAATATGGCGGTTGGGCAAGTAGAAAAGCTATAGATGATTATTATCACTACGTAAAAACCGTTTTTGAATTATTTGGAGATCGTGTAAAGTATTGGTTAACAATTAACGAACAGTCACTGCTTGCAAACGTTCCTTCAATGAATGGAATAACAGCCGATAATGTACATGATTTAAGACAAAAGGGTGAAAATTCTAACTATAATATGTTTTTAGCACAAGCTAGAGTATATTCTCTTTGTCACAAAATGTTTCCAAATTCTAAAATTGGACCGGCAGTTTCTTACATGACGAACTTTCCATATGATCATACTTCAGCTAATACTTTGAAGAGTAAATCAATGGAAGATATGATCTCATTTATAGACATGGATGTTGCTATCCGTGGTGAATTACCATCTTACTATTTGCGTTACTTGAAAGACAGTGGTTTAACATTAGATATTCATGAAGAAGACGCAAATATTTTAAAAGAGGGTAGAGCAAATTATTTGGGATTAAATTGGTACTCTACTTCTGTATTTAAGCTAAGCAATGATCAAAACCCTAAAATGCTTGATGGTGTAATATCTAATGTTGAGAAAATTACTGATACGCGTTTAATGAATTCTGAATGGGATTTTTCTTATGATCCAGTTGGGCTTAGGTTAGCATTACAAGTAGTTAATGATCGTTTTCCGGGTATTCCAATTGTCATTACTGAATGTGGTTGGCCTGAGCATGAAGAGCTAGAAAATGGTAAGATTCACGATCAAAAAAGAATTAAATACCTAAATGGTCATATTTTTGAATTGCGCGAGGCCATAAAAGATGGTGTTAATGTAATATCATTCAATCCATGGTCTTTTATGGATTTGTTAAGTGTTAATGATGGTGTAGATAAAAGATATGGCTTAGTTTTTGTTGATCGTGATAATTATTCTGAAAAGCAGTTAAAACGATATCCTAAAGATAGTTACTATTTTTATCAAAAAGTAATAAAAGAAAATGCTAAAAATGTCACCAAAAGAGAGATTAATGGAGAATTTTAAAATGGCTAAAAAAACAATTATGTTGTGCTGTGCTGCTGGAATGAGTACTAGTTTGTTAGTAACAAAAATGCAAAAAGCAGCTCAAGAGCAAAATAAGGATGTTGCAATTTTCGCTGCTCCAGCATCTGAAGCTGATAGTAAAATGTCTGAAAAGAATATTGATTGTATTTTACTTGGACCTCAGGTTCGATATATGGAAGATGACTTTAAGAAAAAAATAGAAGGAAAAAATGTTGGATTAGCTGTAATTGATATGCAAGCATATGGAATGATGGATGGTGCAAAAGTTTTAGCTCAAGCATATCAATTAATGGAAAATAGATGATTTAATATTTGCTACTTTTATTAATTTAGTAGAACAATAAAAGTTATTGAGGAAAACTCATCAAAAAAAAATGTTAGGATAAAAACTAACATTCTTTTTTTGAATTTAAGAATTGTAAATTAGTAATATTTGCTAGTGACTTTTGGAGTTCTAAGTTATTGTTATATGATAGTTGAAAAATTTCGGCTAAAATACTAGGTACAATCAACGAAGCTTATTTAACTTTATAAGGATGATAGCAAATAAAGATTGGCTTTAAAACTATTAATCAAAATTCAAAGTAGCTATATTATGATTTTAAGTAATATGATAGTCTACAAGTGTGACAAGAAGATTGAATATTTTTATGACTAATGTCTTGTCTATTTAAGTTATTTGGTAATTAGATCGCTAAACGAGCAAATTAAAAAACTAATTATTGTGAGGTAAAATTATGCAAATTGAAAAATTTAATTTAGATAAAAATAATCCTGACGTTACTTTAACAGCATATTTATTAGATGATTCACCTGAAATGCTCAAAGGAACACCACGACCAGCATTAATTATTTGTCCAGGAGGAGGATATTTTAGTTGTTCTGATCGTGAAGCAGAACCTGTTGCAATGTATTTTGCTAATCAGGGCTACCATACTTTTGTACTTAGATATACCACCTATTCTAAAGGTAGCTTAGCTATGCCGGATTTATCTAAGCCATTACCAGAAAAGAAAGAATCACAATATCCGAGACAAATCCGGGAATTAGGACAGTCAATGCTGTTGATAAGAAAGAATGCTGAAAAATGGCATGTTGATTCAAGAAGGATCGGAGTATGTGGTTTTTCAGCAGGCGGCCATGTTGCAGCATTGTACTCAACTGTATTTAATGAGCCAGTTTTGACTGATTACTTGGGAGCTACTGCAAAAGAATTACGTCCAGCAGTTACAATTTTAGGCTATGCAATTACTGATTATCATTTATTGGATCAGGATGTAAAGGCTAAAAAAGATTCACCAATGGATTATGCATTTATGAAAGCTTCAAATGTTGCCTTTTTGGGTCAAGAATTTCCTGATGAGGAAACAGAACGAGAAGTGAGTCCTGTTGATCACGTTGATAGTGATACACCTCCGTTCTTTATCTGGACGACTGCTACTGACCCTTTGGTTACACCAATTAATTCTTTAAACTTAGCAAAAGTATTAGCAGAACATAAGATTCCTTATGAAATTCATATTTTTGGTGAAGGTGGTCATGGCTTAAGTTTAGGTACTCAAGCGGTTGCCGAAGCAAAATCACAAATAAATCCGAAAGTTGGTCAATGGACAACTTTATGTACTAAATGGTTAGAAAAGTATTTTGCACCTGATTTACCTGAAAAAAGTGATTTTGAAAAAATACAAGAAAAAATCAAGTAAATAAAAGTGTGCGTTTAAAGCACACTTTTTGTTATGAAAGAAGTACATTTCAATGAAAAAAGAAAATTGGAATAAAGATTGGTATTTTTGGGAAGATAAAAACTCGTTTTCATTAGTTTGGACAACTCCAGATAACGCGCAAAAAGTTACGCTACCACATGATGCAATGATGGCGGGTAAACGAAATAAAAATAGTAGTAATGGTGGAAATACAGGCTATTATGATGGCGGAACTTTTGTTTATACGAAGGACTTATTTGTTACACAAAATCAAATTAATCAAAATTTTATTTTGAATTTTGAGGGAGTATATAAAGATGCTCAAGTTTTTGTTAATGGTCAGTTAGCAGGTCAAAATCATTATGGCTACTCAAATTTTTACGTTTATTTAAATGATTATTTAAACTTTGATGAGCATAATGAAATACGTGTCGTGACAAAATCAGGTGCAGAACCTAACAGCCGTTGGTATTCTGGAGCCGGTATTTATCGGGACGTTTATTTATTAACTGGTGATAGTACTTATATTTGTTCTGATAATATTTTTGTCAAAACAAGATCAATTACGAATTCACTTGCTACTTTGCAAGCTGAAGTAACGATTAATAATACGGGATATAAGAATGAATTTTGTTTACAAACAATTGTCTATGATGACGAAAACAAAATAGTTACCAAGGAAGAGTCTCAGGTAGTTCTGTTTGCCAATGAAAAACGAAATTTAAGACAACAATTGTATATTAATCAATCTAAATTATAGGATGCGGAACATCCGAATCTATATACAGTGGACTTTAGGCTATTGCAAAATAATGATTTGGTTGATGAAGAAAAAGTAGTTACAGGTATCAGACAATTAACTTTAGATCCTGTTAATGGACTTGCAGTTAATGGAAACTCAGTTAAGTTAAGAAGTGCTGCAATTCATCATGACAGTGGCTTACTAGGTTCTATGACATTACAAAAAAATTCTTACCGTCAAATATATTTGCTGAAAAAGGCCGGCTTTAATGCTATTAGAATGGCTCATCAACCGGCTGCACCAGCACTTCTTCGTGCTTGTGATGAATTAGGAATGTATATTTTGGATGAAACTTTTGACATGTGGAATCGAAGTAAATCCGATTATGATTATAGCCTTGATTTTTCTTCTGATTGGCATAATGACGTAGCAGCAATGGTTAAAAAGGACTTTAATCATCCCAGCGTTATTTTGTATTCTATTGGTAATGAAATTCCAGAGATTGCCACTGATCAAGGGCTGAAAATTTGTGAACAAATCAATAGCGTAATTGAGAATCTTGACGATACCAGATATACTCTTGCTGCCATTAATGGTATGTACACTGTCGGAACTGATTTGCTGAAAATCATTGCCAATGTTACATATAAGCAAGAAAAAAAGAAGTTAAGTAATCAAAACGTAAATGAATTTATGACGTACATGGATAAGTATCTTGATCAAATAGTCACTGATCCAGCTATTTCAAAACAAATTAAAAAGGTAGCTGCTCAAATTGATATAGTTGGTTATAACTATATGGGAGCAAGATATAAAAAAGATAGTGATTCTTATCCTAATCGAATTATGGTAGGCAGTGAAACTTATCCACCTGAAATTGCTCGTAATTGGGATAACGTCTTGAAGTTACCACAGGTAATTGGTGACTTTACTTGGACTGGTTGGGATTATTTAGGTGAAGCAGGTGTTGGTGTTCCTAGTTATCATTTTGGTGATGGTGGCTTGGGGGGCAAAATTTCCAATTCTAACTTCTAATGTTGGTGATATCGACTTAATTGGTTTTAGAAGACCTATTTCCTATTATCGTGAAATTGTCTTTGGCTTACGTCAAGCTCCGTATATTGCAGTACAAGACCCACATCATTATGGGGAACCAGTTCAGTTAACTCCATGGATTTTAAGTGATACTGTATCAAGCTGGTCATGGGATGTACCTGAAAATTCTAAAGTAATTGTGGAAGTCTATAGCAGAGGAACTGAGGTCGAATTGTTTTTAAATGGTTGCAGTTTAGGAAGAAAGCCTGCAGGAGAGAAAGTTAATTATCGAACTTTGTTTGAAACAGATTATACTAAAGGTGAATTAGTTGCAGTATCTTACGATAATGGAAAGGAACTGGTAAGAACAAAGTTACTTTCAGCTCAAGAAACTACACAGTTGAAATTAAAACCTGAAACGCTATTTAATCAGTTGGATTTTCATGAGAGTCATAATCTATCTTATATCGATGTGAAGCTAGTCGATGATCAAGGAACAATGATAACAGATGAGGATGTTCTGTTTACTGCTGAAGTTGTTTCGGGAAATGCAAAAATTGTAGCAGTTGGTAGTGGCAATCCTAAACCTGTAACTGAATTGAATAATAAGAGTAGTAACACTTATCACGGTAGAGCATTAATTATTGTAGAGCGAACGGAAAAAGAAGCAGTCAGCTTGAATGTAAAAACTGAAACTGGATTATCTGTAACTACAAAACTATAAAGGGGTTTCTAATGATAAATTTTAAGGTTAATGCAAAAGAGCAGCATAGTTTTCCTCATTATTGGGAATTATGTGTTGGTAGTAGTCACGCATATACAGCTTTAAGAGCTGATTATCAAAAACAATTGGAAAAAGCACATCGAGAGTTAGGATTTAAATATGTACGTTTTCATGGTATTTTTAATGATGAAATGAGCGTCTGCACAGAAATGACTGGGCTTGACGGAATTTCACATGGTATGATTTATAATTTTGAAAATATCGATACTATTTTTGATTTTCTGCTTTCAATAGGTATGAAACCTTTTGTAGAGTTAGGGTTCATGCCTGAATGTTTAGCATCTGGTAAAGGAAAAATATTCCCATACGGCGGTAACAATTCTATGCCTAAGTCTGATGAACAATGGCAAGAATTAATTAGTAAATTTATCAAACATATTTTGAAAAGATACGGTAAAGAAGAAGTAGAGTCCTGGTTTTTCGAGGTTTGGAACGAACCAAACTTACCATTATTCTTTGCGGGAAATAAAGATGATTACTTTCATTTATATGAAATTACGGCAAGAGCAATTAAAAAATTGATACTAATTTGAAAATTGGTGGTCCATCAACTTCATTTAATTCCTGGATTCCTGAGATGATTGATTTTTGTGAGAATAATAGTGTTCCATTAGACTTTTTAACAACACATCATTATCCAACAGATGATCCACTTTGGAAAAGCGGCTTAAGTATTGATGACTACTTTGCGAAAACTCATGGTAAGAAAACAACGTATCATCGTGGTATTTTGAAAGAAATGACACAAAGAACTAAGCAGCAAGCTAAGAATTATCCATTATATTATACTGAATGGAATGTATCAGCTAGATTGGGCGATACTATTCATGATGAGCCTTATGCTGCTGCAATGGTTGCCAAGACTTTGGCTGATAATGACGGATTAGTTGATGGATATTCATTCTGGACTTTTTCTGATATTTTTGAAGAACAGTATCAAAAGCCAAATGTATTTCACGGTGGTTTTGGTTTGCAAACATATCAGGGTATTGCCAAACCGGCATATCGAATTTTTGAACTATTCCATCAATTAGGAGATATCCGTTTACAAGTAACATCTTCACAACCTGAAGCAACAGCTGAAATGTTAGCAGTAAAGAAAAATAGAGCGATTCAGTTAATTATCTATAATCACAATGTACCAACAAAAGAAATAAGTGACTTAGAGATTTTAATTGATATAGGGAAAAATTATAATCAAAAGGTAAGCTTAATTAGAATTGATGATGATCACGCTAATGCAAAAGGATATTGGCAAGAAATAGGGGCGCCTGAGTATACTACTTTGAACCAAATTAAGGAATTAGATGAAGCGTCTTCTTTAAAAGTTGAAAAACTTAATTGTGAGAATGGAAAAATTAAAATGGGAATCCCTGCTAATGGATGTATGTTTATTACAATAGAAAATTATTTTGATTAATAAAGAACATAATTGCTTTATAGCGTAAGCTATAAAGCTTTTTGGATTTTGATTGATTTAACGAATTGCTTTAGTGGTTTTGATTTATTGTTTTTCAGATAAATTAGCTGCATAGTATAATTTTGCTTTTTTTGCTCTGATAAAAAGTGTCGATAAACTATTTCTGGATCTCTTTGCATGATTAAATCTATTAATCCAGCTGGGATGTATGAGATACCCTGATCTAATGCAGTACTTGTCATTAATTGCTCAATTGATGATACTCGTTGAATGTGATATTGAAACGAACTGTGGTTTAAGGTTGCTTTGAAAGTCTTTCTCATAAAATCTGATTTTTCACTGCTGTAATACAATAAATTTTGTCCATTTAAATCACTTTCATTGATATAGTTCTTGCTACTCAATGGATTATGTTTGCTGATACCTAAAACCATTTCATTGGAATAGACAGGAACTACATTATATTGCTCTGCATGAGGAATATCGTAGCTGCCATAATGATTAATGTAGGCACAATCTAATTTGTTTAAAGTTAGATCAGCTAAAATATGCTCAACACTTTCTTCTGATGTAAAAAAGTTGATTTGAGGTAGATTTTGCGATTTATAATTGATGATTTCTTTTTCCATGATATAGGCATCAAAAATTGAAAAATAAGCAATGTACAAAGAATTAGTGGCAGATTGAGAAATTTCTTGTAACTCTGCTATAGTTGAATCGACATTATTTAAGTATTCTTGAACTCGTCCAGCAAAATATTTTCCAGCGGGAGTTAAGCTTATTCGGTTATTTGACCTAGTAAATAATTTGACACCAATTTCTGTTTCAAGTCGTGAAATTTGACGTGATACTGCTCTTTGAGTCACGTACTTTTGCTTTGCTACACGACCAAAGCTGCCTTGTTGAGCAACATCTAAAAATACTTTTAATTGATCACTATCCATAAAATTTTACCTTCTACTCGTACATTTATGTCCGCCTTGAGTACAAATTAAGCATATCACAATATTTTTGGAAGCGGTTATACTTTAAGAGTAAATTAATAGGAGGTTTCAAAAATGAAAATTAAAAATTCTTATGATGTTGTTATTGTAGGTGGTGGAGCTGCCGGTTTTGCAGCAGCTTATGAAGCAAGTCACCGTAACTTATCAGTGTTAGTTGTTGAAAAAAGCAAGAAAACTGGTGGTAGTGGTGAGTATATTGAAGGAGCTTTTGCAGTTGGTTCATATTTACAAAAGAAGCACAATGTTCAATTAACCAAAGAAGATGTACTTCATGAAGAATTAGAGTATTCACATTATCGTGCTGATACTCAAATATGGAAAGAATACATTGACGCTTCTGCAGGTATGATTAAGTGGTTGCATGATATTGGTGCTGAATATCTTGATGTTGAACCTTTAGGCAGTGGTTATCGTACTTGGCACTTGTTTAAAGGCTTAGGAAAATCTGTTATTCATGATGTACTTGAGCCAAAAGCTAAAGAGCAAGGCGCAGATGTTATAACTTCTACTAGTGTCACTAAAATTAATCTTGACGACCAAGGAAATGTTTCAGGAGTTATTGTTGAAGATTTGAATACCCGCACAACCAAGACAATTGACACAAAAGCTGTAGTTTTGGCAACTGGTGGTTATTTGAACAATAAAGAATTAATTAAGAATGATACTCATTACGATGAGGACCAATTAATTCCTGTAAATGCTGAAGTAAACACAGGTGATGGCTTGCAACTTGCTTGGAATGCCGGAGCACAAAAATATGCTATGGGTACAGCTATGTTATTTGGTGGCTATCTGAAAGACCATACTAAACCGGGCTACGTTTATCGTTATTCAGAGTTAAATGGTGCAGCAGACCAACAATCACTACTTTGGGTAAATGAAAATGGTGACCGGTTTGTCAATGAAGAAGTTGTAGATAATTTTGCTTTGGCTGGTAATGCTTTGTTTACTCAAGGTAAAGTATTTACTATTGTTGATCAAAGTACAATTGACCATCTTAATGACGAAAAATTGTATAAAGCAATGGGTACTTGGGATTATCATGACACCAAATTGCCACACTTGAAGGAAGAAATTCAAAAAGCACTTGATGATAAGGCTCCATATATTACTAAAGCCAATTCAATTAAAGAACTGGCTGAAAAATTGGGACTATCTGATTTAGAGCAAACAGTTACTAAATATAACCAAATGGCTAATGACGGTAAAGATACCGAATTTGGCAAGAAATCTGACTTTATGGTTCCAGTAGAAAATGGTCCATTCTATGCTTTGGCATTGGGGATTGGCGCTTTTTGCACAATGGGTGGCTTAAAGACCAACACGGAACACAATGTAATAGATAAAAATGGTAAAGTAATTAGTGGCCTGTACGCAGCTGGTAATGACGCAGCCGGAATGTTAATCGGGGATACTTATGGTCCGAACATGCCAGGAACCGAAGCAGGCTTTGTCTTCTATTCTGGTAAACACGTTGCTGATGTTATTGCTGATAACAAATAAAATTTAAAAATTTCGAAATTAGGGCTCTTTATCAAATCCTGTTGATGAAGATAAATAATTAATTAGATGCACTTTAAGCGATGATGCTTAAAGTTTTTTCTTTTAATACAACATTTCTTGAGTGATATTAGGAAATTTGAGGCGGCCTCTATTTTTGTATAAAAATATCCTGTTAAAAAATACTATAAGGATCATCAACAGGAAAAAGTGTATAGCATCTTTTATTTGCTTTACATACCAACAGATTTTTTTTATAATTTGTTTGAAACGTTTCAATATTTATGAAATGAGGTTAAAATATGGCCAAACAAATAATGCCCCAAGGCTTTTTATGGGGGAACTCAACATCAAGCATGCAAACGGAAGGCGGGGTCAACGAAGGTGGCAAGGGTGCTTCTGTTTATGATACTTATCGCGCTAGTGATGGCTCTTCGACTTGGGATGATGCAATTGATGATTATCATCGCTATCAAGAAGATTTGGATTTATTAGCTGAGCAAGGAGTTAATTGTTATCGCTTCCAGATTTCATGGAGTCGGGTAAATCCTCAGGGAGATGGTGAGTTTAATCCTGAGGGAATTGAGTTTTACTCTAATTTGATTGATAATTTGCTAAAACGCAAAATTGAGCCGATGATTTGTCTATATCATTTTGACATGCCGCTTAATTTAGCACAAAAATATAACGGTTTTATGAGCCGTCACGTAGTTGACGCCTTTGTCCGCTACGGTAAGAAAATGATAGATTTATTTGGCGATCGGGTAAAATATTGGATTACTTTCAATGAGCAAAACCTCTATTTTATGCCAGGTGCTTCTAAAATTGCTGGCTGTCTTAAAGGCAAAGAAACAACAGCTGAATTGTATACAATTAGCCATCATATTATGTTAGCTCATGCTAGAATTACCAATTACTTGCACCAAGCAACAGACTGTAAAATTGGTGGTATGTTAGCTTATAGTGAAGTTTATCCAGTTTCATCATTACCTAAAGATATTCAATATGCGCGGCAAATTGATGAGTTCATGAATAAGAATTTGCTTGATGCTTTTGTTTATGGTCGCTATTCAAGTGAAGTAATTAATTGTGTTAAACTCAATCACATCAAAGTCGATGTTTTACCTGAAGATTTAACCGAGATTGGACAAATGAGAAGTGATTACATTGCTTTTAGCTATTATCAAAGTGCGACGATCAGTAGCACATTAGTTCCGGAAAATACCTTACCTAACTATTACTTGCAGTATGGAAATAAAGAAAATCCATTTTTAAAGGTAAACGAATGGGGCTGGTCAGTTGATCCGAGAGGTTTTAGGGATGTTTTGACTAAAACTTATAACCAATATCATTTGCCAATGTTTCCAATTGAGAACGGCATTGGTGTCCGTGAAGAATATGAAGGCCGTGAGATTCAGGATGATTACCGAATTGACTATCATCGTGATCACATTAAGGCACTGAAAGATGCTATGGCAATTGATGGCGTTCCAGTAATTGGTTATCTTGTTTGGGGTTTGATTGATATTCCTAGTTCATCAGGTAATATGGATAAGCGCTATGGCATGGTCTATGTTAACCGCACTAACCACGATTTGCTTGATCTAAAACGAGTTCCTAAAAAGAGCTATTGGTGGTTTAAAAAAGTAATTTTAAGCAACGGTAATGATTTAGCTTAAGGAGGTAGACGATGAAATTAGCAATTTTTGATATTGGTGGGACAACCGTTAAGACAGGATATTTTGTTAACGATTGTTTAATTGATCAGTCCAGCTTTACTACGCCAAAGTCTTTTGCTGACTTAATTAAGAAAATGCATCAATTAATTGATGACCAAGAAATTACAGGTATTGCCATTAGTGCACCAGGTGCAGTTGATACTAAGCTTGGTAAAATTAATGGTATCAGTGCCGTTCCGTATATTCATCACCGACCGATTTTTAAGGAATTAGTGCAAGAATTTCAATTGCCAGTAGCAATTGAAAATGACGCTAATTGTGCTGGTATTTGCGAAGTCAAAATTGGTGCTGGCAAAGACTACCAAAATGTTGCTTTCATAGTAATTGGTACTGGAATTGGCGGGGCTGTTTTTATTGATAAAAAATTATATAAAGGTAGTCATTTATTTGGTGGCGAGTTTGGCTTAATCAAGACAGCAGCAGGGCCAACCTTGAGCTTGCGGGCGACAATAGTCAAAGCTGCGGCAGCCTACGAAAAGCAAACTGGTGCTAGTCAAGTTAATGGCGAAAAACTATTTGCTCTATCAGAACAAGATGACCAACTTGCACAAAAGTTAATTACGCAAATTTATGATGATTTAGCTAATGCACTATACGATATTCAAGTTGCTTTTGACTTTGATGCATTAATTATTGGCGGTGGTGTTTCAGCTCATCCTGGGTTTAGTGCAGAATTGGCAAAGAGATTGCAAGATCAGCTTACGGAACAAAGTGTAGCTGAGATTATGCCTGTTGTTAAAAGCTGTCAATATCATAATGATGCTAATCTTTATGGGGCTGCTTATAATTTTATTGTTGTAAACGGTAGGGAATAAAGATGGTTACGATTAAAGACATTGCTAGTGAAGCGCATGTTTCAGTAGGCTCAGTTTCGCGTTACTTAAATGGTTATCAGCTAAAAGCAACTAATGCAGAAAAAATTAAGGCTGCAATTGAAAAATTAAACTATATTCCTAACCAAGCGGCTAAAGCTTTAAAAATGAACAAATCTTTTTCAGTAGGTGTATTAGTTGATAACATGGATAACTTTTATAGTTCTCAATTAATTGCACGCCTTGAGCAATTGTTTGATCAGGCAGATTACTTTTTGCTTTTAACGAGTCACCGTAATAGTGAACAGATTTTTAAATATAAACTGCAAAAATTAATTGAACGCTCAGTTGATGCATTGATTGTTTTAAAAGCTGAAACAGAATGGGATTCTTTTCAAAAAATGGGTAAACTAAATGTTCCGGTAATTTCTGTAGAAGCATCTTTATTAGATCAATCGGTGCCAGAAGTTTTAAGTGCTGACCAACTTGCCGCTAAAGAAGTAGTTGAGCGGATGGTGCATAAGCGTCAAAAAACAGCTTTTATTATTCCAACTGAAAGTGATTATGTTTTGCAGCAGCGACTTGCGGGAATTAATGCAGCTTATAAAAGCTTGGCTAAAAGTCTTAATCCAGAAAATGTGTATTATGTTGATTATGGTACAGCTGGAGCTTATGAATTAGTTCCTAAGTTAATACAGCGTGGTTTCGATTCGATTTTTGTAACCAACTATACTAATGCTATTCAGGTAGTTCAAGGTGTTCGTGATGCCAGGAAAATTGTTGGTAAAGACATTGCTGTTGCCGGCTTTGGTTACTCAAACTTATTACAAAACATGCGCTTACCAGTGACCTTGATTAAGCAGCCTGTAAACAAAGTTGCAGAAATTGTTTCGGAAACGGTACTTAATTTACTTAAGGGACAAAAGGTAGAGCATAAGGCTTTAGTTCAAGATGAAATCTTTTGGCAAAAGGAGTTAAAGAATGACTGATAAGGCAAAGCAAAGACAGGATATTGTTGAAAATTTAGCTACGCAGCAGGAAGATTACCAAGATCTGCCACAAGCGGTTCTCGATAAGCTTTCTTGGTTTCAAGACCAAAAGTTAGGAATAATTTTTCACTGGGGTTTATATTCGCAAGCAGGAATTGTGGAATCTTGGCAATTGTCTAAAGAAGATGATTGGGCACGAAAACATGGGGCTTGGAGAAAAGATTTAACAACTTTGCGCCACGATTATTGGAATCTAAACCGTGAGTTTAATCCGGTAAACTTTAACCCAAGTGATTGGGCTAAAGCTGTTAAAGCTGCTGGTTTTAAATATATGTTGTTCACGACTAAGCATCATGATGGCTTTAGCATGTATGACACGAAATATAGTAATTACAAGATAACTAGTGCGGATTCTGCCTTTCATGATAATCCACAAGCTGACCTATTGCGCTTTATTAATGACGCTTTTAGAAAAGAAGGAATGGCAACTGGGGCGTATTATTCTAAGGCTGATTGGCACTGCCCGTATTATTGGGAACCAGGTTCAGATCCTAAAGGTCGTTATGCGAGTTATAACCCTAAGGAAAAGCCGGAGCTTTGGCACAAGTTTTCTAACTTTGTAGAAAATCAATTATTAGAAATTTGTCAAAACTATGGGCCGATTGATATCCTATGGCTAGATGGTGGCTGGGTCAATAGTGAGAACAATGAATACTTGCCAATGGCTGAAATCGTACAAAAAATTTGGCAACAAAAACCTGATACGTTAATTGTTGACAGAACAATTGGTGGCAAGTATGAAAACTATGTTACACCCGAGCAAAAAATTCCCGATGTTCCACCAAAGAAGGTTTGGGAAAGCAACATTACGTTAGCTAAAAATTGGGGTTATGTTCCTCACGATCAATATAAGAGTTTTGCGGAAATTCTTAAAAATATCGTGAAGATCATTTCATTAGGCGGCAATGTGATTTTAGGAGTTGGTCCTAAACCTGATGGTACGCTACCTAAAAAAGCATTAGCACTGATGCAAGAGCTGGGCACCTGGTTAAAGGTCTTTGGCGAAGCTGTTTATGGTAGTCGTGGATGCCCAGAATTAGCACCTGCAAATCTATTAGTGACGAAAAAAGGACAAACACGTTATTTGTTTTTTGCTAAAGATGAAGTTGGCCAAAAAGTGTCACTAGCAAGTTTAGGACAAATAGAAGATACAATTATTAACTTGGAAACAGGTAATCTAATAAAAATAATCGCAGATACAATTACAATTCCGCAAACAAAATATCCTTATGGCGTATTAAAATTGAAAATCAAAGAATAACTTGAATGTTGGTTAACGATGTTGACCAGCATTTTTTGTTAAAAAGTATTGAAGCGATTTCAACTTAGCAGTATAATGTAATTATTGAAACGTTTCAAAAATGTTCTAATGAGTTTCAAAGGAGATAAATAATGAGTGTTTCTGATAAAATTAATAAACTAGTTTTACCATTAGCCACTAAAATTGGAAATCAACGACACTTAGTAGCTATCCGTGATGCCTTTGTAGATATCACACCGATTATTATGGTTAACTCAGTTTTTATATTGCTAAATTCGCTAGTTTTTAGCAATCCAACTGTATTGAAGACTTTTCCTTATGCAGCTAAATTGATGGATATGGGTACCATGGTTAATAGTGGTACTTTAGGCTTTATGACCATTTTTGTTACTTTCGTAATTGGCTATCGTTTACTGAATAGCTATATTGCTGATGGTCGAATTGGATCTAAAGATATTAGTCCAATTCATGCCGGTATTTTGAGTGTTGCTACTGCTTTGATTATGTTCCCATTGAACAATCAAGCTGTCGTATCGGGAACAGCAAAAACTGTAACAGTTGGTGGCGTTTATACACAGGCGCTGACATCTTCTGGTGGTATGTTTGTTGGAATTATTGCAGCACTTTTAAGTACTGAATTACTGTTAGTTTTTTATAAAGCTAAAAAGTTAAGAATAAAAATGCCGGATGGGGTTCCACCAGCAGTTGCACAATCGTTTAATTCACTAATTCCAGAATCATTGGTAGTTATTGTTTTTGCAGTTGTTAGTTTTACTTATGTACAAATTTTCCATCAATCATTTACTGACTTAGTTCAGGCTATTATTTCTAAGCCATTGCAAGTGGCAATGCAATCATGGATTGGGCTGTTTGTTATTCAGTTTGCTACACAATTCTTATGGTTCTTTGGTCTTCATGGACAAAACATTGTTGCTTCAGTTACGTCGCCGCCAATGCTCGCAGCCATTCAACAGAATATGACAGCTTTTGCAGCCCATAAAGTTGTACCTAATATTGTTACTAATCCTTGGATTGGTATGTATACTTTATTTGGCGGTACGGGAGCAATTTTACCATTCTTGATCGCGATTTTTATTGCTTCTAAACGTAAGGACTATCGTGATGTTGCTAAATTGGGTTTACTGCCAAGCTTCTTTAATGTTTCAGAACCAATTATGTTTGGAATGCCAGTAGTAATGAACCCATACTTTGTTATTCCATTTATTTTTGTTCCATTGATTAACTTAGCAATTGCATATCCTTTAACGGCTCTCGGCTTAGTTGCAAAAAGTGTAGTTATTCCAGCTTGGACGATTCCACCAATTTTAACGACTTGGATTACAACTGCTGGTGATATTCCGGCGACTATCCTTTCATTGTTATTGTTTATCATGGATATCTTCCTTTACTTACCATTTGTAATGGCAAGTAATAAAGGGATGAAAGCTGTAGCTGAAGAATAATTTAGCCTAAAATCAAAAAATTACGAAAAGTGTCTAGGAAAAAGACTCGACACAAAAGGGAATGTTAGAATTAAAAACCAACATTCCCTTTTTGATACGTTCTTTTATTTAGATTACACTACAAAAAGTTATGAGAATTAAAGATATGCACAATAATATTCAATTTTAATAGCAATTCTTAAATCATATTTTTTAAAAGTTGAGTTTTTTTGAAGTGCCCAATAATTGTTAGACATAGATCTAACAGTTAGGAGCACTTTTTGCATAACTAGATATTCAACTGAACTAAAAATAGAAATTGTTACTAAATATCTTAACGGTGTAGCTTCAATGCAGTCATTGGCACATGATTACCAAATTAACCCAATAATTAGGTGCTGGGTTAAAACTGCTCAAGCTAATGGAATATCAAACTTAAAAGTCAAACACCAACATCAGAGTTATCTGAAGTGCAATAGAAAAGTTAGACATTTTACGTGATTTCTAGCTTTCAATTTTCCATTATTCAAAATTATCTAATTCGGTTAATGCTTGCTCCCAATCTTCATTGGCTTTGTCTAATTCAGACTGAGTAGCAGTGAGGTCCTCTTGCAGGGGTCCTAATTTACCAAAGTCAGAAGCAATATCGGGATTGGCCATTTGCGTTTGAATTTCTTGCTGTTTTTGTTCCAATTCTTCAATCTTAGCTTCAATGTCTTCTACCTGACGTTGCAACTTACGTTTTTGTGAGTCGCGCTGCTTTTGTTCTTGGTATGACAGTTTAGTAGAATTGGCAGCGGCTGTTTCTGGCGCAGCAACCTGATCCTGACTAGCCGTAGTTACTGCACTAGCTGATGCAGCAGTTTGTTTAGCTTTTTCATCTAAGTAGTAAGAATAGTCACCTTCGTAAATTTGGGCGTGACCATCTTGAACGGCAACAATCTTATTGGCTAACTGATTGATAAAGTACCGGTCATGGGAGACAAAGAGCAGGGTACCGTCAAACTTTTGCAAAGCTTGTTCTAGCACCTCTTTAGCTTCAATATCCAAGTGGTTGGTCGGCTCGTCCATTAGCAAGAAGTTGTTATGTTCAAGTGATAAAACGGTTAGGGTCAACCGGGCCTTTTGACCGCCGGACAATTGACCAACTGTCTTGTCGATGTCTTTGGCAGTAAATAGAAAACTGGCCAAGATTGACCGCACATCTCGCTCAGGGATTGTCTTATGACGATCCCAAATTGTATCAAGCACGGTTTTGCCTGGGTCAAGTTGTTGCAACTCCTGATCGTAGTAGCCAATATCAAGAGAAGCGCCGTACTTGATTGAACCATTTTTGGGAGTTAAATCCTTCATGATTGTCTTTAAGAGAGTGGATTTACCAATCCCGTTAGGTCCAATAACCGCAACCCTGTCACCCTTATTAACCTGAAAAGAAATATCCTGCACCATTGTTTTGGTTGGATAACCAATTGACAAGTGACTGAGAATCAACACTTCTTTACCAGATGGTCGCTCACTCTTGAAGGTAATGCGCACCTTGTTTTTATGTTTAGGTGGTTTAATCCGTTCGATTTTTTCGAGTTGCTTGCGCCGGCTTTGTGCTCGCTTAGTAGTGGTGGCCCGAACAATGTTCTTTTGGATAAATTCTTCGTCTTTTTTGATTTTATCCTGCTGCTTTTCGTAAGCTTCTTCTTGTTGACGATCGCGCAGTTCTCGTTGGGTAACATAATCGGAGTAGTTACCCTTGAATGCGGTCAGTTTACCAAATTGTAATTCAAAAATTTGGTTAGCAAGGTGATCCAAAAAGTACTGGTCGTGGGAAACAACCAGAATTGCGCCAGAATAACCTTTAAGGAAGTTTTCAAGCCAGTCCAATGTGTCTAAGTCGAGGTAGTTGGTCGGCTCATCAAGTAAGAGTAGCGGCGGCTTTTGCAGCAGCAGTTTAACAAAGGCCAAGCGCGTTTTTTCACCACCAGAAAGACTGCCAATTACCTTGGTCCACGTATCTTCAGGAAATTTAAAACCATTTAAGATGCTCTTAATATCGGATTGATATGTGTAGCCACCTTGCTGCTCAAAGTTAAATTGCATTTGGTCGTATTGCTTGAGCAAAGCTTCATCTTCGGGATGGTTAGCAATTTTTTCTTGCATTGCCTGGATAGTTTCACTCATTTTAATTAATGAAGCAAAAACTCCCAGCATTTCGTTCCAGATAGTTTTGGTTTCATCGAGGCTATTTTCCTGAGCAATGTAGCCGACAGCGATCCCTTTGTTAATTGTAAATTCGCCGTGGGTTGCGTCTTCTTCGCCTGTCATAATCTTAAGCAGCGTCGTCTTGCCGACCCCATTAGGGCCAACGAGACCGATGCGTGCGTTTGCATCAATTGAAAAGTTTACGTTTTTAAATAAAGTATTGGCACCGAATTGTTTTTCTAAATCGTGCCCTTGTGCAATTATCATATTTTTCACCTAGAAACCATTTTAGCATAATAACTTTATTTGTTGGGGCTATATTATAGGAAAAAACAGGATAGCATTTTTGGCTATCCTGTTTGTGATTGTTACTTCTTTTGGTTCCTTTGTGCTAGTTTTTGGTTAATTCGTTTGACCGACAGGTGCTGGTACGTGAACAAAGTTAGCCAAATAAAGAGATAGAGCCCGATAACTGATGTCCACGCAAGAGGCGAATGGCTAAGGGTTGCTAGCCAGCCGTTGTATGCTGTCATAGCTAACACTAAGATTACTGTGCTGCAGAAGTGAACTAACAAGGTTAAGATGGACATGCCATAAAAGTCGAAAATTTCGGTCAAAGCTCCGATCAAAAAGCTCATCAGCCAAATACTAATAATATTCTGCGCTGTCGGAAGTGTTGTTTGCCATTTAAATAAAAGAAAAACTAGGTATGAAAACGAACCAAAGCCAATTCCAATAATTCCTTCTGTGATAATGTTGGCGAATGTTTTTTTCATGATATCCTCCTAGATGCCCAAGAAAGTCATTAAACTTTTGACATATTTACGACTAATGCTAGTTTTGATGTCGTTTGTTAATTTTGCCGTTAAATTTCCAGAGAAACTGTCTTCAAGCGTCAATAAATGGTCAACATTGATAATTGCATGTCTTGAAATTTGTAAAAAATGGTCATGATTAAGCTTCTCACTAAAATGACTCAGAGTTTCTTTAGTTTGCAGAACACTGTTAGTTGTATAGATTAGTAGGCTATTATCGACAATATCTACTAGGATGATACTTTTGCTTTTGACCATGACGATTTGGTCAATCGCCTTGATCGGAATAATGTCTGTTTTATTGTTTTCCGCAAAATGTTCAAGGTATTGCAAAATATCAAGCGTCTGCGCCTGCCTTTTTGCCGCCTTTACAATTACCGTGGGATTCTCTGGACTGACAGTGGAATCTTCTTGGAACTTAATTTGCACATTATGCCTCCCTAGGATTAAATTTTTGTGTTAGATAATCAATTATAATAACTGCCAATAAAATTGCAAATGTGATTGTTAGTGTTTCTGGCATTGTCAATAAATGGTTGTGCCATTCCAATCTGATGCCCATATCTTTAACAAAGCGCGTGCGTAAATTGACAGGGATAGTGTTACCGACAAACAAATAGCGGTAAAGTGAGGCGACATAAGTTGCCGGAGTTAACTTCATTACTAGTTGTGCAGCCTTAGGTGCGACACCCAGTGGAATGTAAGACCCAACAAGGAAACCGCTGGCCGTACCAATTATTAAGTTAACTTGGGTAAGGGTGGCAAAGGTCTTAATGAAACTGACTAACAAGTCGTTGCAGATGGCACTTAATAGAGAGCTAACAAGGATAATTATCAAGATAATGGGCAAGTTAGACCAAGTGAATGCAAGATTGTCAGTTTTGATAAAGTAAGCCAACATAAATATTAACAAAATAATTTGTAATAAGCTGCCGACAATGACACTACTAATTAGATAGCTCAACCTAATCTGCCACTTGCTGCGCTCGGTCAAGGAAAGGTCTTGTAAAATATTATTTTCACGATCTGAAACAACGGACGATAGTCCGGTCAAGGTGGTAGTGATGCTTGCCACAGCTAAAGTTCCACCCATTTGCCAATTATCTAAAATCTGCTGGATATTGTTAATGTGTGGTAGTGAGCTTTTTAGTGTTTGCTTTAAAAAAACGATGTATAAGGCAAAGGTAATTAAGGCACCTAAAAGTGAAAAGAAGGCGCGGGCACGATTCCGGAAAAATAAGGTGAGATTTCTTTTGACTAGATAATACATTAGGCTACCTCCCAACCAGTGATGTTCATGAATGCCGTTGAAATATCTCCGGGAGAATATGAAAACTCTGCTAAGTAAGGCTTAACTACTTCTAAAATTTGTAGTGCTTGCTTTGTTGTCGCTGGTTTGATTAAGAAGTTGCATTTTTCTTGTTCAAAAGGAACTGATAGCTGGGTTAGTAGGGTAATTAATTGCTCTGGCACAGTGGCTTGCAAATGAAGCAGATTTTCCGCATGTTGCCTAATAATCTCTTGGGTAGTACCAGCAGCAATAATTTGGCCATGCGCTAAAACGTAGCAATAATCCGATTCATTAGCTTCTTCAAGATAATGGGTTGTCAGCAAGATTGTTAATTGTTGTTGCTTTTGCAATTTAAGGATTAATTTCCAAATTGCTGTGCGTGTCTGCACATCTAGTCCTGTTGTTGGTTCATCTAAAAACAAAATATCCGGATTGTTTAATAATGCACGAGCAATATCAACTCGGCGCTTTTGACCTCCTGAAAGAGTGCCGTACCGCTGGTTAATAAAGTTGCGTAAACCTAGTTGGCTTTCTAATTCGTTAATTCTAGTTAAAGGACAATTCTGATATTGGTGCGCACGAACGACCAAGTTTTCATGGACTGTCAGTTCAGGATCTAAAACACTATTTTGAAAGACGACCCCAATTTTGGTATTCGTGCCAGTAATAATCTCACCCGAGGTAGGCTGCTTTAAGCCAACCAACATGTTAATTAGGGTTGACTTGCCAGCACCATTGGTCCCCAGTAAGGTGACGAAGCTGCCGCGTCTTAGTTCAAGATTAACTTTGTTAACTGCCAACTTATTTTTGTACTTTTTAGATAAATTTTTAGTTTTAAGTAACATTTTTTACTCCTTTGTGTAAATTACTGGATTAGTTTATGAATTTACAATGTTTTTGTCAGGAAAAACTCTCTAAGTGGTGAAATATGCGCAGTAAGAAGTTGGTTCTGCTGGTTGAGTGGTGGCAAAAGTAAACGTGAAAAAGCACTGCTTGCATAATGCAAGTTTTTATTTATTGGTTATAGAACTTTCCTATGGTAGAATTTACAAGATTGTGAAAAAAATATTTGCATTAGACGTAATTTTACGGGTAAAATAATACTGATTAGTGCTTAATTCACAAATAAAAAGTTGGAGGCTTTTTGAAAAATGGAAAAGATTAAAATTCCTACAGCGACAGCAAAGAGGCTGCCGCTTTACTATCGATATCTAATTATTTTAAATGAGAGTGGCAAAGAAAAAGTTTCTTCAACCGAATTATCAGAAGCAGTCCAAGTTGATAGTGCTTCGATTCGGCGTGATTTTTCTTACTTTGGTGCGTTGGGTAAGCGTGGCTATGGCTACGATGTTAAGAGTCTCTTATCATTTTTTAAGAAAATATTGAATCAGGATACGTTGACTAATGTTGCCTTGGTTGGTGTTGGTAATTTGGGGCATGCCTTGCTCAATTACAACTTCAAGCGCAGCAACAACATTCGCATTTCTTGTGCATTTGATATTAATGAAGCAATCACTGGTAAAATTTTGAGTGGTGTGCCAGTTTATAGCATGAAAGAATTGAAGCAGCAATTGAGTGATCAACAGATTTCGATTGCAATTTTGACTGTTCCAGCTGAAACTGCTCAGACAACTGCTGATGAGATGATTGAGTCAGGAATTAGAGGGATAATGAACTTTACGCCAATTAGACTTTCAGCTCCGACTGGTATTCGGATTCAGAATGTTGATTTGGCAACAGAATTACAAACCTTGATTTACTTTTTGGACGCTGATAAAGATAGTAAAAAAAATATCTAAGCTAAAAAGCCATTTACATTCGTGTAGGTGGCTTTTTAGTTTGTATAATATAGGGGTGTAATTATTTTGGAGGTGGCTACAATCAAGGTTATGACTGTAATCGATGCAGAAGTAAAAGCTGTATTGTTTTGAAAAAATAATACAGCTTTTATGGACAATCGAGGAAAATGAAAAATAAAAATTTAAATAATAAGCGAAAACTATTGTTAGGCTATGCAGTATCGGGACTTGGTGACCAATTTTACACGTTTGCGGTGCCACTGTTAATGCTGACAATTAACCATTCATCCGTAACAATGGGTCTGCTTAGTGCAATGGAATATTTACCAACTGCTTTGTTTGGGTTGGTAATTGGTTCGCTTTTTGATATTTATCGCAAAAAAGACGTGATGCTGGCCGCGTTAGTAATGCAAATGCTGCTGGCATTGCTTGTTCCAATTATGATTAACAAACAATTGCCTTTATGGAGTATTTTGGTAGTAATTTTTGTCTTTGGCTTTTTTGATTTGTTATCTTGGGTTGGTTACCAGACGCTGATTGCCCAAAATCTATCTCCGCAAGATTTAGCCCAAATATCAGGTAGTGTTGGACTAATTTCTTCAATTCAGCGCATGTTTGGACCGGGAATTGCATCCCTGATAATTAATTTGGTTGGCTATTTAATTGGCTTTTTGTTAGATAGTGTCAGCTTTTTGTCTTTGGTAATCATAATTCAGGATATTCCAGAAGAGACGTCACCAGCTAAGACGAAAAATGTTGCTAATAAAACTATCGCAGGCTTAAAATTTATTTGGCATGATATTCGCTTAAAATGGTTAATTGCGGGGTTTTTGGCAGCAAATATAGGCTTTCAAGTTGTAGTGCCAATGTTAACGTTTATTTTAAAACAAACATTGAAGGGGTCAGTTACTGAGATTAGTACCTTTTATACAATCGCTTCGGTAGCTGGGATAGCCGTTAATTTTATTTATTTGCGGTTTAACCAAAAGATCGCGGTTGGTCAGCAATTGTTAATTAGTGGTTTAATCATTCTAACCGGTTTTATTGTGATGTTATTACTGCATTCGTTTTGGCTAGTGACTGCTGGTTATGCTTTGGTCTCTATTGGTAGTGTGTGGTCACAGGCAAATTTTTTCACAATTGTGCAGGCTTTGACAAAGAAGCAATTTCGAGGAATAGTCACGTCGGCATCGACCACATTAACAAGAATTATGGGACCAATAATGTCAGTGATTAGTGGCTTTTTAGTGAAGATGGATGCTCATTTGATTTTTGCAGTAGCTATTGGTGCGATGATCATTTCTATTTATATTATGTTTCAAAAAAAGTTAATTAAGTTGATACTATCATAAAAAGCTCTTGTAAAAAATATATTGACAGTAGTAAAATATTGCTATAGTGAAGTTTGAATAATTAAATTATTTATATATGAGTATATGGGATAAAGGTATGAACAAAAAATCAAAAGTATTAGCAATACTGACCGCCATTTTGATGAGTGGGTCGATTAGTTTAACTAATATTAGTAATTATGTTAGTCAACCAGTCTTAGCTGCCGTTAGCAAGAGTAAAGCTAAATCGCATCACAAGAAGCAAATTAAGGATAAGCGTGGGGGCAGTGGCAACCTGCTTAAGCCTAAGCTTGGCATGCGGCCACAGGATAATTTGTATTTGGCGGTAAATTCTAAATGGTTAAAGAAGGCCAAAATACCAGTTGATGGTGTCAGTGCTGGTGCTGCCGATAATCTTACAGTTAAGGTAAATAACGAATTAAGTCAGGATATGGCAGCTTTTGCTAATGGTAAAAAGCCGCTGCCGAATATTCCCAATTTTGCCAAAGCCGTTGATTTATATAAGCAAGCAGTAGATATGGATCAACGTAATCGCGATGGTGCCAAGCCAATTAAAAAGGATTTGGCAGCATTGGAAGGGATTAAGGACTTTGCTGATTTTAATACCAAGGCAGCTAAACTGTTTAATGAAAATATGCCACTGCCAATTAGTTGGGATGTAGAGCCTGATTTGAAAGATGCCAAAAAGAATGCTCTTTACTTTGGCAGCGTCAGTACAATTTTACCTGACGCTACTAGCTATCAGGACCCTAATTCAAAGCAGTTACTTGACATTTTTAAGAAGCAATCGGTTAAATTATTGGAGCTAGCTGGTGTGTCTAAGGATGATGCAACTACTTATACCGAAAATGCCATTAAGTTCGATAGCAAAATGGCGCAGAACTCCAAGTCAGCTGAAGACACCGCCGAAGTAACTAGCACTTATCATCCAATGAGCGTTAATGATTTTAAAGCAAAATTTGGTGACTTTGATATGTCCAGCTTTTTACAAGGAACAATTGGTAAAGAACCTGACCAGATTGTTGTCACTAATCCGGACTTTTTGAATAATGTTAACGGTTTGCTTAATAAAGAGAATTTCGCTGAACTTAAGAGTTGGTTGATTGTTGCCTTCATTAATAATGCTGCAGGAGATTTATCACAGCAATTCGTTGAAGCCAGTGCCCCCTTTGTACTAGCAGAATCTGGTCAAAAAGAGTTGCCTTCAGTTGCAAAACAAGCATATGCAATTACTGATAGTGATTATGATGATCTAATTGGTGAATATTATGGCCAAACTTATTTTGGCGCTGCTGCTAAAAAAGACGTCACCAAGATGGTTAAGCAAATTTTGAAGATTTACGAGCAACGCTTACAGAAGAATAAGTGGCTGTCCAAGACAACTAGACAAAAGGCGATTGCTAAATTAAAAGCAATGAAGGTTAAGGTTGGTTACCCAAGTGATGTGACGGACTTTTATGATGATGTAAAAGTCGTTCCAACAAGCCAAGGTGGTAGTTTATACGCTAATCGAAAAGCGATGGCGATTCAGGACATTAAAGAAACCATTTCAGAGTTAGATGAGCCAGTAGATCGTGATGATTGGGGCATTTCTGGTGATGAAGTTAATGCTTTTTATGATTCTAGCTTAAATGATATCAATATTCCTGCCGCTATCTTGCAAGCACCGTTTTATAGCAAGAAGCAGAGTAAAGCTGCTAACTTGGGTGGTATTGGCACAGTTATTGGTCACGAAATCTCCCATGCCTTTGACAATAATGGTTCTAAGTTTGATGAATATGGTAGTTTGAATGATTGGTGGACTAAGAAGGATTACGCCGCATTTAATAAACGTGTCAAGGCAGAAACCAAATTATTCGACGGTATCAAATATGACGGCAAAAAGGTTAGCGGTAAGCTGACAGTATCGGAAAATATTGCCGATCAAGGTGGATTATCCGTAGCGATTGCCGCTGGTAAGAAAGATCACGTCAATTTACGTGAACTCTTTAATAATTACGCCAGAATTTGGCGGTTAAAATTGACTCCGCAAGCGACAGCGGCTAGGCTAGCTATTGATGTTCACTCACCAAATGCTTTGCGAGTAAACGTTCAGGTGCAGTGTCAGCCAGACTTCTATAAAGTCTTTAAAGTTAAAAAGTCTGATGGCATGTGGCTGTCACCAAAAAAGAGAGTACTAATTTGGTAACACCTGTTTCATAAGTCATAGCAAGATAAAACCCCGAAATTAAGATGATTTAACTTCGGGGTTTTACTCTGCTTAAAATAATAATTTGTTAACGATAACATTAAAAAAGTAATTGTAAAATGGCAAGAAAGGTTATTTAATTATTTACGCTGTAATGTGGGCCGATAACTTATTGAGCATAATAAGAGCCTATAAAAGCGTGAACAGAAAACTATTTGATTAGAAAAGAGGTTAATGATGAAAATTACCGAGGAACAATTTATTGCCAGAAAAAATTATGTCAAAGGCATGTTCTCATTAGGCGGCTTAAGTGAATGTGGCAAGTCAGCCGCAGGTCTTTATCTTGATAGTATCGGGATTAAGCGAATGAAAATTATTCAGATTGAAAAGGACATGATGCGTGAGCGTGGTTACGAATTTGTAGATCATCCTTCAGAAGCAGACTTTCAAAATCTTTATGCCGATAATCAACAAGAAATTTTCAGAGAATTTTTTTATCGTCTTGTAGGTGAAATGGAAAAGGCTAACGTCCATTATGCTTCAATTGAAAGCCTTTATCGTGCAGAGCTTGGCGTTTATTTAAAACAACTATTGGGTTCAAAGATGATGAACATCTATATTGAGGCTCCTCTTAAGGTTCGTGCTACTCGTGAATTTAAAAAGCAAACCATTGATAATGGCAAAGAGTTTACATTTGAAGAAATCGTCGCTCGAACTAAGAAAAAAGATCAATTTAAGATTAAGCACGGCGCTAAAGAAGTTAAAGAGATTGCCGATGTTATTATTAATAATGATGCATTTGTGGAAAATGAAAAGCAATATCACAATATTATTGCTGGAATTGCCTCTATTATAAAAAAGTAAATGCTAAAGTCAGTTTGTTTTAAAACTGGCTTATTTATTGCTCTGTTAATGAGTGCGATTTTCTTTCTTGCTTTAAAACGCGTTGCACCGCCGGGCGTAAACGCGTTGGCAGACCAATTCTTTAGATATCGCAGTGTTGGGCAGCTGATTTTCTTTTCTGCATGGTGAAATGAAATTCTTGTGTAGTTTCTGTGGCAATATAATTGAGTCAAGTTCACTGCTGCCAATATTCAGCAGTGGCATAGCTTGCAATTCTGCTAGTGCAATAGAAAATTAATTAGCACTTTAAATGAAAAAGTGCTAACTTTTTCTTGTATTTTTTAGTAAAAGAGGTTATTATAATACATGTAAGTTAGCACTTGGCTAATAAGAGTGCTAACTGATTAATTGCAAACAAAGATTTATCAAATTTAATTTTAGGAGGCAGTCATGTTACAACCAATTGGTGATCGCGTGATCGTAAAAGTTAAAGAAGAAGAAGAAAAGACTGTTGGCGGTATCGTTCTTGCATCAAATGCTAAGGAAAAGCCAACTGAAGGTGAAATTGTTGCTGTTGGTGAGGGTGCTTATGCAGAAAATGGCAGTAAGATTCCAATGACAGTTAAAAAGGGCGACGTTGTTTTATATGATAAGTATTCTGGCACTAATGTTAAATACGAAGGTGAAAAATACTTAGTCCTTCACGAAAAAGATATTTTAGCAATCGTTAAGTAATTAAGGAGCGAATGAAGATGGCAAAAGATATTAAATTTTCAGAAAATGCAAGACGTTCCCTATTAAAGGGTGTTGATAAGCTAGCTGATACTGTTAAGACAACAATTGGTCCTAAGGGTCGGAATGTTGTTCTGGAACAATCATATGGCAATCCAGAAATTACTAACGATGGTGTTACAATTGCTAAAGCAATCGAATTAAAAGACCATTATGAAAACATGGGTGCTAAGTTAGTTGCTGAAGCAGCACAAAAGACAAATGATATTGCTGGTGACGGTACTACTACTGCTGTTGTTTTAACTCAAGCAATCATCCGTGAAGGAATGAAGAATGTAACTGCTGGTGCTAACCCAGTTGGTGTTCGCCGCGGGATTGAAAAGGCTACTAAGGCTGTAACTGATGAATTACACAAGATTAGCCACACCGTTTCTTCAAAAGACCAAATTGCTCAAGTTGCCGCTGTTTCAAGTGCTTCTAAAGAAGTTGGTAATTTAATTGCCGATGCAATGGAAAAGGTTGGTAATGACGGTGTAATTACCATTGAAGATTCTCGTGGTATTGAAACTGAATTATCAGTTGTTGAAGGGATGCAATTTGATCGCGGCTACCTGTCACAATACATGGTAACTGACAACGACAAGATGGAAGCTGACCTTGACAACCCATACATTTTGATTACTGACAAGAAGATTTCTAATATTCAAGACATTTTGCCATTATTGCAAGAAATCGTGCAACAAGGCAAGTCATTATTAATCATCGCTGACGATGTTTCTGGTGAAGCTTTGCCAACACTTGTTTTGAACAAGATTCGTGGTACTTTCAACGTTGTTGCTGTTAAGGCTCCTGGCTTTGGTGACCGGCGTAAGGAACAATTACAAGATATTGCTGCTTTAACTGGTGGTACTGTAATTACTGAAGACTTGGGTCTTGAATTGAAGGACACAACAATTGACCAATTAGGTCAAGCACGTCGGATTACAATTACTAAAGACTCAACAACCATTGTTGATGGTGCTGGTTCTGACGATGCAATCAAGGAACGCGAAGACTCAATCAGAAAGCAAATCGACGAAACAACTTCAGACTTTGACAAGAAGAAGTTGCAAGAACGTTTGGCTAAATTAACTGGTGGTGTTGCAGTTATTCACGTTGGTGCTGCTACTGAAACTGAATTGAAAGAACGTCGTTACCGTATTGAAGACGCTTTGAACTCAACTCGTGCTGCTGTTGACGAAGGTTACGTTGCTGGTGGTGGTACTGCTTTAGTTGATGTTGAATCAGCTGTTAAGGACCTTAAGGGTGAAACTGCTGATGAACAAACTGGTATCAACATTGTGTTACGTGCTTTGAGTGCTCCAGTTCGTCAAATTGCTGAAAACGCTGGTGAAGATGGTTCAGTTATCTTGAACGAACTTGAAAAGCAAGACAACGAAGTTGGTTACAACGCTGCTAATGGCAAGTGGGAAAACATGGTTGACTCGGGTATTATTGACCCAACCAAGGTTACTCGGACTGCTTTACAAAATGCTGCCTCAATTGCTGCACTGCTCTTAACTACTGAAGCAGTAGTTGCTGAAATTCCAGAAGACAAACCAGCTGATCCAGCCGCAGGTGCTGGTGCTGGCGCTCCAGGAATGATGTAATTAAAAATAGTTGATAATAAAAAAGTCGCTTGAACGAGCGGCTTTTTTTGCGTGGTAAAAATTAATTGAAAAGATAAGAGAATTGCTTAATTTGCATTTTTAATAGGTGCGCTAAGTCGGTAGCACCAATTTCGTTTAGTAGGTTGGCATAATAAGTTGCTTGTTGTTGGTCTTGATTACAAATTGCTAATTCTGACTTGCAAAGGAGTAACTTATCATACTGGTTGTTCTTTTGGGCTAATTCGGCAGCTTGAGTTAAAGCATCTTTAGCTGCATTAAAATCGTGCTGGTCTAGTGACAAACTTGCTTGATTAATTAATATGCTACACTTTAATGATTTGAGAAAGGGATAATGTTTATTAATGGCGTTAAGTATTTTAGAAATAATTTGTTGGCTAGTTTTATTATCAAAGGCATAAGCGATCATATTTAATATATACAGATCAATAATTGTTAGTACTTTGACATCGGCTAAATGATCGTACCAAATAGATTGAACTAGCTTTTTAGCTTGTTTTAAGTCATCGGGATGACTTAATAACAACTGTGCTTGTAAAATTTTTTTGATTCTGTTAATGTCATTATCTGTTTTGATATTGTTACATTTCTTGATAAGTGAATTTATCTTTTTTGTTTCCGTACTATCTTTAAGATTAAAAAATTGATATAAAATTTGATCTTTTTTGGATGCTGAATAGTTATGCTGGATATATTCAAATTCCTTAGGAGTCAGACTCAAGCGAGAAATTAATTGACTGGCAACTTGTTGAGAAGGATGGGCATTACCACTTTCAATTCTTGATAACCGACTACGGTTGAAGATACCAGTAGCTAATTCCTCTTGGCTGATTGAACGGGAAACACGTAATTGCTGAATTGTTTGACCAAAGTCCGACATTTGAAACACCTCTTTACTTAAATTTTACATTATAGGGAGATAAATTTGCAATATAAAATTTAATTGTGCGTAAAACGCACAGAAATTGTTTTTAGAAAGCGCTATGATAATTATAAGAACATTTGATAAGGAGCTCTTTAAGATTATGTTCTGTTGGATCTGCTATTTTTTATTGAAAGTAAGGGAATATTATGAATGAATTACTTAAAACAATATTGTTTTGGCTATATAGAAATTCTTTGTAATTTAAAATTTTAGGAGGCATTTAATTATGTTAAAGAAAAGATTAGCAACCTTAATGGCCGCTGGTGCAATGTTAATAGGTAGCGGTGCAACTGCTACAACAGTTTTTGCTGGAAATACGGGAAATACGACTTGGAGTAATTCTTATAGTGTATGGTCTGCAAATGATCATACCCCAGCAAGAAGTAAAGAAAATAAGTCAGCGTACTTTAATCATACAAAAACTACTGATGTTGGTTATATTACAATTTGGGCAGCTTTGTATGATGGTCGTGATGTTTCTTCTGGTCACTCTTACAGAAGTTACGCAGGAGATATAACACATTTGTATAATACTGCAGTGGAAAATTATGGCAAAGGTGTTTCGGTTAGAATAGAATCACAAAGCTACAGTAAAGGGTCGGCTCACGGATGGTGGAGTCCTGATTGTAAATAGTCGTAATAAGTGTTAATCAAGCACGAGGAGAGAGGTTATTCTTCTCGTGCTTAGATTTTAAAAGATAGTTTTTGTTTAGAAAGATTAAAAATATATGCATGCTAATTTTTTAAAACAACAGACTTTATTAAATCGCGCGTATGTAAAACAATACGTATTATGCAGTTTAATAACATTGTTAATATCCTTATCTACTTATGCTAATTTACAATTAAATAGCTATTCAGATTATGGCTTATTAAATGCAATGTTGCCACGGTTTACAATTTGTATTGCGCTAGTACCGACATTATTAATTTCAGTGTTAGCGACAACGAATTTGCGCATCAATGATGCTTTACGATGTCAAACAAGAAAAATATTATTCATACAGGTAATCTATCGGGTGACATTAATTTGGCTACTAATGATTTTATTTTGGCTGCTTGGCAATATCTTAGTTGTTGGGTTAACTAATACTTTTGGTTTATTAAGTCATCTTTTGGTAACTTTACTTATTCGTAGTGTTTACTTGTGGCTAAGTTGCTATGTCTTCGGGCTACTGGTAATTACGCTATATCTTTATTTTAAGAATAAAATAGCCGCGTTTTTTATTGTGTTCATTATTAATGGTGCTTCCTTTAGTCTTAATACATCTAACCATGTTTCTTTGTTTTATGATTTTATTGCGCCCAATTTTGCTAAAATTGCTTTTGCTGGGATACCGATAATGCTTGGTATTTTGTGCATTATAGCTGCACTACTGATGGCAGTCATTGAAAAGAGGGACTTTTAATGATGAATTTATTTTGGAGCCAGTTGCTCTACTTTTGGCAAATAATTCGTTATCGCTGTTTAGCATGGCTAACATTTATTAGTTTGGCAATTGTAATGATTAGCATTCAACTTGTGGGCAATCCCCATGAATCAGCTTTTATTGCTTTCTTTCAAGGAGTTTCATTTATCCAAGTATTTCAACATCAAGTTCAATTGCCTGTACTTTGGTTTGCATATTTTTCAATCCCATTGCTTATTTTATTGAATAGTTTACAGGAATTATGGCAATCTCGAACACTGCATTTACGAGGATTACAATTTGCGCCGCGAAAATTTGTTCAAATAAATTTTGTGTTGCTGGCACTCCTTGCGATAATTTATAGTGGCGTTACTATATTGGTTTTAGCAATAAGTGCACAATTATTACAACTTCCCAAATTAAGGGTTGGT
The DNA here is from genome assembly GCF_029392875.1 of Lactobacillus sp. ESL0677. Taxonomy (NCBI): domain Bacteria; kingdom Bacillati; phylum Bacillota; class Bacilli; order Lactobacillales; family Lactobacillaceae; genus Lactobacillus; species Lactobacillus sp. ESL0677. The sequence goes on along the minus strand of NZ_CP113946.1, from coordinate 1,458,250 downwards.
AATTATGTTGGTATTCAGTCAGTATTGCTACTGTTTTTAATCAATTGCCTAGGTATCGACTTTTTATTGTTACTACAAGCAGCAATTAATAATTTTAATTCAGCATTAGGTGTAATGGTGCCACTTTGTCTCTTAATTATTACCGCCTACACGGCTTGGCAAAATAATCCGTTAAATAGCTTGATGCTTGTTCGCATGAATAGTTCAAATTTATTTGAATTAATATTATTAATTTTGGTCACTGGTATTATCTATTGGCTTAGTAACCGTGTTACTAGATTGAGTTAAGGAGAATTAGATGAGTTACATTAAACTAGAGCAAGTTGGCAAAGAGGTCAAGAAAAGGCCACTTCTGCATGATGTTAATGCCGATATTGCACAAAATAGTATTACTGTCTTTGAGGGCATTAATGGTTCAGGTAAGACCTTAGTTTTAAAAGCAATTTTAGGCTTAATTAAGACTACTGGTAAAATATTAGTTGATAATAAGCAAGTTCAAGTTGAAGATCCTTACCCAGTTAAGGCGGGAATTTTGATTGAAAATCCAAGCTTAATTGAGAATTTTACCGCATACCAGAATTTGGATATATTAGCAAAATTAGATCAAAATATCCATGATGAACAAATTATTGAATTACTGAAATATTTTGACTTAGATAAGTTTCCTAAACAAAAGGTAAAGAAGTTTTCTTTAGGGATGAAACAAAAATTGGGGATTGCTCAAGCTCTTCTTGGCAAGTATCCATTAATTGTTTTAGATGAGCCAACAAATGCTTTAGATGAAAAAAGCGTTACTAAGTTGATTGACATTATTAAAAAGTATAATTTGACAGGATCGACTTTTATTATTGCTTCGCACGATCGAGATTTTATTGAGCAGGTGGCAACTAAGCAGCTGACTATTAAAGAAGGAACGATTATCAATGAAAAGCAGGAAAATTAAATGTAGTTTAACCGTTCTATGTATAATTATCGTTGGCTTAATCGGATATTTTCGCTATCAGCAGATTAATGCCCATCCAGTAGAGCGAGGAGTGACACAAGAACGATTTTTTAAGCAGAATGAATTAGTCCGTGCTCACGCTGTTGAATTTGTTGTTCATCATGCAAAGTTGACGCAGACGAAAAATGAGGTTAGTGCCCAAATTAACTTAACGCTTAAGCAAACAGGGACAGCTAATTATGGTCAGAAACATCATGATCCAGATTTTCGGGATAATATGTATTTAAATGTTCCGTATGGTATCAGTAATCCGTGTGTTTATTTGCTAAATCAAAATGGCAAGCGTGTTGGTTATAATTATTTGCAAAAGCATCTTCAGGAAAAGCAGCAGTATACCCTATATTTTTCAGTACCGAGAGAAACTTATGATCAACGTTCTGCAAAAACGCGCTTTAGCTTTTTAATCCCAGTTCAGGATCATTATGTTAAATATTCATTATTACTAGAATGAGGTAAGTAGAATGAAATTTTTATATTCGCGTTTGAATAAACGCTGGTTACTGCTGGCCTTGACTATCGGGCTGTTAGTCTGCATAGCACAGTTTTTATTACAGGGACAAATTCCAGTTGAAGATACGCCGTATACACGCTGGCTGGGGATTGATCCGTTTAGTTTTACTTCAACTATCTTTTTTATTTTATTGCCGCTAATTGCAAGTCTACCGGCAGGAATAATGTTAAAAGAGGATCAGGACAGTGGGTTACTGGCTAAATTTAAATTAAATAATACTTTGCAAAATGTGTTAAGCAAATATATGTTTATTGCTTTTATTTCTGGCTTTGTAGTAATCGCATTGCCTTTACTTGTAAATTTAACTTTGTGGTTGCTGCGCCTGCCAAATATTAAGCCAGATAACTTGTTAAATGGAAGAGCATTAATTATTAACATTAATACATTTTTTGTTTCGTTATACTATACTCATCCGTTTGTCCATTCAGTGCTAGCGATTTTATTTGCCGGCATTTGGGGTGGATTATTTGCTGTTTTTGTGATGGTTACGTCAATTTGGATTAATAACCGTTTTGTAGCTCTATGTTCAAGCCTGATATTGCAAATTGCCATTTTCGTGTTAAATTCATTTATCAAGTTGCCGAATAATATAAGTTATTCACCAGCAGACTTTTTGCATAATGGTCCAGTTACTAATGTTAGTTTGGCAGTTACTGGAATTGTGACATTATTAATGATTGTTTATTGCTTCGTAATGCTTTTTTTGGCCAGGAAGCGACTTGTTCAATAGTAATTTTTGATGTAAAAAAACATTATTTAAATAAATTGTTTTTTACAGAAACGACCTAATAACAAGGGTACTATTGTAGATAGCAAATGAGCAGTAGATAATTTAAAAAAGTTACTTGCAATTGGATTAATTTTATTATATATTAACTATATTGTTTACAAAATATCGTAAATGTATAGTGTTTTGTAGTAATATTTTGAAGCTAATATTGTCCGGAAATATTAGCTTTCTGGTATTTACTGATCGGTATAGACTTCAATTATTTTGCTGTATAAAGTGTTTTCAGGCGATTGTAAAAATCTTGGTCTAAGATTTGCGTATGATTTTTAGTTGCAGTTTGACTAAATTGGTAGTTACTTGAAGACATTAAGTTTGAATAACCACCAGTATGTCCTAGACCTAATGCATGTCCAAATTCATGAATAATGATTGATTCATTACGATAGTCTAGACGCCATTTAAGATTACTGTTTAGGCTATTGCTTAAGTTATTTTCGTCTTTATTAACATAAATATTAACGTGAATAAAAGTTTCTGGGGCGTATTTATTGGCCGTCAACCAGACATTACCGTAAATAGTCAGACCTAAAGCTGAAATATGTGGATCATGATTAGGATCAGTATTAAAGCTGTTAATTTTTTCTTGACTAACATAATGGACGGTAATATCTGGATTATTTGTTGTAGGTGTTAATTTAACAACATTCATGCTATTAATACGTCGTATAGAATCATCTGTAAGAGCTGCTTGGCGTGCAGTACCATCTGTAGTATAGGTGATATTGTTTTTGTCAGGCCAACTGTAACCTAAGAGATTATTGCGTTGTGGTGTAAAAGCTGCTGCGTTATAAGCTTCTCTTCCATGTAAATTGTATTTGAATTTTTTGGTTTCCTTGATGTTGTAATAGTCTTGCTTAATTAGATCTGAGCCGTTATATGTATACTTTCTAGCTTTAGCAGCGGAAACTGGGGAACTAATTTCAAAAAGTAATAAAAATATTGTTATTGCAGATAAGTTGTTCTTTAATAACTTCACTAGGTCGCACTCCTTAATTTGGGTATAGTGTTTTTAGACGATTAAGAAAAATCTTGATCGATGATTCGTGTATAATTTAAAAAGCAAATAAAAAATCGTTTCGTGTACTGTTTATGAGAAACGATTTTTTAATTTGCTTTTATGCCAGCATGTAAGTTATGGTAGTATAAGCACTGCTTTAATTCACAAATATTAATTATATTGGAATAGAGTAGTCAAGACAATGAAAATGCTCAATTCAATTTATAAATTGGTGATTGTAGTTATTTAATAATTATCAAAATACGCTTACATGTATTTATATATTCTTTTTGAGTACTGGTGAAATGTGCGGCATAATTTTGCTTAAAAGCTAGTAGTTACATGGCCTCACAGTTTGACCAATAAATTTGCCAAAAAGTTTAGGCAAAAACTAATTTAAAAAATCCAATTGATGAGATGATCTCCGAAATTGAAGCAACTAATTTCGGGGTTTTGGCGTGGCCAAATTAGTTAACAGGATTAAAGACAAATAGAAGTCAGTTTATAATATTGTTGTCATTATCAAATTATCGAGATTTGATCTGTTGTAAACTGTAAAATATTTAAAGAAAGTAAGGTGTAAATATGACACGTAAAAGAGCCAGGAATACTAAAAGCAACAAGGAAAGAGTAAATCGAAACTTAATTTGGGTAATTGCAATATTACTAGTCCTATTACTTACATTAGTGAATTTTGATAAAAACAAATTATTTGCGCAGCAATTTTTATGGTTAACTTGTACTGTAATCATCATCATGATTATTTTGATTTTTGTGATAGTTCACAATTTAAATAGTATTTCGGACGAAAGGGATCACAGCATGTTTCAAGATAATAAGCTGTTGTCACATCTTGATATTGCTTTAAAACATAATGTTGACCTTAACCTGAAATTTTCTTCAACTTGGGAGCTTTACGAATTATTCTTTAACTTAGCGAGTTTGTATCAAAGAATTAAGTCTGTTAATAAAGACGATAGCTGGTCTTCTGCTGATTGGCAGGATTTTAAAATGGCAAAAGAAATTCTGCGCGAATATATTGCTTGGGTCTTTATTTCAACAGAATTTTTCAATTTAGCAGTACACGATAAGCAAGTAATAAGTCCTTTTTGTTATTTTAAAGAGCAAACATTATTACAGATTTTAAGTACTGGTATGGTTAAGACGAGCAAAACCAAGGGCTATGGGACTGCTAATTTTGAAAACTTTTATAAACGACTAAGAAGACATTATCCAGAATTCTGTAAATTACTAGATTGTAACGATCAGTTTGACTTAGCCCAATTACTTAAAACAGATGAAATCCTTAAAGTTCGTGAAGCAAAGAAAATAAAGGTAGCTAAAGCCTTAATAAGTGAAAAAGTTGAGGATCTTAGAAGTTATCTTGATGCAATTGATAAAAAAGCTTCTGAGAATGAATAACTTTTAGCAAATCTGATTAATTATACTTACATTAAATTCTTTATTATACTAAAGATAATTCAATTAACTAGCGGACTTTTTTCTTTTGCCCTTAGAGATAGCGTATAATATAGCAGTAATAGCAAAGAAGAAGAGGAATAAATGGCAAAAGCAAGTACAACTCCGATGATGGAGCAATATTACGAAATTAAAAAGCAATATCCCGATGCCTTCCTTTTTTATCGCGTCGGTGATTTTTATGAATTATTCGAAGATGATGCGATTAAGGGTGCACAAATTTTGGAATTGACCTTAACTCACCGGTCAAATAAAAGTGAAAATCCAATTCCAATGGCAGGTGTGCCACACGTTGCCGTTGATTCTTACGTTGACACTTTGGTAGAGAAGGGTTACAAAGTTGCTTTATGTGAGCAGCTGGAAAATCCTAAGGATGCCAAAGGAATGGTTAAGCGTGGGATTATCCAATTAGTGACGCCGGGTACGCGCATGAATGACAAACCTAGCGAAGCCAAGGATGCCAATTATTTAACGTCGGTGGTGACAACCAAGAGCGGCTTTGGCCTAGCTTATAGTGATTTGTCAACCGGTGAAATTTTTGCGACCCATTTAAAGACGTTCGCGGCAGTGGCTAATGAGTTGCTGTCATTGCGCACGCGTGAGGTCGTATATAATGGACATTTAAGTAATGACAATAGCGAATTTTTTAATAAAGCTAACATTACGGTTTCGGCACCAGTTGAACTGACCGAAAAGCACGCGGAAGTTTCCTTTGTTGAACAAAAGCTGACTAATCATGTCGAAAAAGCGGCCGTGCAACAACTGGTAGGCTACCTATTAACCACGCAAAAGCGCAGCTTGGCACACTTACAAGTGGCTCAAAGTTATGAAGTCAGCCAATATTTGCAAATGTCGCATACGGTGCAGAACAATCTGGAGCTAACAGCTTCTGCTAAGACCGGCAAAAAGATGGGATCCCTGTTCTGGGTTCTTGATAAGACGCACACAGCAATGGGTGGTCGTTTGCTCAAACAATGGTTGGCACGACCATTACTATCAATTGAAAAGTTAACTGCGCGTCAAGAAATGGTCCAAGCCTTACTTGACGGGTATTTTACGCGGGAAAATATTATTGATGCGCTCAAGGGTGTCTACGATTTGGAACGTTTAACGGGACGAATCGCTTTTGGCAATGTTAACGCCCGTGAATTATTACAACTAGCTCATTCTTTGCAGGCTGTACCGACAATTTTAACGGCATTACAAGATGCAGATAGTTCGGTTTTACAAAATTTTGCCGCTAAGATTGATCCGTTAAAAGGTGTAGCGGAATTAATTACATCAACAATTGTTGACCAACCACCGGTTGTTACTACTGATGGTGGGCTAATTCGGCCAGGAGTTGATAGCCAGCTTGACCGTTATCGTGACGCAATGAATAACGGTAAAAAGTGGTTGGCAGAAATGGAAGTTTCTGAACGCCAAAAGACAGGAATTGATAACCTCAAAGTCGGTTACAACAAGGTTTTTGGTTACTACATTCAGGTGACTAATTCCAACAAGAATAAAGTGCCAACTGAGCGTTATACCCGCAAGCAGACGTTGACTAATGCCGAGCGTTATATCACGCCGGAGTTAAAGGAGCACGAGAATTTAATCTTAGAAGCACAGACCAAGTCAACGGATTTGGAATATGATTTGTTTGTTAAATTACGTGAAGAGGTCAAGAAGTACATCGCTGCTTTGCAAAAATTAGCCGCACAATTAGCCAGCCTTGATGTCTTTTGTTCGTTTGCTCAAGTTGCAGAAGAAAACAATTATTGCCGGCCGGCTTTTCATTCTGCTAATCAAGATGTCAAGGTAGTGGCAGGACGCCATCCCGTAGTTGAGAAGGTAATGAAGGCAGGAGCATACATCCCTAACGATGTTAAACTCGACGAAGATACCAATATTTTCTTAATTACCGGTCCTAACATGTCTGGTAAAAGTACCTACATGCGGCAAATGGCGCTTATCGCAGTGATGGCGCAAGTTGGTTCCTTTGTTCCGGCAGACAGTGCTGATTTGCCAATTTTTGACCAAATTTTTACCAGAATTGGGGCCGCTGATGACCTGATTTCAGGGCAGAGTACTTTTATGGTTGAAATGACGGAAGCCAATGCCGCATTGCAATCAGCAACGAAGCGCAGTCTGGTATTATTTGATGAGATTGGTCGTGGCACAGCGACTTATGATGGGATGGCTTTGGCCGGTGCAATTGTGCAGTATTTGCACGATGAAGTTGGTGCCAAAGTTTTATTTGCGACGCATTTCCATGAATTAACAGCGATGGAGCAGAAGCTGTCACACCTTAAGAATATTCATGTTGGTGCAACTGAAGAAAATGGCAAGCTGATTTTCTTACATAAAATTTTACCGGGACCAGCTGATCAAAGTTACGGCATCCACGTAGCGCAATTGGCGGGATTACCGCGTAAAGTTTTGCGTGAAGCAACCAAATTGTTAAAACGACTTGAAGCTCAAGGCAGCAATTTAGGCCCAGCAGCTACTCAACTGGATTTATTTAGCACTAATGAAGTCAATACTGAAGACCAACTTGAAGAACCAGTAGAAGATGAGGTTACGGGCAAGGAAAAAGATATTCTTGATGAAATTTCAAATCTTTACTTGGCGGATAAAACCCCGCTTGAGGTAATGCAGCTGGTTGAAAACTGGCAGGAAGACTTGAAGGATAAGCAGTAATCATGGCGCAAATTCATGAATTATCAACAAACTTAACTAACCAAATTGCGGCTGGGGAAGTAATCGAGCGGCCAGCAAGTGTGGTTAAGGAATTAGTGGAAAACGCGATTGACGCTGGCAGCAGCCGAATCCGAATTGATTTTATTGATGCGGGTTTAAAGGAAATCGTCGTTCAAGATAACGGCTCGGGAATTGCTAGCGATCAAATTGACCTTGCTTTTACTCGGCACGCAACGAGTAAGATTACTAATGAGCGTGACCTGTTTAATGTGGGGACTCTGGGTTTTCGCGGCGAGGCTCTGGCTTCGATTGCGGCAGTTAGTCATGTAGAAATTTTAACTAATGTTAATGAAGCTGTAGGAACGCGAGCCGAATTTACTGGCAGTGTCAAAACGCTGCAGGAAGATGCTGCGGCTAAAAAAGGCACGCAGATAACGGTTAAAGACTTGTTCTATAACACGCCAGCTCGATTAAAGTACTTACGCAGTCCCCGCACCGAAATCATGAAGATTGTCGACATTGTGAACCGAATTGCTCTGGGTTACCCTGATTTAGCTTTAACATTGGCAAATGAAGGGCGCGTTTTATTAAGAACTGCCGGTAATGGCAACTTACAGCAGACGGTCTCCAGTGTTTATGGCCGCCACATTGCTGAAAAAATGCTGCCTTTTGAGAGCAGCAATAGCGATTTTACGGTTACTGGCTTAATGTCAAAGCCCGAATTAACGCGATCGACGCGTAATTTTATTTCAATTTTGCTAAATGGTCGTTATATTAGAAATTATCAGTTGGCGGCTGCGGTGATGGATGGCTACGGCACGCATTTAGCTAGTAAACATTATCCAATTGCGATTGTTAAGGTTGAGGTTGACCCGCTACTAGTCGATGTCAATGTTCACCCAACAAAGCAAGAGGTGCGTTTGTCTAAAGAACGTGAGGTCAGCCGCCTGATTACGAATGCGATTAGCAGCACGTTGTTGTCGCTAGATAATCATAGTGATGGGCTAGCAAATTTGACAACGGCTAAACAAGAGACGTTGGTTGACCAGCTTAAGTTTAATTTGAATAAAAATGTTGTTGATACCAAGCGGGTTGTGCCAGCTAATGAGATTCATGAAAGCTCTGCTCCCAAGATTACGACACTCAAGCACCCGCAATATATCGATTTAACAATCCCGCGTGATGATGACCGGTACTTGATTACGAAGACTTGGCGCGACAATGTTACTCGGCAAAAGCAGTTGACCCCATTTGTGAATAGCTCAAGTAATTCGGCAGTTGTGTCGACTGGGGATGAAGTTCTGGCTAATAACCTACCAGAATTAACCTTGGTTGGCCAGACAAGAACTTACCTGGTAGCTGCAAGTGGTGAAGATTTATACTTAGTTGACCAAGTTGCTACAAGACGATTGCTGCGTTTTATTGCGATTGAGCAAGCAATTTTGGAGCAAAAAATCACTCAGCAGGGCTTATTAACGCCATTGACACTTTCTTTTGGCAATTTGGATTTTCTTCAAATTAAGGATAATCTGGCGGCAATTAATAAGATTGGCTTATTCTTGGAAGAATTTGGTACCGATACCTTTATTTTACGGTCTTATCCAACCTGGATTAAGGGCGATCCTGAACTGGCAATTCGGGCAATTTTGGATAGCTTTTTGAATGTTGACCAGACTGATACTGCGAATTTGGTCAAGCGAATTGCGGCGCGGCAGGCTGATCAAGAAATTACGGGCCGAACCAAGTTAACAAATGCAGAAGCCGGTGAACTTTTGACTAAATTACGGCAAACTGCTGACCCTTATCACGATGCTCGCGGCAACTTAGTGCTGGTGCGTTTGCGGCAGAGTGAATTGAATAAAATGTTTAAAAAGGATAAATAATTAATGTATGAATATTTAAATGGTGTCATCACCAAAATCATGCCAAACTATATAGTGCTGGATGTTAATGGTGTGGGCTATAAAGTTTTTAGCCCCACTCCATTTGCGTATCATCAGGACGAGCAAGCCAAGGTTTATATTGAGCAAATTGTTCGTGATACTGGTGTTACTTTATATGGTTTTCAAAGCGAAGAAGATAAGGGACTGTTTTTAAAATTGCTTAGTGTCAGTGGCATTGGACCTAAGTCTGCCTTGGCAATTATGGCGGCTGAGGATAGTAATTCCTTAGCCGAAGCCATTGAGCAGGGTGAAGTTAAGTACTTAACTCGCTTTCCGGGTGTTGGTAAAAAGACTGCGTCGCAAATTGTGCTTGATCTGAAAGGAAAGTTGGGAGACTTTGTTCAGCGCGTTGATAAGATTGCCGATCAAGAAATTACGCCAGAACTTAACGATGCTCTGTTAGCATTACTGGCACTTGGCTATACACAAAAGGAAGTTGACCGGGTAGCGCCAAAACTGGCAAAAGAAAATGCGACGACTGCCGATCAATATATTAAAAAGGGATTGGCCCTTCTCTTAAAGAAGTAAATCTTGCTATAATAAAGAGTAACGTGTTCAAAGGAAGTGAAACTGGTGACAGATAATGATGACTCAATTGTTTCTGGCGAAAGTCAGGGACCAAATGAAGAACAGACTGAATTTTCATTAAGACCACAGCGTCTGGCTGATTATTTGGGGCAAAATCGGGTAAAAAAAGAATTGGCAGTGTACATCAAAGCCGCTAAGCAGCGTGATGAGGCACTGGACCACGTTTTGCTCTACGGACCACCGGGCTTAGGTAAAACAACTTTGGCATTTGTGATTGCAAATGAACTAGGCGTGAATTTAAAGAGTACTAGTGGGCCAGCAATTGAAAAAGCGGGCGACTTAGTAGCATTATTGACTGACCTTAATCCGGGGGATGTCCTATTTATTGATGAAATCCATCGCTTGGCTAAGCCGATTGAAGAAGTGCTTTATTCTGCAATGGAAGATTACTACATCGATATTGTAATTGGTGAGGGGCAGACAACTCATGCGGTTCATGTGCCGCTACCACCGTTTACTTTAGTTGGGGCGACTACTTTAGCAGGGCAATTGTCCGCGCCTTTGCGTGATCGGTTCGGGATTGTTGAGCATTTGCAATACTATCAAGTTGATGAATTGGAACAAATTATTCAGCGCTCAAGCAATGTTTTTAACATTGAGATTGCGCCAGAAGCAGCTCATGAGTTAGCTAGAAGGTCGCGCGGTACGCCGCGAGTAGCCAATAGATTGCTTCGGCGCGTGCGTGATTTTGCGGAAGTAAAGGGCGAAAAAGTTATTTCCTTTGCAACAACCGCTAGTTCGCTCAAGCAATTACAGGTTGACGGTGAGGGACTGGACCAGACTGACCGCAAGATTTTACGGGTAATGATTGAAAATTATCACGGCGGCCCTGTGGGTGTGCGCACTCTAGCAGCTAATAGTGGTGAAGATGTTGAAACTATTGAATCGCTTTACGAACCATACCTATTGCAACGCGGCTTTATTTTAATGACGCCGCGAGGTCGCATGGTCACAGAAAAGGCCTATGCGCAATTGGGCTTACCAATTCCCAATGAGTAGTGCAAACCGCTGTAAAATTATGTATAATTAAGAAGTTAATATATTTATGAAATTGATGAGGTGTAAAAGTGAATACTCTATTTTTAGCTGCAGCTGGTGGTAGTAGCAGCTACATGATGATTATTATTTTTATTGTTTTGATTGCTTTCATGTACTTTACAATGATTAAGCCGCAAAAGAAGCAACAACAAAAGAAAATGGAAATGATGAACCAATTGAAGAAGGGCGACAACGTTATTTTAATTGACGGTTTGCACGCTAAGATTGATTCTGTTGATGCTAAGGACAAGACGGTTGTTGTTGACGCTGATGGAATTTACCTTACTTTTAGTCGCATGGCTGTTCAACAAATTTTACCAGCTGCCAAAGCTGAAGTTGCTGAAGCAAAACCAGCTGAAAGTGAACCTGCAAAGGAAGAAAAACCAGCAGAACCTGCTGATAAGCCTGACGAAGTAACGCCAAAGTCAGATAATTCAACTTCAGACGATAACTCAACTGAAGAATAAAAATTTAAACTAAAGAAACTCATTGCAATCTGCGATGAGCTTTTTTGTTAAATAGTATATTTTGGCTAACTTGACTTTGGTTAAAGGCAAGCTGGGATAAGATTGGCAATAACGATTAAAATTAGCAATTTAAAACAAGACTATGGCAAGATGATAGTCTTAACTGATATTAATCTCTAAATTGATAGCGGCGAAATTCTAGGAATAATTGGACTGAGTGGTTCTGACAAAACGACCTTGATTAATTCGATTATGGGGACACCTAAACCGCAACAGGATAGCATTGAAGTTTTGCAAACCTTAATGCCTAATCGAAAGATTTTAGGAAAGCTTGGTTTTATGGCCCAATTTGCTGCACTTTATGAAAATTTAACAGCTTACGAGAATTTTGCTTTTTTTGCTAGCATGTAAGGACTAAATAAAAAGAAATTCAGCAAACGGATTGATTATGTGATTAGTATTGTTAAACTGACCGGCGATCTTGACAAGAGTGTTGTTAATTGAGGGCTTAGCACCGCAAAAATAATCGTAAATCACCATTGTTTTTAACTAAACTTTGGTGCTTTTTCTTTAAAAATTATTGGTCAAGACCGACTTAAAACTAATGTTTGGCTACAAAATAGTATAAAATGGAATTAACTTAAGTTTAGTTTTAGGAAAGGGTACCCTTATGAACAATATTCCAGTTGTAATGATTATTTTTGGCGGCAGCGGCGACTTGGCTCACCGTAAATTGTATCCGGCATTATTTAATTTATACGAGCAAGGTTTGATTCATGATAATTTTGCCGTTATCGGTACGGCGCGGCGGCCGTGGACGCACGACTATCTGCGTGAACAGGTTAGTGACGCAATTCATGAAACTCATAAAGAGGTTGACGAAAACGAAGTTCAAGCTTTTGCCAGCCATTTTTACTATCAATCCCATGATGTAACGAATGTTGAACATTACCAAACACTTAAAAAATTGGCGCAAGAGCTTGATGAGTTTTACAGTGCTCAAGGCAATCGCATTTTCTACATGGCGATGGCACCACGCTTTTTTGGTACGATTGCCACGCATATTAATGACCAGAACCTGACTAGTACCGGCTTTAACAGAATAGTTGTCGAAAAACCGTTTGGCCGTGACCTTGCTACTGCTGAAAAGTTGAACAAGCAGATTACTGCTTCTTTTGCGGAGGACGATATTTTTCGAATTGATCATTATTTGGGTAAAGAAATGGTCCAGAATATCTTGCCGCTGCGGTTTACTAACCCGCTGATAAAAAGTGTGTGGAATAGTACTAACATTAAAAATATTCAGGTTACTTTGGCAGAACAGCTTGGCGTCGAGGCTCGCGGGGGATATTACGAAACTTCTGGAGCTTTGCGCGACATGGTCCAGAACCATATTTTCCAAATTATTACGCTGCTAGCAATGCCGGAACCCAAAGATTTGGCATCAAAGAGTATTCACCAAGCTAAGCAAGAGCTGCTTGACAGCTTGATAATGCCTAATAAGGCAGAGATTGACCAGCACTTTGTCCGCGGGCAATATCTGGGCAGTGACACGACATTTGGTTATAAGCAGGAGCCCAATGTTGCGGAAGACTCAACAACAGAAACTTATGCGGCTGGAGAGATTAAATTTCAAAAAGGACCTGTTGCTGGGGTGCCAATCTACTTTAGAACGGGTAAGGAATTTAAGGAAAAGGAAAGTCGAATCGATATTGTGTTAAAGCACATGTCTAACCCTTATGGGCAGGCTCATTCGAACAATATTACAATCGTTATTGATCCACAAATGGAAATTTTCATTACAATTAATGGTAAGAAAATTTCCACCAGTGGCATTCGTCGTGAAAACTTAGATTATATTTTTTCCAAGTCTGAATTAGCTGAGGTGCCGGACGGTTATGAGCGGCTACTGCATGATGTTTTTGTTAATGATTCGACTAACTTTACTCATTGGAGCGAATTGAAAAATTACTGGAAATTTATTGATTTGATTGAAGGTGCTTGGGAGCAGGACAATCAGGCTGGTAAGAAGCCTGAGGAATATTTGCCTTACCGCATGGGGCCAAAAGCTGCCGATCACATTTTTGAATCAGCAACTGAACATTGGATCTATGACTAGCCCAAGTGACGACTTGCTGCCGGTTAATGATACTCACCGGCGCATTATCCATGTCGATATGGATGCTTTTTATGCTTCCGTTGAAATGCGCGACAATCCGACTTTAAAAAATAAGGCGCTGGTTATTGGCCAAGATGCTCGGAAAAATCATGGTCATGGTGTGGTGGCAACAGCTAATTACGTTGCGCGCAGGTATGGCGTGCATTCAGCGATGCCGTCAATTAAGGCAGTCAGGCTAGTACCGGCAGACAAACTGGTTTTTTTGCGCCCCAATTTTACAAAATATCGAGCAGTTTCGGCAGAAATTCATCAAATGATGCATGAAATCACGGATTCTGTTCAGTCGATTGCACTTGATGAAGCCTATTTAGATGTAACTGAGAATAAGTTGGGTTCGACTTCAGCGGTTGAACTGGCGATTGGCCTGCAAACGCGAATTCGCGAAGAGGAGGGACTGAATTGTTCTTTTGGCGCTACTTATAATAAGTTTTTAGCTAAAATGGGCTCGGAATATGCCAAGCCGTTTGGGCGGACAGTGATTTTGCCTGAAGAAGCACGCGAATTTTTAGCAAGGCAAAAAATCGAAAAATTTCATGGTATTGGCCCAAGAACACAGGAGCGTCTTCATCAGATGGGGATTTATACTGGCCGCGGGTTGCAGCAGATTCATGTACGGGAGCTGATTAAGCATTTTAACCGGATGGGTTATTTAATGGCTGAACACGCTAATGGCATTGATCTCTCGCAAGTTGTTCCTGATGATGAACATAATCGCAAGTCGATTGGCATTGAGCGCACTTATGAGCCGTGCGTTTATAATGAACAGACGGCGCTGACTAATCTGCGTAATTACGCTGCTAGTCTGGAAGAAAAGCTGCAAGAGCGTAGCTTTTTTGCTAATACGGTTGTTTTAAAAATTCGCAATAATGATTTTGTGACAGTCACTAAACGGCGAAAGTTGCCGCATGCAACGCACAATGCAATCGAAATTTATCAAGCAGCGCGCGAATTATTTGAGCCGCTGGCCAATAGCTTTCTTAACGGTGGTATTCGCTTGTTAGGAGTAACCGCAACCGATTTTTCAGAGGCTGATTTTGAAGATGTTGACCTAGACTTATTTTCAGACTGACGGCTTTTTCTGGTAAACTAGAGGATAAACAATTAATAAGATGAAGGAGTAATTATGAGCACTTTTGCGGAAATATATCAAAAAATTGAACAATATTCGACAATTATTTTGCATCGTCATACTAGCCCAGACCCAGATGCCTTGGGCTCACAAGCTGGTCTAGCACGGTCATTAAAACTTCGGTTTCCTGATAAGCGGATTTTGTGTGCTGGTGAAAATGATGAGGGCGACCTTGCTTGGATTAACCGCATGGACCCAGTAACTAAGGCAGACTACCAGGGTGCATTGGTTATTACAACCGATACTGGCAACACGGCTCGAATTTCGAATAAGTTATACGATCAAGGTGATTTTTTAATTAAAATTGACCACCATCCGGATGTTGAACCATATGCGGATATGAGTTACGTTGATGACCAAGCACCAGCTGCCTCACAGATTATTGCGGACTTTTTAGCAGCTGAAAAGATGCCAATTACGGCAGAAGTTGCGTATCCGCTGTATGCTGGTATTGTTGGCGACACCGGTCGGTTTATGTATCCTGAAACAACAGAGCACACATTTAGCGTTGTTGCTAAACTTGCAAGCACGGGAATTAATATTACTGAAATTGCCCGCAACATTAGCGACGTTACCTTTGTGCAAGCAAAATTGCAGGCAGATGTTCTCGATTACATGGAAGTTGACCCTAGTGGTGCAGCCTACGCAATTTTATCGCAAGCAGCATTGGAAAAATTAGGGGTGGACTCTAACCAAGCTTCCTGCACGGTTTCAACACCGGGCAGGATTAAGGACATTATTGCCTGGAATGTTTTTGTCGAAAAGCCTGATGGGACCTACCGTGTGCATTACCGCTCAAAGGGTCCAGTCATTAACGAATTAGCAGCTAAGCATGATGGTGGCGGTCACGCGTTAGCTAGTGGTGCCAATGCTCAAGATTTAGCTGAAGTTAAGCAGATTTTTGCTGAATTGGTACAAGTAACTAAGGAATATCAAGAAGCACATGAATAATATTTTTAAAGACGCTAAGCTTAAACCAGAATTACAAGTTGGGTTAAGCAAGATTAATTTTACGCAGCCGACTAAGGTTCAGGAAGAAGTTATTCCTGTTTTGTTAGCACATAAGAATGTTGTGGTTCAGGCTGTTACTGGGTCGGGGAAAACCCACGCCTTTTTAGTACCTGTATTTAACGACATTGATCCAGAATTGGCATATACGCAGGCGATTATTACAGCGCCGAGCCGGGAGTTATCTGAGCAGCTTTACCAAGTTGCAAGGCAGCTGCGGGATGCATCAGGATTAGAAATTTCGATAGCTCATTTGGCAGGGGGCACAGACCGTGAACGCCAATTAAAGAAGATTACGAGCAACAAGCCACAACTTGTGATTGCAACACCGGGTCGGCTGCATGATTTTGTCCAGAAGAAACTGCTCTTTTTAGACTACGTCAAGGACTTTATTATTGATGAAGCCGACATGACGCTAGACATGGGCTTTTTGAGCGATATTGATTTTATTGCCCAAAGAATGCCTAAAGGCCTTTTGTTTGCCGCATTCTCAGCAACAATTCCAGTCCAATTAAGCAACTTTTTGCGAAAATATATGGCGAAGCCTGAGCAAATTGTGATTGATAATCCAACCGTTATTTCAACAACAATTAAGAATGATTTGTTAGATGTTGGTGCTAAAAGCCGCAAAAAGATTTTGTACCAATTATTAACGATGGGTCAGCCATATTTGGCACTTGTGTTTGCTAATACTAAGCAAAAAGTTGATGAATTGACTGAATACTTGCAGTCGCAGGGATTAAAAGTAGCTAAAATTCATGGTGGAATTACTGAACGTGAACGTAAACGCGCGTTGCGTGAAGTAGAAGCTGGACAATATCAGTATGTTGTTGCAACCGATTTAGCGGCACGTGGACTGGATATTGATGGTGTCAGTCTAGTAATTAACTATGAAATTCCGCGTGATTTAGATTTTGTCGTTCACCGAATTGGTCGGACTGGTCGTAATGGCTTGTCTGGGCATGCTGTCACTCTAATTCGCGAAGAAGAAATGAACCGAATTGCGGGACTAGAAAAGATGGGTGTCCACTTTGATTTTGTTGAAATTAAAAATGGTGAATTGGTTCCACGTAAACATTATCATCGCCGCATCGACCGCAACGCTGCCAACCGCAAGATTGATAATAGGTTGAATGGTTTGGTTAAAAAAGCAAAGAAGAAGCGTAAACCGGGTTATAAGAAGAAGATCAAGCAAGCCATCCAAAAGGATAAGGCGCAAAAACGCAAGATTGAGCAACGCCATGAAGTTCGTAAGGCTAAGCGTCAGCGTAAACAGCGTCGCGAAAATAATCGTTAAATTAAAAGCAAAGTTGTAATTCAACTTTGCTTTTTTGTTTAGATAATACAATTATTGCTATGACAGTGTTCTAGCGATTAACTTTAAATAAAAAGTTATTGCTTGTTAGCGCTTTTATTGATATATTTATTATAATTAAAATAATAGGAGAATTAGAACATGGCTATACCGTACTCTGAAAAGATCCTTAAAAAGGACTTGAGCAAAAATATTTGTGACAAATATACTGTAACGGAATTTTGTAAAAAAGCGCAGATTGATCGGGGAATGTTTTACAATCATTATGGCAACATGGCGAACATGTTTA
The DNA here is from genome assembly GCF_029392875.1 of Lactobacillus sp. ESL0677. Lineage (NCBI taxonomy): Bacteria > Bacillati > Bacillota > Bacilli > Lactobacillales > Lactobacillaceae > Lactobacillus > Lactobacillus sp. ESL0677. Next base: position 1,440,832 of record NZ_CP113946.1, on the reverse strand, counting down.
TCTCAGTGGTTGCTTTACAAGTACAAAGAACGCTGCGCAGTTTTAATGGCGAGACGATGAATCGAATGTTTTACCGAATGTTAACGCAAATTAAGGACAATCATATTTTCTATTATAATTTGCTGCTAATTGGAAAAGATACCAGAAACTTTTGTATTACCTTAACTAAGGAATTGGCAATCGCAATTGAAAACTACATGCGACCACGAGGTGCATTTTCAGTTAGACAAATCGATTTAGTTGCAAGTGGTGTTTATGCAATTATCTATAATTGGGTTATTCACGAATGCAAAACTGACATAAGAGACATTTATCAGTGCATTAATTTGCTACTATCACATATAGAAAAACCGTTGAGAAATTAGGCTTTTTAAGGGATGTTAGAAATAACATCCCATTTTTTTGTAAAAAAAGCTTGCAAAAGCAGGAACAAGTTGGTAATATTAATAACTGTCGTCGGGCAAGACAAGTCAAAGTTTGTCAGAGCGGGCGGCGAAATAAAACTAAACCAAAGTCTTGACAAGAAGAGCTAGGTTTAGTAAGATAATAAACGCTGCTGAGGGAAAGCAAAACTTCTTCAGTGGTGGGGCAGAAAAAAGTTCTTGACAAAAGAAAGAACATCTGCTAAAATTAAACAAGCGCGGTTGTAAAGCTATTTACAGCAGCGGGTAGTACCTTGAAAACTGAACAATGTTTTCGCAAAGTGTGCGGGTGTAAGAACCCAAAACAAAAAAGCGAAGTCAATTTCGCAAGCAAATAAATCCGAGATGCAAATCTTGGAACGAATGAGCAAACATTCAAACAAACATTAAAAATGAGAGTTTGATCCTGGCTCAGGACGAACGCTGGCGGCGTGCCTAATACATGCAAGTCGAGCGAGCAATTTTAATTGAATACTTTCGGGTAGGATGTTAAAAGCGCGAGCGGCGGATGGGTGAGTAACACGTGGGTAACCTGCCCTCTAGATTGGGATACCATTTGGAAACAGATGCTAATACCGAATAAGAAGTAAGATCACATGATCTAGCTATGAAAGGCGGCTTTTGAGCTGTCACTAGAGGATGGACCCGCGGTGCATTAGCTAGTTGGTAAGGTAACGGCTTACCAAGGCGATGATGCATAGCCGAGTTGAGAGACTGAACGGCCACATTGGGACTGAGACACGGCCCAAACTCCTACGGGAGGCAGCAGTAGGGAATCTTCCACAATGGACGCAAGTCTGATGGAGCAACGCCGCGTGAGTGAAGAAGGTTTTCGGATCGTAAAGCTCTGTTGTTGGTGAAGAAGGATAGTTAGAGTAACTGCTAATTATTTGACGGTAATCAACCAGAAAGTCACGGCTAACTACGTGCCAGCAGCCGCGGTAATACGTAGGTGGCAAGCGTTGTCCGGATTTATTGGGCGTAAAGCGAACGCAGGCGGGAAGACAAGTCAGATGTGAAAGCCCTCGGCTCAACCGGGGAATTGCATCTGAAACTGCCTTTCTTGAGTGCAGAAGAGGAGAGTGGAACTCCATGTGTAGCGGTGGAATGCGTAGATATATGGAAGAACACCAGTGGCGAAGGCGGCTCTCTGGTCTGTAACTGACGCTGAGGTTCGAAAGCATGGGTAGCGAACAGGATTAGATACCCTGGTAGTCCATGCCGTAAACGATGAGTGCTAAGTGTTGGGAGGTTTCCGCCTCTCAGTGCTGCAGCTAACGCATTAAGCACTCCGCCTGGGGAGTACGACCGCAAGGTTAAAACTCAAAGGAATTGACGGGGGCCCGCACAAGCGGTGGAGCATGTGGTTTAATTCGAAGCAACGCGAAGAACCTTACCAGGTCTTGACATCTAGTGCAATTCATAGAGATATGAAGTTCTCTTCGGAGACACTAAGACAGGTGGTGCATGGCTGTCGTCAGCTCGTGTCGTGAGATGTTGGGTTAAGTCCCGCAACGAGCGCAACCCTTATTATTAGTTGCCAGCATTAAGTTGGGCACTCTAATGAGACTGCCGGTGACAAACCGGAGGAAGGTGGGGACGACGTCAAGTCATCATGCCCCTTATGACCTGGGCTACACACGTGCTACAATGGTTAGTACAACGAGGAGCGAACCTGTGAAGGCAAGCGAATCTCTTAAAGCTAATCTCAGTTCGGATTGCACTCTGCAACTCGAGTGCATGAAGCTGGAATCGCTAGTAATCGCGGATCAGAACGCCGCGGTGAATACGTTCCCGGGCCTTGTACACACCGCCCGTCACACCATGAGAGTCTGTAATACCCAAAGCCGGTAGGATAACCCTTCGGGGAGTCAGCCGTCTAAGGTAGGACAGATGATTAGGGTGAAGTCGTAACAAGGTAGCCGTAGGAGAACCTGCGGCTGGATCACCTCCTTTCTAAGGAAGAGCGAATAGGTGGAGAGTAGGGATACTAAAGGAAGCCTAGGAGCAACGGAAGCACACGGAGCGAGAACATTGTTTAGTTTTGAGGGTAGTACCTCACAGCAGAATAAAGAACAGATACGCAAGAGACGGGCCTATAGCTCAGTTGGTTAGAGCGCACGCCTGATAAGCGTGAGGTCGATGGTTCAAGTCCATTTAGGCCCATTGACATCAGGTTATTGACTGTCGCAGAAGAGTATTTGGGGGCTTAGCTCAGATGGGAGAGCACCTGCTTTGCACGCAGGAGGTCATCGGTTCGATCCCGTTAGCCTCCATTGAGTCGAGAGACTCATGGTTAGTACATTGAAAACTGAATATAATCCAAGAAAAAACCGAGAGACAATCAAAGAGATAAGAAACAGATTGCAAGAGCGACCGAGAGAGTAGATCTTAAGAGTAAGGTCAAGTAAAGAAGGGCGCACGGTGAATGCCTAGGCACAAGAAGGCGAAGAAGGACGCGACGAACGGCGAAATGCTTCGGGGAGCAGTAAGTACGCAGAGATCCGGAGGTATCCGAATGGGGGAACCCAGTATGAGCAATCATATTACTAGCTGATGAATACATAGTCAGGTAGGGCAAGACGCAGTGAACTGAAACATCTAAGTAGCTGCAGGAAGAGAAAGAAAAATCGATTTCCCTAGTAGCGGCGAGCGAAGAGGAAAGAGCCCAAACCGGTTGATTTATCAATCGGGGTTGTAGGACTGCAAGAAGGTAGTGGCAGAGATAGCAGAATTATCTGGGAAGGTAAGCCAGAGAGGGTGAGAGCCCCGTAAGCGAAATTGAAGTCACGCCGAGCAGGATCCTGAGTAGGCCGGAACACGAGGAATTCCGGTTGAAGCAGCGAGGACCATCTCGCAAGGCTAAATACTAATTTGTGACCGATAGTGAACCAGTACCGTGAGGGAAAGGTGAAAAGAACCCCGGAAGGGGAGTGAAAGAGAACCTGAAACCGTGTGCTTACAAGTAGTCAGAGCCCATTAAAGGGTGATGGCGTGCCTTTTGTAGAATGAACCGGCGAGTTACGTTAACTAGCGAGGTTAAGTCAGAAAAGACGGAGCCGCAGCGAAAGCAAGTCTGAAGAGGGCGAGATAGTTAGTTGATGTAGACCCGAAACCAAGTGACCTACCCATGGCCAGGTTGAAGGTGCGGTAAAACGCACTGGAGGACCGAACCCACGTAAGTTAAAAATTGCGGGGATGAGCTGTGGGTAGCGGTGAAATTCCAAACGAACTTGGAGATAGCTGGTTCTCTCCGAAATAGCTTTAGGGCTAGCCTGGTGCGAGGATGATAATGGAGGTAGAGCTCTGTTTGGACGAAGGGCCCGTCAGGGGTTACTGAATTCAGATAAACTGCGAATTCCAGATATCAAAGCACTGGAGTCAGACTGCGAGTGATAAGATCCGTAGTCGAAAGGGAAACAGCCCAGATCACCAGTTAAGGTCCCAAAATCTATGCTAAGTGGAAAAGGATGTGGAGTTGCGTAGACAACTAGGATGTTGGCTCAGAAGCAGCCATCATTAAAAGAGTGCGTAATAGCTCACTAGTCGAGTGACGCTGCGCCGAAAATTTACCGGGGCTAAGCATAGTACCGAAACTGTGGATGTGTAGTAATACACGTGGTAGGAGAGCGTTCTAAGTGCGGTGAAGGCTAATCGAGAGGATAGTTGGAGCGCTTAGAAGTGAGAATGCCGGTATGAGTAGCGAAAGATAGGTGAGAATCCTATCCGCCGAAAGACTAAGGTTTCCTGGGGCAGGCTCGTCCGCCCAGGGTAAGTCGGGACCTAAGGTAAGGCCGAAAGGCGTAGCCGATGGACAACAGGTAGAGATTCCTGTACTGCGTTAAATCGTTAATAGCGAAGGAGGGACGCAGGAGGCAAGGAACGCATGGCGCTGGAAGCCATGTTCAAGCGATAAGTGAGAGAGTGAGTCAAATGCTTGCTTTCGATAATCACAAGTCGTGAAGAGGAGCGAAATAAAGTAGCGAAGGTTCTGTAGTCACACTGCCAAGAAAAGCTTCTAGTGAGAGATAACGTACCCGTACCGCAAACCGACACAGGTAGTCGAGTGGAGAACACTAAGGTGAGCGAGAGAACTCTCGTTAAGGAACTCGGCAAAATCGCCCCGTAACTTCGGAAGAAGGGGTGCTGGTGTAAGAGCCAGCCGCAGTGAATAGGCCCAAACAACTGTTTATCAAAAACACAGGTATCTGCAAAGTCGTAAGACGACGTATAGGTGCTGACACCTGCCCGGTGCTGGAAGGTTAAGGAGAGAGCTTAGTCGAAAGACGAAGGTTCGAACTGAAGCCCCAGTAAACGGCGGCCGTAACTATAACGGTCCTAAGGTAGCGAAATTCCTTGTCGGGTAAGTTCCGACCTGCACGAAAGGTGTAATGATTTGGGCACTGTCTCAACGAGAGACTCGGTGAAATTATAATACCCGTGAAGATGCGGGTTACCCGCGACAGGACGGAAAGACCCCATGGAGCTTTACTGCAATTTGATATTGGGTAGCTGTTAAACATGTACAGGATAGGTAGGAGCCAGAGAAGATAGGACGCTAGTCTTATTGGAGGCAATGTTGGGATACTACCCTTGTTTGATGGCTACTCTAACTAGTATCTCTAAGCGAGATATAGGACAGTGTCAGATGGGCAGTTTGACTGGGGCGGTCGCCTCCTAAAGAGTAACGGAGGCGCCCAAAGGTTCCCTCAGAATGGTTGGAAATCATTCACAGAGTGTAAAGGTATAAGGGAGCTTGACTGCGAGAGAGACAACTCGAGCAGGGACGAAAGTCGGGCTTAGTGATCTGGTGGTACCGCATGGAAGGGCCATCACTCAACGGATAAAAGCTACCCTGGGGATAACAGGCTTATCTCCCCAAGAGTTCACATCGACGGGGAGGTTTGGCACCTCGATGTCGGCTCGTCGCATCCTGGGGCTGAAGTTGGTCCCAAGGGTTGGGCTGTTCGCCCATTAAAGCGGCACGCGAGCTGGGTTCAGAACGTCGTGAGACAGTTCGGTCCCTATCCGTCGTGGGCGTTGGAAATTTGAGAGGAGCTGTCCTTAGTACGAGAGGACCGGGATGGACATACCGCTGGTGTACCAGTTGTCTTGCCAAAGGCATAGCTGGGTAGCTAAGTATGGCAGGGATAAGCGCTGAAAGCATCTAAGTGCGAAGCCCCCCTCAAGATGAGATTTCCCATACGAAAGTAGTAAGACACCTCTAAGACTAAGAGGTAGATAGGCTAGGAGTGGAAGAGTCGTGAGACTTGGAGCGGACTAGTACTAATCAGTCGAGGACTTGACCAGAGCTTGAGCAGTCTGGGATTGCGGAACAGTTTTTTCAAGAGATTATATTTAGTTTTGAGTGTAAGAACTCAAAAGAAAAAGTACGGTGGCAATAGCAAGAAGGAAACACCTGTAACCATGTCGAACACAGCAGTTAAGCTTCTTCACGCCGAGAGTAGTTGGTGGGAGACTGCCTGCGAGGGTAGGACGCTGCCGTGCTTTTTTTAATATTCCGGCTTAGCTCAGTTGGTAGAGCGCTTGACTGTTAATCAAGATGTCGTCAGTTCGAGTCTGACAGCCGGAGTATATTGGAGCGTTGTCCGAGTGGCTTAAGGAGCATGATTGGAAATCATGTATACGGGTTTTAATCCTGTATCGAGAGTTCAAATCTCTCACGCTCCGTATATACGTTAAGAAGTCTTGATTTATCAGGGCTTCTTTTCTTTTATATTTATTTCCACATTATTAATTGATACAAAAAAATAAAAAAGCCCATGCCTTATAATAAAATAATGGAAAGCCTGTTGAATATGGCTTAACAGGCTTACATTTTGCTAGTTATATAAAAGTAGTTCAAATTAAATGTGTAAAGAGATTAATGAGAGTTTAAACATGCCTTAGGATTAACTTCGATCTTACTTAAACGTATGGACTAATTTTTGACTGAATAAAATGATTTTAAATTATTTCATTTCATCTCTAGCTTGAAAGTAGTTTCTTTCCTCATTTAGCCAAAAATCATGTTCTTGGTTACCAAGCTGTTTAATCAAATGAGCGGGATTACCACCGATTAGCAACTACATCTTTAGTTACCACTGCTCCAGCAGCAATAATCGCATTCTCGCCAATAGTAACTCCTGGCAGGATTACCGCGTTACCACCAATCCAAACATTGTCGCTGACAACAATTATTTTTCCAAATTCAAGCCCAGTTTGGCGAATTTGAACATCAGTAGGATGACCAGCGGTATAAAAACTAACACGTGGACCAACTAAAACATTATCACCAATAATAATTTGATTAACATCCAAAAAAATGCAGTCCATGTTGGCGTAAAAATTATTGCCTATTTTTGTATGACGTCCGTAATCGACATAAAGAGGGGGAACTACGTAACTATTTTTGCCCAAATTAGCAAAAAGTTGCCTTTCTAGGGCTATTATTTTTTATTTATCAGTGATTTTTTCTTGGTTAATTTTTTGCGCAATTATTTTACCATGAATTGAGTTATTTTCTGGTTTAATATGTACAGCTTGATATAATTTTTATTTTTAATATCTGCTAATATTTAAAATCTTTGGCTATAATTTTACTTCCTAAAAACTTTTTAAATTGATTTTATTTTGCTAGATTTTTAATTATAGTTAAGTAAAAAATTACGAATTTTACAAAAAAAGCAAAAAAAAGATAGACAAGACCGCGACCTTTTGTTATAGTATTAAGAGTAGTCATGAGATGACAACGACCTCGGAGGATTAGCTCAGCTGGGAGAGCATCTGCCTTACAAGCAGGAGGTCACAGGTTCGAGCCCTGTATCCTCCATAATAATGGTGGTGTGAAAGATTTGCACCGCCATTATTTATGGAAATAATTAAATATTATTTTTCAGAATTGAGAAAGAATTCTTGCATTTTTCTAAGTATCTTGTATACTAGTTAAAGTGCTTTGATTCAGGCTATGACCCGTTGGTCAAGTGGTTAAGACATCGCCCTTTCACGGCGGTAACATGGGTTCAAATCCCGTACGGGTCACTTTGGAGGATTAGCTCAGCTGGGAGAGCATCTGCCTTACAAGCAGGAGGTCACAGGTTCGAGCCCTGTATCCTCCATCGTTCTAAGACTACCGAATCTACGGTAGTCTTTTTTTATACAAAAAGAACGAAACAATTTAATATTTATCGGTTCAAGTCCTGAGAGGATCTGCTAGGTAAGTGGAGATGCCTTGTAACCGAATAGCTATTGTCTATATAGGGGGACTATTGTGGAAAAACGTTTATTTACTTCGGAATCTGTTTCTGAAGGGCATCCAGATAAGATTGCAGACCAAATTTCTGATGCAATTTTAGATGCAATTATTGCTCAAGACCCAGATGCACACGTTGCCTGTGAAACTATTGTTACCACGGGAATTGTGTATGTGTTTGGTGAAATATCGACTAGTGCTTACGTTGATATTCAATCAATCGTTCGTAAAACAGTTTTACGGATAGGTTATGATAAGCCAGAACTTGGCTTTGATGGTAATAATTGCGCTGTATTAGTTGATATTGATGAGCAATCGTCTGATATTGCTGATGGTGTTGATCATTCGCTAGAAACTCGTGAAAATCAATCTGACGAAGATAATTTAGATCAAATTGGTGCAGGCGACCAAGGATTAATGTTTGGCTTTGCTATTAAAGAAACGCCAGAGTTGATGCCGTTGCCAATTTCACTTGCGCACCGGTTAATGCGTCAAGTTGCACAATTGCGTAAAGATGGAACTTTGACATGGTTACGTCCAGATTCTAAAGCGCAAGTTACCGTTGAATATGATGAAACCGGTAAGCCTAAGCGGGTTGATACGGTTGTCATTTCAACGCAAACTGATGATCAAGTTACTAATGAAGAAATCCGTCAGGCAATGATTGATTTAGTCATTAACAAGGTTATTCCAGTTAAGTATTTGGATGAGCAAACAAAATACCTGATTAACCCTTCTGGTCGCTTTGTAATAGGCGGACCTAAAGGTGATTCTGGTTTAACTGGTCGCAAGATTATCGTTGATACTTATGGTGGTTATGCTCGCCATGGTGGTGGCGCCTTTTCTGGTAAAGACCCAACAAAGGTTGACCGCAGTGCTAGTTATGCGGCGCGTTATGTTGCCAAAAACATTGTGGCAGCTGGTCTAGCATACCGCTGTGAAGTGCAGTTAGCATATGCAATTGGTGTAGCTCATCCAGTATCAGTAATGATTGATACTGCAGGCACTGGAAAGGTTAGCGATGAGCTCTTGACGAAAGCGGTTCGAGAAATCTTTGATTTACGACCAGCTGGTATTATCAAGATGCTTGACTTGCGGCGACCAATATATGAGCAAACTGCAGCCTACGGCCATTTTGGTCGCACTGATATTGATTTGCCGTGGGAAAAGACCGATAAAGTTCAAGCAATCTTGGATTTTGTAAAGAAAAATAAATAATTTTAAGGAGGAGCATTATGAAAAAAACAAACGTACCTGTTGTTACGCTTGCGATTTTTATGACAACTTTTATGGCTGCGATTGAAGGAACCATTGTTTCAACTGCAATGCCAACCATTGTTTCTGACCTGAATGGGTTGGAAATTATGAACTGGGTTGTTTCAATTTTCTTATTTATGACAGCTGTATCGACTCCTTTATACGGAAAACTGGCAGACAGCATTGGTCGCAAGCCAGTTTTTTTGTTTGGTATTGCGTTGTTTGTTGTTGGGTCAGCTCTTTGCGGGCAAGCACACAATATGATGGAGTTAATTCTGTTTCGAGTTGTGCAGGGGCTTGGTTCTGGTGCAGTTCAGCCTGTGGCAATGACTATTATTGCAGATTTGTATACTTTAAAAAAGCGTACCAAGATGCTTGGACTTAATTCTGGCTTCTGGGGAGTTGCTTCTGTTATCGCGCCGCTTTTGGGTGGTTTTATTGTTCAAAGTTTATCTTGGCACTGGGTCTTTTATATCAATGTGCCGATTGGGTTAATTGCATTCTTGCTAGTTGTGTTCTTTTTACATGAACCAAAGGAGAAGGTAGCAGTTAAGCTGGACGTTAAGGGTACATGTTGGTTAACTGTCCTATTGTTAACCTTGATGTATGTACTGCAAGAATTAGGCTCGCTTAATTGGCTGATAACAGCCGCTCTAGTGATTGTAATTATCATTAGTGCAGTTGCCTTTTATCACGCTGAAAAGAACGCAGACGACCCAATAATGCCACTCTCGATGCTTAAAGGCAGAGAGTTCCTCGCATTAAACCTGATTACCCTATTTATTTCAGGTGTCGTAATCGGTTTTGAATTCTATATTCCGACCTGGATGCAGGGAATTAAGGGAACGAGCGCAACAATTGCGGGCTTTGCCGTTACGCCAAGTTCTGTAATGTGGGTTGTTGGTTCGTTCTTAATTGGTGGCTTGCTTGGTCGCTTTGGCATTCGCAAAACTTTCTTCGGTATGCTGGGATTACTAGTAATTGCAGACCTGTTATTGCTGATTGTGCCAATGCAAACACCATTTTGGGTATTTTGTATCATTGCGACAATGAATGGTTTAGCTTTCGGGGCAATTATCACTGCGTCCCAAGTTCGTTCGCAAGTTCTAGTAGAGCCTGAAAATGTGGGGGTTGCTACGTCATTTAATACATTAATGCGTTATTTAGGGCAGACGATGTTAGTTTCAATTTATGGCATCACCTTTAATACGATTGTTGCTGGACAAATTGCAAAGCATCCGGCTTTAACCCAAGCGATGATGAACAAAATTGTATCTTCAGTTAAAGCCAAGGAATTGGCTGCTAACTTGGTTCCACAATTGCGGCAGGTGTTGTTTAGCGCCCTAAAGGGAGTATACGTTGTCTCAATGATTGCCATTGTAATTTCAATTTTGATTAATGCCAGTTATAAAAGGCAAAAAGAGAATTAAGTAAATTTATTTAAAAAGGCCAACAATTTTGTTAAAAGTTGGTCTTTTTTTGCTTAAATCACAAAACAAGTACTTGATGTACTTGAGTTTGAGTAGAAAAAAAGCCGACGTTAGTCGACTTTTTTGTTAGCAGTTTATTCTTTTAGGTAGTAATGATACAAGAAGGAATAACCAATCAGGACAAAGGTAATCCCTTCTAAGAAGCCACCGAGAACATCTGACGGATAGTGAACGTGCGTGAAGATTCTGGTGTAGCCAATTAGTAATGGGAAACAAGCCCAGATAATGCACAGAACTGTTTTAATGGCCTTGTTCTTAATTAATAAAATAGTTAGCACAATTAAAATTCCGAATAAAGTAGCACTTCCGACAGAATGGCCAGATGGGAAACTATAGCCGTGAGCGGCAACTAAGTGGTGCACATATGGTCGGTGGCGGGCGATTGCGTGTTTGATAATCCAGTTATAGCCATTAGCCGCAATCATGGTTCCTGCCGTAAAGAAGGCATAAGCGTATTTTTTAAAAATCAGAAGAATAATGAATAAGATAAGCGTCTCAACCATAATGACACTCGTATTACCTAAATTGGTAAAAGTCGTTGCGAATTTAATATTGGCCGAGTTCGTATTACAGATAATTCCAATTATTGCATTGTCAAATTGATGAATAATTTGATTGCTTGAAGAAACTAGGATGGCCCAGATTGCATAAATGACCAAAAAAATTGTTGCAGGCACAATTGTGTCTCTTTTAGTGTGTGTTGTATTACTCAAATGTTTTTCTCCCCTTGTTTTTTTTAGTATTTGTGGTAAATTATAATCATTATTGATAAAAAAATAAAGGTCAGGAACTAGTAGCAATGATGTTTTTCCTTAGAGAAAAGTCGGTTGGTGCAAGACTAAAAAAACTAATTGTGAACTGAGCCTGAGAAAAAACCTTTCGTTGTGCTACCGCGTTAAGGAGCGATAGAGGGTCATGCTGCAGCATGAAACTTAGGTGGCACCGCGATTATTCGTCCTATGATTAGTTTCATAGGACTTTTTTTATGAGGTGAAGCAGATGTACAATCACAAAGTCGTCGAAAAAAAATGGCAAGATTATTGGGCCAAAAATAAAACTTTCAAAACGGGTAACGATCCGAAGAAGAAAAATTATTATGTCATGGACATGTTCCCATTTCCATCTGGTAAGGGATTGCACGTTGGTCACCCAGAAGGTTATACAGCAACTGATATTACCGCCAGAATGAAGCGGGCGCAGGGCTATAATGTGCTTTACCCAATGGGTTGGGATGCCTTTGGTTTGCCAACAGAACAATATGCGTTAAAGACGGGTAAGGATCCGGCTGTTGTTACTAAGGAAAATATCGCTACTTTTAAAAAACAGCTGCACAAGCTTGGCTTTTCTTATGATTGGGATCGTGAACTTGCAACTTGTGATCCAAAATATTATAAGTGGACCCAATGGACATTTGAACAAATGTACAAGCATGGTTTGGCTTATGAAGCAGAAGTACCGGTTAACTGGTCACCGGATTTAGGAACAGTTGTTGCGAATGAAGACATTGTTGACGGTAAGACGGAGCGGGGCGGCTTTCCAATTTATCGTCGTAATATGAAGCAATGGATGCTGAAGATTACGGCTTATGCTGATCGGTTACTTGCTGGTCTTGATAAGCTTGATTGGCCGGAAAACGTTAAGGAAATGCAACGGAACTGGATTGGTCGTTCAGTTGGTGCACAGGTTACGTTCAAAATTAAGAATTCTGATCAGACCTTTGACATTTTTACCACTCGTCCTGATACCTTATTTGGTGCCAGCTATGCGGTTTTGGCGCCAGAAAACAAACTAGTTGAAAAAATCACAACAGCTGACTACAAGGCAAATGTTGAAGCATATGTTAAGGAAATCGAGTCCAAGTCTGACTTGGAAAGAACTGATCTGAACAAGAATAAGACTGGTGTCTTCACTGGTGCATACGCAATCAATCCGGTTAATGATGAAGAAATTCCAATTTGGATTTCTGATTACGTTTTAGCGACTTATGGTACTGGTGCGGTAATGGCCGTTCCAGCACATGATGACCGTGATTATGAATTTGCTAAAAAGTTTGACTTACCAATTAAGCCAGTTATTAAGGGCGGCGACATCACTAAGGAAGCTTATACTGGTGATGGTGTCCACTTTGATTCCGAATTTTTAAACGGCTTAAAGATTGAAGATGCGAAGAAGAAAATTGTAGCTTGGCTAGAAGAACACAATGTTGGTGAAAAGAAGGTCAACTACAAGCTGCGTGATTGGGAATTCAGTCGCCAGCGCTACTGGGGTGAACCAATTCCTGTTATTCATTGGGAAGATGGCGAAACAACTTTGGTTCCAGAAGACCAATTACCATTAGTTTTGCCACACGCAACTGATATTAAACCTTCAGGAACACCTGAAAGTCCACTTGTTAACTTGACAGATTGGGTTAACGTTGTTGATGAAAATGGCCGCAAGGGTAAACGAGAGACAAACACGATGCCTAACTGGGCTGGCTCATCATGGTACTTTATCCGTTACGTTGATCCGCATAATGACCAAAAGCTAGCTGACTATGACTTGCTTAAGAAGTGGTTGCCAGTTGACTTGTACATTGGTGGGGCAGAGCACGCAGTGCGGCACTTGCTCTACGCACGTTTCTGGAACATGGTTCTCTACGACTTGGGTGTTGTACCAAATGAGGAACCGTTCCAGCGTCTATACAATCAAGGTTTGATTTTAAAGAACCACGAAAAGATGTCTAAGTCTAAAGGCAACGTTGTTAATCCAGACGATGTGATTGATGAATACGGCGCAGACAGCCTGAGAACTTACGAAATGTTCATGGGCCCATTAGATGCCTCAATTGATTGGGATGACAATGGTCCTGCTTCGACCAAGAAGTTCTTGGATCGCGTTTGGCGTCTATTTGTAAACGATTTGGACTTGAAGGCAATCCCACAAGAAAACATCGTTAACGAAAATGACGGTACGCTGGACAAGGTATATGCCGAAACCGTTAAGAAGGTAACCGAAGACTTTGAGGCTTTGCACTTCAATACTGCGATTTCGCAAATGATGGTCTTTGTTAATGCAGCCCAAAAGGTTAAGACAATCCCACGGGAATACGCAGAAGGCTTTATTACTCTGATGGCACCAGTTGCACCACACATGATGGAAGAAATTTGGCAAATCATGGGTCATGACCAATCAGTTACCTTTGCTAAATGGCCAACTTATGATCCAGCTAAGTTAATTGAATCAACGGTAGAAATTATGGTTCAAGTAAACGGCAGGTTGCGCGGCAATTTCAACGCTGCTAAGGATACAGCTAAGGATGAGCTGCAAGAGCAGGCTTTGGCATTGCCACATGTTCAAAAATTCTTAGCTGGTAAAGATGTCAAAAAGGTCATCGTCGTACCGAATAAGATTGTTAACATTGTTGCCAAATAAAATTTAATTTTTCCTAAAATGAATAGCTATGTGATTGAGAATTATTAGCTTTGCTTGCAAAATAGGATAGTTAGTACACTAGATTTAGGGAAAATTAATGAAAGAAAATAATTTAAAAGAGCAAAACACGCAGGATACCTTCATTAAGGGTAGTGCGTGGATGACTTTTGGCTCGATTACATCACGACTTTTGGGTGCATTGTACATCATTCCGTGGTTCATCTGGATGCAGCCGTATGGCAATATTGCTAACGCGCTGACGGCTAGAAGTTATAACATTTATAGTATTTTTATCTTGATTTCAACAGCTGGGATTCCCGGAGCAGTAGCTAAGCAGGTCGCCAAATATAACGCCCTTAATGAATATGGCGTTGGTCGTAAATTATTTCGTAAAGGTTTAATTTTGATGGTGGTCTTAGGCATTGTTTCAGCTGCTGTGATGTATTTTGCCTCACCACTTTTAGCTTCGAATGGGTCACGTAGTGATCCGCGACAAGTGGCGGTAATGCGCAGTCTGTCTTATGCCATCTTGATTATTCCGATTTTGAGTATCATGCGGGGATATTTCCAAGGGTATGCAGATATGATGCCATCGGCAATTTCACAATTTGTGGAACAGCTTGCGCGTGTCGTGTGGATGCTGCTAACTGCATATATTATTATGCAGGTGCAGCACGGTTCTTTTGTTAACGCAGTTGTCCAGTCAAACTTAGCAGCGGCCATTGGAGCAGTTTTTGGAATTGCAATTTTAGTCTGGTTTTTGTTTACGCGGCGGCACAAGTTGAATAACCTTGTTGCTAATTCAAATAATGAAGTTGAAGTTTCAACAATGGGGCTGTTTGGCGAAATCATCGCTCAGGCAATTCCGTTCATTATTATTGATGCGGGAATTCAGCTATTTTACTTAGTTGACCAATATACTTTCCACCCAATGATTGCAAGCTTAGTGCAGGCTCGTTACAACACAATTGAGACTTGGTATGCCTTGTTCGCGCTTAATGCGAATAAGTTAATCATGATTATTGTGTCCCTAGCTAGTGCAATGGCAGTTACGGCAATTCCATTATTGTCAGCAGCCCATGCTAAGCACGATTTTCGTGGTATTTCAAAGCAAATTGGTAATACGCTAGACTTATTTTTGTTCGTGATGATCCCAGCAGCATTTGGGATGGCAGCGATAGCGACACCGATTTACACCATCTTTTATGGTTATGATAAGTTGGGCGCAGATGTTTTATATTTATCATCCTTTACGGCGATTTCGCTAGGGTTGTTTACCGTTTTAATGGCTATCCTGCAAGGATTATCAGAAAATGGTCTGGCGATAAAATATCTTGTGCTAGGACTGATAATTAAAGTTATCACGCAGTACCCAATGGTGTACGTTTTCAAAATCTATGGCCCGTTAGTAGCTACTAATTTGGGGATGCTAGTTATTATTTTCTTGGCTCTGAAGCATTTGCAAGTGAGTTATGACTTTAATAGCAGCCGAACCAGCCGGCGGTTTATCGGCATTACTTCATTTTCCGTAATTATGTTTCTACTTGTGATAGCAGTTGAAAAGGCTATGGAACTTGTATTAAACCCAGCAGTTCGTTGGCAAGCACTATTGATTGTTGCTGTTCCTGTTCTTGTTGGTGGCGTCTTCTACGTCTTTGCGGCAATTAAGTCTGACTTGGCGCAAAAGATTTTAGGTGACAAGATTGTTCCTATTTTAAGAAAATTACATATTCGAGCATAAAAAAAGACGTTATCACGTAATTGTGATAGCGCCTTTTTTGGTTACAAAATAGCGTCAAAGCTGCTTTGTACGCCCCTGCCAAGGAATTCTATTATACCATAATACTTAGATAGCTAATAACTCAATGCTTATGATATTCGCCATTAAGAATATTGTCACGATGGCCGTGCTCTGGAATTGCAAAGGCAGCAATAATGTAAAGTATTAACCCCCAACCAGTAAAGCAAATTAGGGCACCGCCGGCAATTCTTGTCCAAGCCTTGTCCCAATCGAAATATTCAGCGATGCCACCTAGAACGCCAGTCAAAATTTTGTCGTGCGATTTTGTTAAATGTTTTTGCATTACTCTGCTCCTTTACCATGATTTAGGTTATAAAAAAAAGCCAATCATCACAGATCAGCTTTTACAATGCCCCGAAAAAGATTCGAACTTTCACTTAGTTACCTAAACAGCGACCTGAACGCTGCGCGTCTGCCAATTCCGCCATCGGGGCTTAAATATTTTTAGCACAGTAATAATAATACCAAAAATTTGGTAAAATGTAAGCATAAAACAGAAAATATCTAAAATTTTTTCTAATTAAGGAGGATTTATGACTTTTAAGCATAAATTTAACAGAATTATTGTTGCTTTGGTGGCAATTGTGTTACTAATGTTGCCGGCAGTTCCAATTTCTGCAGCAACTCAAGTGCCAAATGATTATAATACTAACCAGTTGAATTTAAATGTTAAGTCGGCAATTGCAATTGATAGCAAGACCGGTCAGTTATTGTACGGCAAGAATATTAATCAGCCACTACCAATCGCCTCGATGACCAAGTTGATTACGGTTTATTTGACTTTGACGGCAATTAAAGAGGGAAAATTAACGTGGCAAACTAAGATGAAGCCAACTGATGCGATTATCCGGGTGGCCAACAACAAGGATTTTTCTAACGTGCCACTGCATGTGGGCCACGAATATAGCATTAAGCAGCTATATCAGGCGACTTTAATTGAGTCGGCTAATGGTGCTGCGATGTTATTAGGACAAGCTGTCAGCGGCGACCAGGAGCCGTTTGTCAAAAAGATGCGGCAGCAACTGACCAGATGGCAGATTAATGATGCCCAAATTTATACAAGTTGTGGCTTGCCGAATAAGGATGTGGGTGCTGATGCTTATCCGGGTGCCGCAAGTCAGGCTGAAAATGAACTTTCAGCTAAGGATATGGCAATTGTTGGGCAGCATTTACTCACTGATTTTCCGCAAGTTATTAAGACGGCGAAGATTGCTCGCTTGGATTTTATAGATCAAAACACGCGAACAGCAATGGTGAACTTTAACTGGATGCTTAAGGGACTGTCGCAGTATAATCCTCAGTTAAAAGTTGACGGCTTAAAGACTGGAACAACGGATGCGGCTGGCGCCTGCTTTATCGCAACGGCCAAGCATAACGGTGCTCGAATTATTACCGTTGTAATGGGTGCCGCACACCGTGATGGCAGCGACCCGTCGCGCTTTGTCCAGACTAAAGAGCTATTAAGCTATCTTTATCGTACTTATCGACCGATTATTTTTACCAAAAACGAAGTAATTACGGGGCTAACCAGGATGAAAGTTCATAACGGTAAAGCGCGGCAAATTAATATTGGTATGAAAGAAAACAGCGAAGTCTGGGCTCCGATTAGCGGTGCCAAGCTGCACGTTGAATTAGCCGATGACCAGGTTGAAGCACCTGTAAAAGTCGGACAGACAGCAACGAATTATCTGTTTAAAGCCGGCAGAGCCCCGTTAATTTCACTATCAAATCCTAGTGGAGTTCGCCTGCCAGCCAAGGCGTTTCAGGGAACAACAAGGGTTAATTTTTTAGTTCGCTTTTGGCGTTGGCTCATTGGAGGTTAAAAAGTGACAGCAATTTCAGCAGATATTTTAACTAAAGTAATCAAAAAAAGACGCAGCGATACCCATAAAGGCGATTACGGGCGCGTATTATTAATTGGTGGTTGTGAAAATTATGGCGGCGCAATAATTATGAGTGCCGAAGGCGCTTTAAACAGTGGTGCGGGGCTTGTAGCGGTGGCGACACACTCGCTTAATCTATCAGCGTTACACGCGCGTGACCCTGAAGTGATGTACATTGATTGGCGTGATCATGATTTGCCCGCGTTAATTAAAAAGATAGACGTTATTGTCTGTGGTCCAGGATTGGGATTCAGCAATTTTGCTCAAGAATTAATGCAGGTGCTGTGCGCTAATTTAACTGAGAAGCAGACGTTGGTTTTAGACGCTAGCAGTCTTGATTTAATTGCCAAACAACATAGTTTGATTCCGCAGCATATTGGTAAAATTATTTTGACGCCGCACCAAATGGAGTGGCAGAGGTTGAGCCAACTAAAGATTGCCTTTCAAACTGACAGTGCTAATTTAACAGCATTAAATGAATTATTTCCGCAGCAGAACGCAATTTTGGTTTTAAAATCGAACCATACGCATGTTTATTGTGCTGATGGGGCTGTTTATGTGAATCCGTTAGGTAATCCTGGGATGGCGACAGGCGGAATGGGCGATACACTTGCCGGGATTATTGGCGGCTTTTGCGCACAATTTGGTAATGGCCTTGAGCCAATTTTAGCTGCTGTTTACCTTCATTCGCTGGCTGGTGATCGGATTGCCCAAACGGATTACGTGGTTCGGCCAACTAAAGTCAGTGCATTATTGCCGCAAATAATGAAAAAATACGCAGGTTAAAATAGTTATATAAATTAAGTTTTGTTGTAGAATAAGGCTACGTGCTAGAAAGAAAGGATGAGAATGAAAAAGAGTCTATTAAAGCCGCTTACTTTTTGTTTTGTCATTTTAATCTGTGTCATCAGCTTGGCGCGAATTTCAATGCCGCAAACCCAAGAAAAAGCAAGTAGGCCTACTAAAAAAGAAACTGTAGTTAAAAAGACAGCCGCTTCTTTTCGTCCTTATCAAGATCCTAGTGATTTGCGCCAGCCATATAATTGGCGTAAGTCGAGCGAACGTAAGCCGTATCCTAAGATTAAACCGCTAGAAAATGACATTACAATTCGGGTTTCGCTTAAAGGTAACCGGGTTTACATTTTGCGTAATAATCAGCGCATTTATACGATGCTAGCCAGTGGTGGCGTCTTCAAAAACGGTAAGTCGCTAACGCCGACAGGCACGTTTCGCATTCAGGATAATCGCGGTGAGTCCTTTTACAATCCTAATTTAAATGAGGGTGGCAATAATTGGACGAGCTGGGATAAAAAAGATGTCTATCTGTTCCATTCGGTACCAACTAAAGACAACGGCAAATATAATTTAAAAGAAGCCAAAAAGTTGGGTAAACAATCTGGTTCGCACGGCTGCGTTCGCTTGAGCGTGCCGGACTCGGCGTGGATAATGACCAATATCAGGACTGGCACCAAGGTGATTATTAAGAATAATTAGGTGAAAAGAGTTGGCGAGTACTCTTTTTCCTGTTATAATCGTGTTTTGGAGAAGTTAGAAGTAGTAAGCAATTTCCTAATTAGCGAGTCTGCGAGTGGTGTAAGGCAGGCTAGAAAAATTGTGTGAAGGCGTGTCTAACCGATAATTTAGTAAATTTAATAAGCGGATACTTTGTATCAAATAGAGTGGTACCGCGGGTAAAAACTCGTCTCTTTCTGCATGGCAGGAAGGGACTTTTTTCGTAAAGTGAGGTAAAAATGGATTTTAAAAATGAAGTAGTTGCGCTACTAGCACCGCAAGTTGACTTACCAAAAGAAAAAATTGCGGCTTTAATTGAGCGGCCAAAAAATGAAAAAATGGGTGATTATGCCTTTCCAGCATTTGCGTTAGCTAAAGTAATGCACAAAAATCCGGCTGAAATCGCTAAGGAAATTGCAGCACAATTGTCTAGTCCGAATTTTGCCGACATTCAAGCAGTTGGCCCATATGTTAACTTTGCCATCAATCATGAAAAGCTGATTGCACAAACATTAACCGATGTTTTAACGCAAAAAGAACACTATGGTGATCAGGAACTAGGTACAGGCAACGTTCCAATTGATATGTCCAGTCCGAACATTGCTAAGCCGATGTCAATGGGCCATTTGCGGTCAACAGTGATTGGTAATTCGATTGCTAAAACGCTGCAAAAGGTTGGCTATACACCAATTAAGATTAACTATTTAGGTGACTATGGCACGCAATTTGGTAAGTTGATTGCGGCTTATAAGCATTGGGGCGTTGAAGAAGACGTTAAAAAAGACCCAATCATGAACTTGTTTAAATATTACGTTAAGTTCCATCAGGAAGCTGAGAAGCATCCAGAACTTGATGATGAGGGCCGTGCTTGGTTTAAAAAGCTGGAAGATGGCGACTCAGAAGCAGTTGAGTTGTGGCAATGGTTCCGTGAAGTTTCACTTGTTGACTTTAAGCGTATTTACAAGGAATTAGGCGTTGAGTTTGATTCTTATAAGGGTGAGGCTTTCTTCAATGATAAGATGCAGCCGGTAATTGATGAGTTAAAGCAAAAGGGCTTGTTGCATGAGTCTCAGGGTGCCCAAGTCGTTGATATGGGTGAAGGTGAAAATCCGGCCTTGATTGTGAAGTCAGATGGTACCAGTATTTATTTGACACGGGACTTAGCTGCTGCTATCTACCGGATGAAGACCTACAACTTTGTCAAAATGTTGTACGTTGTTGGTAATGAGCAATCACAACACTTTGTGGAACTGAAGACTGTCTTGAAAAAGATGGGCTATGACTGGGCTGATGAAATCCACCACGTGCCATTTGGCTTAATTACGCAAAACGGCAAGAAACTATCAACGCGTAAAGGTAACGTTGTTTTCTTAGACAAGGTCTTAAAAGATGCTGTAGCACTTGCTCAGAAGCAAATTGAACAAAAGAACCCAGACTTAGCTGAGCAAAAGCAAGTTGCTCATGATGTTGGTGTTGGGGCTGTCATCTTCCACGATTTAAAGAATGACCGGACAGATAACTTTGACTTCGACTTAGAAGAAGTTGTCCGTTTTGAAGGGGATACTGGTCCTTATGTGCAATACACTAATGCCCGCGCACAGAGTGTATTGCGTAAAGCCGCAAAGATGGATCAAAAACCAGATATAACTAACATGAGTTTGGCAGATGACTGGTCCTTTAGTGTGGCTAAAGCCTTAGCTGATTTCCCTAGAATTATTGCCCGCAGCAGTGAAAAATTTGAGCCATCAGTTATTGCCAAGTATGCACTGGATTTAGCTAAAAAATTCAACAAGTATTATGCCAATGTCAAGATTTTGACCACTGATGAGCAAATTGCTTCCCGCCTTGCGCTAGTTGAAGCAACATCAATTGTGTTAACAGAATCCCTTCGCCTTCTAGGAGTTAACGCACCAAAGGAAATGTAATTGAAAAATATTTTTCCAAAACAAGCGCTTACATAAAATAAAAGATTGTTCAATGATTAATTATTACGGTACAATATCAATGTAAGTTTATATAGGAGGTATTTTTAATGGCTTATTTAGATAATGGTAATCAGATCTTTAAAGACGCTCGTAAAAACCATTATGCAGTAGGTGCATATAACACTAACAACTTAGAATGGACCCGTGCAATTTTGCGTGCTGCTGAAGAAACTAGAACTCCAGTTTTAATTCAAGTTTCAACTGGTGCTGCTAAGTACATGGGTGGCTACAAGATTGTTAAGGACATTGTTGAAGATACAATGGACGCAATGAACATTTCTGTTCCAGTTGTCTTGAACTTGGACCACGGTGATTTTGAATCAGCTAAGGAATGTATCGCACTTGGATACTCCTCAGTTATGTTTGATGGTCACGCACTTCCAACTGATGAGAACTTGGCTAAGACTAAGGAAATCATTAAGTTAGCTCATGAACGTGGCATTTCTGTTGAAGCTGAAATTGGTAAAATTGGTGAGAACCAAGGTGCCGATGGTGGT
Organism: Lactobacillus sp. ESL0677; assembly: GCF_029392875.1. Taxonomy (NCBI): domain Bacteria; kingdom Bacillati; phylum Bacillota; class Bacilli; order Lactobacillales; family Lactobacillaceae; genus Lactobacillus; species Lactobacillus sp. ESL0677. The sequence continues at coordinate 1,419,319 of NZ_CP113946.1, read as the reverse complement.
GAATTAGCATCTGTTGAAGACGCTAAGACTTTCGTTGCTGCTGGTGTTGACAAGCTTGCTTGTGGTATTGGTAATATCCACGGTGTTTACCCAGCTGGCTGGAAGGGCTTGAACTTTGACCGTTTGAAGGAAATTGCTGACGCTGTTCCTGTACCACTTGTTTTGCATGGTGGTTCAGGTATTCCTGAAGACCAAGTTAAGAAAGCTATTTCACTTGGTATTTCTAAGGTTAACATCAATACTGAATTCCAATTGGCCTTCCAAGGTGCTACTCGTAAGTACTTCGAAGCTCACAAGGATGAAGATAAAGCTAACAAGGGTTATGACCCACGTAAGTTGTTATTGCCAGGTACTGAAGCCATTACTGATGCCATGAAAGAAATGATTGGCTGGCTTGGAACTCCTTCAATCGACGAAGAGCTTAAAAATGCTGCTTTTGACAGAAGCTCATTGAACGAAGAATAATTTTTAATAACCAATAAAAGTCCTATTTGACTAATTGAAGTCAGGTAGGGCTTTTTTGATATAAGACATATCTAGCAAATTTTGAAAATGATTTTTTCTTGTGCTATATTAATAAAATATTAAAAAGAGGTGATTAATAAAATGAAAGCTAGAACTGTTGCCGATAAAATTGCGATAACTTTTTTAACATTTACCACATTTTTCACTTTGTTTCGTTCTTCAATGGCCGGGATATTTTCTTTATTTTATGCAAATAGTGGTATTCCTGATGCTCAAATTTCTGCAATTAAGTCTTGGCAAAGTGTGGGAATTTTAGTAGGGATGCTGCCATCAGGATTCTTAGCAGATAAAATTGGCCGTCTGAAAGTGCTTAACCTGTCTGCAATAATAATTAGTTTTAGTTTCTTTTTATTGATAATAAATCCGTGTTTTATCATATTTTCTCTGGCGGAATTTTTGTATGGCATTGGTTTGGCATTTAATTCTGGAGCTTTGCTAGCGTACATTACAGATTTACAAGAAATAAATCAGATTAAGCCTAGTAGTAGATTGATGGGTCAGCAAGCAGCCCTCTTAAATATTGCCACGCTAATTGGTGGCAATATTGGAACGTGGCTGTTTGGTTTTAAAATAACGGCTCCTGTCTGGTTCGGTCTGCTTGGTCTGGCTGTGTATCCATTGTTTGTCTTAATTTTTATTAAAGTCATGGGTTTTCATGATAATCGGGCACAAGTTACTACTGAGCACATTAATTTTCTTAAAGCGATAGCAATAATCATTAGGAAAAAAGCATTTTGGATTCTGTTTCTGGTTAATATTGGTTACGATTGTGGGACTCAATTTTTAATGATTTATTGGTCGATCATTTATGTTAAACAGTTGGGGTTTAACTTGTCGATAGTCTATACAGCTTTTATGTGTGCGACGATTGGTGGAGCGTGGGTATTTCAGCAAATGTCTGGACAAAATTTTACGAAATTAACGATCGCCAGTACATTGTGCATGATGTTGCTGCTATGCAGTAATTCTATTTTCAGCAATCGGTATATACTTTTAGCTATCTTTTTGCTTGTTGAATTGTTAATGGGTCTAATATCTGGACAAATTTCTGCTCTTAGCAATCGGGCAATTTATGGCGAAAATAACAAGTCGTTGATGTTATCTGTCGTTTCGTTCTTGGTGGAAATTATTGTCAGCTTGTCGCTAATTATTGATGACAAAATTATTGCTGCAAATAGTAATTTAACCGTTATGTACTGGGTTTCGGCTGCTTACTTTGCCTTAATTTTATTAGCTGTACCATTATTACAAAGAAGTGAGAACTAAAATGACCACAATTTATTTAATCAGGCATGGTGAACCTGACACGCGCGTGCATGATGATTGGACAAGACCGTTAACCAAGCTGGGACAGCAGCAAGCAACAGAAGTTGCTTCTAAATTTAAAAACGTAACTTTGACTGCCATTTATTCAAGTCCGTTTGCTAGAGCTGTGGCAATAGTAACACCGCTATCGCGGCAACAAAATCTGGTAATTCAAACCAGCAATTTACTTATTGAGCGCAGAATGCCAGAGTGGTTTAGTAATGCAAAAGCTTTTCGTGAATACATTCAAAGGCAGTGGCAGGATTTTACTTATACTGCAAAAGGCGGTGAATCTTTAGTAGAAGCGCAGACAAGGTATCTTGATTTTTTAAAGAAAATACCTGAATCAGGTACTGTTGCAATTGGTACTCACGGAACAGTAATGAGTTTGGTCTATGATTATTTACATCACGGCCAAGGATTCAGTGTTTGGCAAAATTTACCGTATGCGGCGATTTTGTGCTTGAAAATGACAAAGACGCATCTGATTGCAGCAGATTTTATTTAATTACGATAATTCTCTTGACCCTGACCTTGCGTCAACCTCTATAGTTGTGAATAGGAGGTACCAATATTGATTACTAGCAAAAAAATTCAGGCACTAACGGGTTTATCTGCACGCACCTTGCGCTATTATGAGCAACTTGGACTGATTAAGCCTGAGCGGGATGCTTCATCAAATTATCGCGTATATCGGGAAAATGATGTGACTACTTTACAGCAAATCCTTATTTTCAAAAAGATGGGCTTCAAATTAAGCGTCATTAAGGATATTTTACAAAATCCAGAATTTAATCTTGATGCAGCGCTAGATTTACAAATGAAAATGCTGAATAAGCAAAAGCAAGAACTGGAGCAAGTAATCAATAATGTTAAACAAACTATTCAGGCAAGAAAAGGAGAAATTACAATGACAGATATAGAAAAATTTGCCGGACTGAAAGAAACATTATTGCAAGAAAATGAAGCAAATTATGGTGACGAGCTTAGGCAAAAATATGGTGAGGCTACTTATGAAGCAGCTCAAGAAAAATTCACCAAAATTTCAGAGAGTTCATATCGCGGTCTAGTTAATAATGAAACAAAATTAATCCAAAACTTACATACTGTGCTGCTTAATCCAGAAAAAGAAGCAGAACTGAAACAAGATATTTTTACAGAACACCAGTCTTGGCTTAAACAATTATTGCCGCAATATTCGACTAAAATTCACTTGGGAATTATTCAGCTCTATCAATGTGACAGCCGCTTTAGTGCATATTATGATAAGCGGGCTGGGGTAGGTGCGACTAACTTGTTAGTAAAAATTTGCCGATCATTTTTATCATAAAAAAACTTCTTTTCCAAAATGGAAAAGAAGTCTTTTTAGTTTGCGCATCTTAAAATTTTAGCTTTTCTTGCGGCAGTTTAACCTGAACTTGATCAAAGGCAAACGGCTTAGTGAACGACATCTGGTAGGCAGTTAAGTGTAAAAATTCATCTGGTCTGCATTCCGGATTATAGAGTGGATCACCAACAATTGGGCAGCCAATGGCAGCTAGGTGAACACGAAGTTGGTGTGTTCGGCCGGTTTCAAGCTGCAATTTAATTAGTGCTGTGTCAGATGTTTGGCTTAAAACTTGATAATGGGTAATTGAGGTCAGACCATCTGCACGGACCATTCTCTTGCGTTGGTCATTGGGGTTATGACCGATAGGTAGAGTAATTGTATCACTTGCTTGCAATTTCTCTGGGTGATTAACGACCGCCATATACTCACGATGAAAAATTTTAGTAGTCAATTCGCGGTTAAGAATCGGCACAACCGCCGGATTTTTGGCAACTAGCAATAAGCCGCTGGTTAACATATCTAGGCGGTGAACCACAAAGGGACTGAAGCCTAAATAAGTAGCGCAGTCATTTAGTGCCGTATCGGTTTCGGCTAAGTTAGGGTGTGTCTTTTGCCCAGCAGGCTTATTAATCACAAGCACATCACGATCTTCATAAATAACGTCGGGCAGATTGCCACTAGCTGGATAAGCACCTTGCTCAGATTCAACGCAGTCCAATTCTAATTCGATTTTGTCATTTGGGTAAACCAATTGGTTAAAATACCGATAATGTCCATTGACGCGGATTTTTTGCTCAATTCGTAAGAAATGACGCCACTTGCGCGGCACTAACAGCTGGCGTAACAAGTCACCAACAGAACATGGTTTGAGATTTTTGGGATAATTAAGTGTAAAATAATAGCTCATAAATATTTATTAAGTCTTTTTGTAAATAAAACTAATCCTCTTCTAATATGATACAATTTTAGGTGTTTCTAAAAGGAGCAGAATTTATGGACAATAATGAACCAAAGAAAAACGGTTTGAGTGGGGCGTGGCGTCGCTTTGATAACCGTTTTTATATCGGTCGCTGGATTATTTTAATCCTGCTTAGCGTGATCCTTTTGGTTTGTACGTATTATACCGTTAAAGTAAAAACTTCGAATATATCTAATTTAAAGGCCTCTTTGTCAACAACGACTGCCATTTATGATTATAAAGGTCAAAAGGCAGGGTCGCTGTATTCACAAAAAGGTTCCTTTGTCGAATATAATAAAATTTCGCCAAATGTCAAGAATGCCGTCATTTCGACTGAAGACCGGACATTTTGGACTAACCCAGGCTTCAGTATCAAGGGGATGGCTCGGGCTGGTTTAGGCATTGTTATTCATCATGGGCAAATTTCTGGTGGTGGGTCAACTATTACCCAGCAACTTGCCAAGAACGCGCTGTTAACGCAGCGGCAAACATTTTCACGTAAATTAGAGGAACTGTTTTTTGCTATTGAGATTACGCACGTTTATTCTAAAAAAGATATTTTAACAATGTATCTCAATAATGCCTATTTTGGCAATGGCGTTTGGGGCGTGCAGGATGCTAGTAAAAAGTACTTTGGCAAGGATGCTAGCCAGCTGACTGCCAGTGAGGGTGCTACTTTGGCTGGGATTTTACGTAATCCTAGCCAATATAATCCGATTGACCACATGTCATATGCACTTTCGCGGCGAAATTTAATTTTAAAGCTAATGGTTGAAAATAAAAAGCTCTCTCAATCAGAAGCTAAGACTGCCCAAAAACAGGGCTTAATGCTGGTCGATGCTTACCATAATCAAGATGGTTACCGTTATCCGTACTTTTTTGATGCGGTGGTTGATGAGGCGATTAACCGTTATGGCTTAAAAGAAGAAGACGTGATGAACAAGGGCCTGAAAATTTATACGACATTGAACCAAAATTATCAGGCGCAATTGCAGGATAAATTTAATCAGGATTGGCTGTTTCCACAAAATGCGGCAGATGGTGCCCAAACTCAAGGGGCCAGTGTCGTGATGGATCCGGCAACTGGTGCTGTGCGGGCAGTTATTGGTGGCCGCGGCAAGCACGTCTTTCGCGGTTATAATCGGGCAACGCAAATGAAGCGCCAGCCAGGGTCGTCGATTAAGCCGCTAGTTACGTATGCGCCAGCACTGCAAGAGGGTTATCACTACGACTCACAACTTTCAAATAAGCTGCAACGCTTTGGCAAGAATGGCTATGAGCCGCATAATGTTGATAATGGTTATTCTGACAAAATTCCGATGTACACAGCTGTAGCGCAAAGTAAGAATGTACCAGCAGTCTGGCTACTCGATAAAATTGGTGTTGCCAAGGGTGTACAGTCGGCTAGTAACTTTGGCCTCAAGGTGCCTAAGTCCGACCAAAACTTAGCTTTGGCTCTTGGCGGTTTGTCCAGTGGTGTGTCACCTTTGCAAATGGCTAGAGCTTATTCTGCCTTTGCCAATAAGGGTAATCTGCCAAATAGCTCGTACTTTATTACGAAGATAACTGATGCCAGCGGCAATGTCTTGGCTGAAAATCACAATCCGGGTACTCACCGTGTGATTTCAACTAATACTGCTAAAGAAATGACGACAATGTTACTAGGCGTTTTCAGTAGCGGGACAGCAACTTCGGCGCAACCAAATGGTTACCGCGTTGCCGGAAAGACGGGTTCAACAGAAGTACCGAACTCGTATGGCTTTGGTACCAAGGATCAGTGGATTGTTGGCTACACGCCGGATGTTGTTGTAGCAACTTGGGTTGGTTTTGATAAGACCAACAGGGAGCATTACATGCATGGCGTTTCGGAAACTGGCATTACGCGGCTTTATAAGGCCGAAATGGAAGGCATTTTACCGTATACCGCGCAAAATCAGTTTACTGAGAAGGCGCCTAACCAAATTATTAAGCAAAATGGTGCTGGCTCGGATTGGACCAGTGGTCTTGGCGATAAAATTGAAAAAGGTTTTGGTTCGGCGAGTCAAAAGCTCAATGAATGGTATAATGATGTTAAGGGCCTAATTGGCCATTAATTTAGGAGGACTTTTTATATGGTAAACATCTACGACTCAGCTAATCAATTAGCTTCTGACTTGGAGAAAATCGACGAATACAAGGCTTTAGAAGAAGCAATTGACGGCGTTAAGAAGAACGCTGACAGTTCAGCCTTGTTTAAGGAAATGGACAAGATGCAAGCGCAAATTATGCAAGCCCAAGCTCAAGGTCAGGATATTGGCAAGGATATTCAAGACGAATATAAGCAATTGAATGAAAAAGTACAAAAGGATCCACAAATTTTAAAACTTTTGCAAGCAGAACAAGGGTTGTATAAGACAATTGATGATGTTCAAAAGGCAATTACCAAGCCGATTAATGATCTTTATGAAGGTCTTAGAAACTAGAAAAAATTATGAAATTTATCCACTTTGCGGATGCACATTTAGATAGTCCATTTTTGGGGCTATCTTTTTTGCCATCTAAGCGATTTTCTCAAATTCAACAAGCACCCAATCAGTCTTTAAGTAAGATTGTTGATTTCGCCTTAGCAGAACAGGTTGATCTAGTATTAATTGCTGGCGATACTTTTGATAGCAGCCGGCCTAATCCCCGCAGTCAGTTGTTTTTGGCTGACCAAATTAAGCGCCTAACAGATGCTCAAATTCAGGTAGTAATGATTTTTGGTAATCATGATCACATGCAGGCAGCAGATTTATTAGTGGCAGCTAGTCCGTACTTCAAATTGTTGGGCGATGGTGAGCAGGTTGAAACTGTGTCTTGCCAAACTAGAAGCGGCTTTGACTACGACGTTAGCGGTTTTTCTTATCTTAACAATCACATTACTTCTGACCTCGTGCCGCACTTTCCTGCTAAAACTGCGCACTATACCTTTGGGATGATGCACGCCCAAGAAAAGGCGGGGCAAGCCAGTCAAAATGTTTATGCACCGTTTAATTTAAGCGAATTAAAAAATCTAAATTATGATTATTTTGCTCTTGGCCATATTCACTTGCGGCAAATTTTGTCAGAAACACCGCTAATTGTTTACCCCGGTAATATTCAGGGCCGCCACATTAACGAGTTGGGCGTTAAGGGCTGTTATCTGGGAATAATTAACGAGCAGACCAAGAAGACGCAAATTAAATTCATGCCAACTAGTCCAATTGGTTGGGCAAAAGCAACACTGACTTTAACTGCTGAAATTACGCCTAATGATTTACAAATGCATATTTTGGCAAGCCTTAAACCAGAAGCAACGACTTATTATAGCTTGCAAATTATTGGCGCCGAATATTTGAACGATCAAGAGCGGGAACTGGTGCAGGATACTAATTATTGGCAGGGAATTTCGCGAAAATTGGCTTTTGAGTCGCAATTAGTAGATGTGCGTTTCACTACTAATAGTCGCTTAGAAATTGCTGCCAATGACCAAGCTTATTTCACGCAAGCCGAGGAGGAGCTGTTTGAGCCAGAAACATTTGCTAAGTTAAGTCAAGATTGGATTAAAAAGGATGAATTAGCTGCAATACTTGCACAAGATCCGCAATTTTTACAAGAGGTTAAGGATTTAGCTGCAGTTAAGCTGAACAATAATTTAAAGGGGATTAACGATGAAACTGATTAAGATAAAAATTATTAATTTTGGCCAGTTTTCAAATTTTACCTTTGATTTAGCAGCTGAAAATCTGAATGTTTTTTTTGGTGCTAATGAAGCGGGCAAGAGCACGGTTGTGGCCTTTATTAAACAAGTCTTGTTTGGCTTTCATTTGGGCAAACGCACTAGCGACTTTTTTGAAGATTACAAACCGTTGGCACGTGTCAGTCCAATGGGTGGCTCGCTATTTTTTACTGCGGAAAATGGGCAGCAGTTTGAACTAGAACGGTTGTATGCCAGCGGTAAGGGATCAAAATTGGGAACATTGACCGTTAAATGTGACGGGCAAGTTGTTCCTGAAAGTGTCTTTTTTGACCAAATTAAAAATATTGACGGTGATTTTTATGCTGCAAGTTTTATTTTTAATCAAGATATGTTGGCTAAAGTAATTGACATTAGCCAGACAGATCTCTTGGAGCGGATTTATTATTTGGGTGCTGCCAATAGCGACCAACTCATTGATTTGCGGGACAAGTTTGCCAAAGCTGCGGATAAATTATTTAAGAGTCGAGGATCACTTCCGCCAGTAAATAAGCTGCTGTCGAAGATGCAGGAGCAAAGAGCACAGTTAGATGAAACCGAGGGTGAATTTACTGATTATCAGGTCTTAGAGTCTAGCGCACTTGAGCAGAAAAATTCGCAAAAAAATAGTGAAGCGGAATTACACAAGTTGCAAAGTGAACTGAATCAGATTAAGCAGTTGCGTAAGCAGCTGCCGAATTATCAAAAACTGCAGGAGTTGAAGCAGCAGTTAAAAGAGGTTAAGTTTGATCCAGAGCAGTATCAACTTGCACAAAAATTTGCTGTCCAGCAACAGAACTTACAACAGACGATTGCGGGCTTAAGAAAGCGACTAACGCAGTTTACTGATATTGCTGAAAATGCTAGAGCAGCCAAATTGGTTCAGAAAAAGCCAGAATTATTGCAATGGAAAGCAGAGTATTCTTCATGTGTGCAAAAGGCGCAACAGATTACGCAGGCTGAGCAACAATTATTGGCGCTAACGCCAGATTTACGCCAGATTATTGGGCTTAATCAAGAGGCAATTATTAAGTTGCAGCAAGATTATCGAGAATTACCATCTAAGCAGCCGGCAGTTCAAAGTGATAATTCTAATAATCGAATTTGGCTGGTAGTAACTGGTATTTTGGCACTCATTGGTGTGATTTTACTAATGACTGGTCCGCAAATTGTCGGCGGTCTTCTATTAGTTTGCGGAATTATTGGTGCTGGGTGGGCTATTAAGCAGCAAAAAATGCAGGAGAATAGGCAAGCAGCCGTGCGTGCAAAGCAAGTTAAAATTAAGCAAATGCAAACTGCTTTTAGCCAAAAGTATCACCTTAATCCGGAAACCTTGGACTTGTCTAATTTGCTCAATCAGTGGCGACAATATCAATTGCAGAAGCAAAATGAGCAGACCAATCGCGAGCAGCTAGCTGATTTGCAAGAGCGAGTTGACCAATTAGCACGCGAATTGAGTATGGTCTTAAACCACAATGTACCAACAGATTTTGCAGGTGTGATTACTGCACTTGATTCACTGGCTGAACAAGAAAAGCAAAAGCAGCATCAAGCAGAAGTTAAGGCAACAGTGGAAAGTAGCTTGGCAGAAAATAATGCCGAGTTGCAGCGAGTACAATTAAAATTGAAAGCCGCGTTAGCCGAAGCTGGTGTTAAAACCTTAGCTGATTATGATCAGCTCCAAATTTTTAAGCAGCAACAAGAAACAATTAAAACTCAGATTGCAGCTTTGACGGCTAATTTGCAAAATGATTTATCACAGTTAGCCCAATTTTTACAAGATGCGCCTAAGGTACAGGCAAAGGAAAATGTTTTGCGACAAAAAATCGCTGCGGCTGAAGAACAAAATCATGAACTTCAAGGTCAGGTTGCCGAAACCAACGTTAAGATGGCTAATCTCGCTAGCTCGACGGCTGTCTTTACGGCTAAACAAGAACTGGCCAACACACAAACGCTATTTCGCAATCAAAGCGCTGAATATTTAGCTAATTTGTTTGCCAGTAAGTGGATTAGTCGTGCGTTAGACCTTGCTTCCAATGAACGTTTTCCCAAAATGTTAACCGATGCAAAAGAATATTTGCGACTGTTAACAAATAACCGGTATAATGATATTAAAATTGATAAAAAATTATCTGTCACACGAGCTGATGGTAAGACTATCAAGGTGAAATACCTCTCGCGCGGTACGCAGGAACAACTTTACTTTGCCTTAAAGCTGGCTTTTGTTCAGCAGGTTAAGGACCAAATTAATTTGCCAATCCTAATTGATGATTCATTTGTTAATTTTGACGATCAAAGAACGGGCCAAATTGAACAGCTTTTAAAGCAAATTGCACAAACTACACAAGTTTTGATTTTTACGGCACAAACGAAATTAGTTAAGCAATTAAAGCTGCAACCGCTGACTTTTACGAAAGGAACTGAAAATGTTTAGACGCCTATTGGATTACAATGATGGTGAAGAATTAGAGTTAGTAGTTTTAATTAAAAATTCCCAGTTGCGCCACACCAAAAAGGGCAAGTTATATTTAGCAATGTCTTTTGGCGATAGCTCTGGTGAAATTCGTGGTAATTTTTGGGATGCCAATAATCAGGATGCAGCAACCTTTAGTGCTGGCACACTTGTTGAGCTCAATGGTAGACGCGAAGAATATCAAGATCAGCCGCAGATTAAGATTTACAGTTTACGAGTGGTTGGACCAGAGGAGGGCTATGATTTGAAAGAATTTATCAAGTCGGCTCCCGAAAAGATTGCGGACATGAAGGAAGAGATCAACCAATATGTGTTTGAAATCTTAAATCCAACATGGAACCGTATAGTGCGTTATTTATTGAAAAAGTGGGATCAGCGTTTCTTTGATTATCCTGCAGGTAAGAGTAACCATCATGCTGTGCGCGGCGGCTTAGCCTTTCACACGGTGTCGATGCTGCGGGATGCAAAGGGAATTGCGGATAATTACCAGCAGGTTAATCGGTCGCTATTATACGCTGGCTGCATTTTGCATGATATGGGTAAAGTCTTGGAATTAACTGGCCCTGCAGCTACGCAATACACAACAGAAGGTAACCTTATTGGTCACTTGGTATTGATTGATGAACAAATTATGATGGCCGCACAAGATATGAAGATTGACACTGAGTCAGAAGACTTATTATTATTGCGGCACATGGTATTGTCGCACCACGGTAAGTTTGAGTATGGCTCGCCAAAGTTGCCGGCCCTGCTTGAAGCAGAATTACTGCACCGTATTGATGACATGGATGCGGCAGTTTATGCCATTACCAATGCCTTACAACATACGCGGCCCGGCAATTTTACTGACAATATTATGAGCCAAGGTGGACGGAAATTTTACCGTCCTAAGGTTGATGAGCCATTAAGTAAGTCGCACAAGTTAGAATAAACAAAAAAAGAAGTTCGCAAGCGAACTTCTTTTTTATTACTAATTTCAAATTAATTCTTTGAAGTAGAAACGTATGATGCCAAAACATTCTTCAAGTCGTTATCCTTGATAGAAACATCAGCCTTCTTCAAAACAGTTGCGATAACATCGCGCATTGTTTCTTGGTCTTGTGACATTGATTGGTAAATTTGGTTGTCAATTTCCTTCTTATGTGAAGCAAATGAACCCTTGGCTGGGTGGTTAATCATCTTGATAATATGGTAACCATATTGTGATTTAACTGGAGTCTTAGTAATTTCACCAGTCTTCAATTGGAATGCTGCCTTCTTGAAGCCAGCATCTAAACTTGTGTCGGTTGAATCAAAGGCAGGTAACTTACCAGCGTTTGCTTTAGTACCAGTATCTGTTGAGTACTTCTTAGCCAAAGCCTTGAAACTTTTACCGTCTTTTAATTGGCTGATAATGTCTTCAGCAGTTGACTTCTTAGTAACTAAGATATGTTGAACAGTAACTTTAGGTTGGTATGACTTCCAAGCCTTGTCTTCTTGACTCTTTGAAATTTTCTTGATGTCTTTCAAAGCTGCTTCGGAAAGCAAAGTAGTCTTCAAATTATCCTTGAAGCTTGATTCCGTCATGCCTTGTTGTTGTAAAACAGCGCTAAATTGAGAACCGTATTGCTTCTTGTAGTTATCAAATTGCTTGTTAACTTGGCTCTTTGAAACTTTACTGCCGTATTGTTGTTCCAAAACATGGTTGATAATCATGTTAGCCAAAGCTGATTGACCAGCTTGGGACTTCTTCATTTCGTTGTAGTAATCATTTTGAGTAATCTTACCACCCTTATATGAAGCAACAGTTTTACCGCCATTAGAACAAGCAGCAGTTGATAATGCAATTCCAGCTACAGCGATTACTGCGGCTGCCTTTTTCAAATATTTTTTCATAAAATAGATTCTCCACATCCTTAATAAATTAAGTCATCGACAACTAATATAACATAAATTAGCTGGCAGCGTTTTTAATTTTTCTATTTTCACAGAAAATTCAAACTTTCTTTACTATTTTTTGGCTTTAGTATTCAAATCAGCAGTTAATTCGTCACTTTGACCCTTTAAATCTTCGACTAGACGGGCCAATTTTGCTTGATAATATCCAATATCATTTTGTAAGGAGATAATTGCCTTTTGCGTCTCAGGAATAACCGCAGTTAATCTTTGTTTAGCTTCCTTTAAATTAGCGACAGACGAGACAAGATTATTAGTGTCTTCTACGGTGCCATCAACTTCATGTTTAATTGGTGCACTGTATCTAGTGCCTTTATTATCGGTTAGTATCGATAAGACCATGCCAAGAGCCGCACCAGCAGCAATACCTAAACTAAAATGTTTCATAAGTTACTCCTTAAAATTGGGCTTTAATTGCGTCAGCAATCTTTTGGTAATCGGCCTCACTGTACTTATCTGCATTGTTGCGTGTGGCAAGCTTAAGACCGTCGCCTTCAAACCGGGGAACAAAGTGGATGTGTGAGTGCATCACAACTTGGTTGGCGCTACTGCCATTATTGGTATTAATATTCATGCCAGTAATTTTAGGGTCAAACTTTTTGATTGCATTGGCAATTTCTGGGATATATTGCAAAAAGCGCCGCGCATCTTCTGATGTGTAATCAAAAAAGTTGGTAATATGCTTTTTGGGAACCATCAGGGTGTGACCCGGGTTTACTTGTGATAGGTCAAGGAAAGCCTTGACATCATCATTTTCAAAAACAGTGTAACTAGGAACGTCACCACGGATAATTTTACAAAATAAACAGTCTTCGTTTAATTCATTCATTTTTATACCTCTTTTATTTCAAAATTTAGTTTCTTTTAATATCATGCTATCATATAAAATGAGTAAATTCATTAAAAGAAAGACAGGAAATATGGTTCTGAAAATTGAGCACTTAACTGGTGGCTACACGGGCGTGCCAGTAATTAGAAATATTAACTTAGAGATTAAACCGGGCGAGGCCTTGGGTTTAATTGGACTAAATGGTGCGGGAAAGTCCACAACAATCAAGCATCTTTTGGGTTTATTAAGACCGCAAAAGGGGAAAATCAGACTTAATGGCGTGGAACTAACTAAGCAGCCGACGCAGTTTAAGCAAGAGGTTGCGTATATTCCAGAGACACCGGTTTTATATCCAGAATTAACCTTGGCGGAACATTTGGAATTGACAATGCTGGCTTACCAACTAATTCCGCAAACAGCTTGGGAGCGAGCAGAGAAATTATTAAAATTATTCCGCTTAGATGACAAGTTGGATTGGCTGCCAATTCACTTTTCAAAAGGGATGAAGCAGAAGGTAATGATTGTGACGGCCTTTTTAGCCGATACCAGCTTATTGGTGATTGATGAGCCGTTCACTGGTCTTGACCCGTTGGCAGTTGCTAATTTAATTGACTTAATTAAACAGGCAATTGCTGACGATAAGATGGTCTTGATGACGACCCACGTTTTAGCGGACGCTGAACAGGCAATCTCTAACTATGCGGTTTTAAATAATGGGACAATTGAAATAATTGGCAGCCTTGATGAAATTCGGGCACATTATGGTTTGAAGCCCAGCGATGCTTTTGATAAGCTTTATCAAGTTTTGAATCAGGAGCAGCACCATGCGTAGATTGGCTCAAATTCGACTTCAGAGTAATTTACGACAGTCATTAAAATATTTAATGTTAGTTTTCAACGATTTTTTTATCCTAGCGTTAATTTTTCTCTTTGGTGCCTTGATGTATTGGTATGCACAAAGCATGAAGACAATTCCGCAAGGATTATGGTTTTACCGGCCACTAGTTGCGGCGTTATTATGGCTGCCCTTATTAACCGGCAATCTAGTTACACTCCTGCAGCGTGCAGATTTACAATTTTTATTGCCGCAAGATGAGCAGATGAACTTATATTTAAGTCCTTTAGTTAAGTACAGTATGGTACTGCCAACATTATTAATTGTGCTGCTAGCCGGCATTTTATTTCCGTTTGCAACGATTAAGGCGGGACTAGCACCGGTAAGCTATTGGGAATTTGCAGTTGCCGTATGGCTTAGTAAGATTTTACAATTAAAAATCACCCAGCAAAATCTGTATTTTGGTCGGAAAATTTCATTAGTTTTAGTTAACTTGGCATTATTAATTGTTCTGTGTTTAGCAATAATGCAGCCGATATTAATTTGGTTGTTACTGGTCTTATTAGTAGCTGGCATTGTTGCGATGTACTTCTTTTTGGAACGGAAAACACTATTTGATTGGCGTTATGCTGTAGCTCTAGAAGAAAAACGTAAAAATCGGGTCTATACAGGCTTCAGCATGTTTACCGATGTTAAAGAAAAGCAAGTCACTATCAAGCGGCGGAAGTATCTAGACTTTTTGTTGCCGCGGTCACTTAAAAGCGAAAATCCTAACCGTTTTTTGTATCGGCGTGCGCTATTGCGGAATCCGGAAAATTTAAATTTGTTGGTGCGAATGACCGCTTTTGCAATTCTTATCTCATGGCTTGTCCAAAATTGGGCGTGGGCACTTGGATTATCTTGCCTAGTAATCTTTTTGACGGCTTATCAATTATTGCCTATGGCTGACGAGTTCGATGATAATATTATGTATCGCGTTGCACCAATTATGCGTCAAAATCGGGGCCACGACTTAATTGTTGCTTTAAGTTTACCAATGTTATTACAATGGTTATTGATTAGCGTGTCATGGCTGCTATTATTGCCGATTAACTTACAGTTGCTGGAGGCAATTGGTTTACTAGCCTGTTTTAGTGTATCTATTGTGCAGCTGTATCTACCATATAAGATTAAGAAGAGGAAGATTTAATAAATGAGATTACGTAACAAGCCGTGGGCCGTAGAATTAGTGAAGAACCATCCAGAGAGTGTTCTAGACCGACCAGACCCAGAAGTAAAGATTGACTGGGCAAAGCGGTTCCCTAAGCCTGAACAACCTTTAGAAATTGAAGTAGGCTCAGGGAAAGGGCATTTTATTACCACCTTGGCCGAGATGCACCCAGAGAAAAATTTTGTGGCGGTTGAACTGCAAATTACGGCTGCTGGCATTATCTTGCGCACAAAGCTTGATAAGCAACTAGATAATTTGCAGATTTTGTGTGCCGATGCGGCAGCAATTGATGCGTTTTTTGCACCCAATTCAACAGATGTCATTTACCTTAACTTTAGCGATCCGTGGCCAAAGACGCGTCACGAAAAACGCCGCTTGACTTACCAATCATTTTTAAGTAAATATGAAAAAGTCCTGACTGACACAGGCCAGATTGAGTTTAAAACGGATAATGCTGGGCTATTTGCGTATTCGCTGCAGAGTATGAACAATTACGGGATGCACTTTGACTTTGTGTCTGTTGATTTACACCATGAGGCAGAAGAAATTGTGACGCAAAACGTTGAAACAGAATATGAACACAAATTTGCTGCTAAAGGTAATCCAATTTATGCTCTTCATGCTGATTTTGGAGTAAAATAGTTAAGTATTGAATAACAATAAAAGAGGTTTTACTGATGGAACAAATTAAAGAATTAACTCAAGAAAAATTAATTGAAATTACTAAAAATGGCCGGACTGTCTTGGAATTTTCGGCTGATTGGTGCCCAGACTGCCGCTTCTTAGACCCATTTATGCCTGCGATTGAGCAAGATTTTGCCGATAGTAAGTTCTATCAAATTGACCGTGATGGCTCAATTGATTTGGCTAAAGAATTAAATATTATGGGAATTCCTTCATTTGTTGTCTACCAAGATGGCGCAGAAATTGGTAGACTAGTAAATAAGGATCGCAAGACTAAAGACGAAGTTGAGGACTTTTTGCGGTCACTCGACTAATGAAGGAGATAATTTAATGATTACTAGTATTAATAAACGCAGTTACCCTAACACCTTAATCGTGATTTTGGGTCAAGATAGTGGTAAGAGTGAATACGTCCAAAAGGGTGACATTACCCAAGTTATTGATGAAAAGGGCAACGTTACTGGTTATAACTTTTTTAACGTTGACCAAGTAATTGACTACGCTCAATTGCCAGATGGACAAGTTAAGTTAACCGCTGATGACCTGACTGCTTTGAATAAAAAATTGGCAGAAGCAGGCTTTGACGCTGAATTAGCCTATGGCAAGCCAACACTTGTCTATGGCTTGGTTAAAACTTGCGATAAGCACCCAGATTCTGACCATTTGCACGTCACAACAATTGAAGTTGGCGATGGCGAGGAACACCAAATCGTTTGTGGTGCCCCTAATATTGCTCAAGGTCAAAAAGTTGTCGTTGCCCTTCCTGGTACTTTAATGCCTAATGGTCAACAAATCTGGCCCGGTGACTTGCGCGGTGTTGCCTCATACGGGATGATTTGTTCGGCTCGTGAATTAGGCTTGGAACATGCAGAACAAAAGCGCGGGATCATGGTTGTTCCTGATGACTTTACGGTTGGCGCTGCTTTTGAACCAGAAAAATGCGATGAACTGCTAGCTAGCGGCAAGATTAAGCTATAAGTCGTCTGGAAAATTTGAATTTTACTCTATAAAGTTAAATAGTAATTAAAAAGGCTATCACGATTGTGACAGCCTTTTTACGTATACTTTTTTAAAATTGATTATTGAATTTGGTTATTTCTTCGCTTAGTGCTTGATAGACACTGGTAGCCTCCATTTCCTTTAGAACACTTAAACAATGTAGAGCTTCTTTTTGATTATGATGACAGATAGCTAGTCTGCCTTTGGCTAAAAACAGTTTGTCATAACGAAAAGAATGCTCAATAAGTGGTAATGCTCTATTTAAACTAGTAATTGCAGTGCTGAAATCTTGCCGTTCCATATAAAGAATGGCTTGATTAAGAAGAAAATTGACTTCTAATGATTTTAAAAATGGATAATTATTTTCAATTGTCTGAATTGCCTGTTCGGATATACTAGCCATAGTTTCTTCATCGAAAATAATAAAAATCAAATTTATTACGTACAAATCTAAAATAGTCCATGTTTCAATTTTAGCTAAATAATCATTCCAAATAGGTAAAATGAGCTCTTTAGCTAAGTTCAATTCATTTGCATTAATAGCCTTTAGCCCCTGTAGAATAGTTACCAATATATTCATAATTGGGTCTGAAATTGATATGTTACGTTGTCCAATTTGCTCAATTATTTTGTCGATCTTATCTGTTTCCGAGCTGTAAGCGATATTGAGAAAATCGTAAATTATCTTGTCATGTGTATCAAGCTGATAATTATTGCGAATATAAGAGAACTCCTCTTGTGTAATTCCTAAATTATTTATTAATTTAACTGCCAATTCATAAGCAGGTTCTTCAGCTGAATGCTCAATTTTAGAGATTGTTGATCTATTTATCTGAGTATTACTTGCTAACTGTTGTTGAGTAATGTTTCGTGACTTACGGATTTTCTGCAGGGTTTCACCAAAAGTTTTCATAATTTCTCTTTCTAAAAATATACAAATGTGAAATTTGGTAACAAATTGTCATTTGTATTTATAACCCTGATTTAATAAAAATGTCAATAAAAATTTATTAAATTGAAAGGAAGGTGATGTAAATTGAATGAAATTATAGATAACTTTATTAATCAAATAGAAAAATTAGCTCATGATGGTAACAAAAAGAAAAGTGGTATTCATGGAATAAAGCATAAGAATAGAACTTATATTTGTTATCATGATTTCAAATTCTTGAAATTATAAGTTGATGTAAGGAGATGTGTAAATTATGCTTGAATGTATTTTAGCCTTACAAAAATATGCTTTAAAGCATAAGGGTCATAAGCACAGGAATAACAAAAAGCATGGCAATGTTTCACTTTTATGTGGAAATGTAGTTCATGGACATAAAATTTCTGATATTTATTATTAATATTGCAGGTGATAATAATGAGTAATAATATTTTGCAGCTACAAAAAAAGCATAAATGTCATAAGCGAAAGAAAAAACTAAAATTTCATGTTTGTGTAGATGCGGATGGTAATACATATAAGTCTTTGATTTGTGGGCATACACTCGGAAGTATAAAATTGCCACCGATATTATAAATTCTGTTTTAAGTTTTAAGGGCACATCTTTAGGCTATTTTAGGATGTGCCTTTACTAGTTGAAATAGAATGAGAGTCTACTTATGGAAAAGAAGATAACTTTATATACTTTATCGTGGGGATTTGTTTTCGGGATATTGCTTAGTGTTTGTGGAACCTTTGTCAATATTTGGGTACCATTGGTAATTAAGCAGTTAGTGGATGCTAAAACCAAGATTGTTCATCATTTGAATATCAATTTGGCGTTAGTAGTTGCCGTGGCAATTATTCTAAGTGCTATTGTGAGTGCAATTAGTGAGTATCTCATCAGTGTTGCTGGCGATCGCAAGATTGCTGCTGTGCGGATGCAGGTTGAGCAGCATTTACTTACACTGCCAATGAGCTTTTTCGCTGATAAAAGAAGTGGTCAGCTTTCAAGTCGAGTAATTAATGATGCTGAGGTTGTACAGGATTTTATGACTGGCAGTATTCCAACGACGATTAATAGTTTGATTACGATTGTTGGTTCATTTTTAATTCTCTTTAGTCTTGATTGGCGATTAACATTATTTATTATTTTGTCTTTTTCATTAATTATTTTTATTGCTATTCCTATCGGGAAGATTAGCGAAAAGTTATCAGTAATTACGCAGAATAAGCTGAGTGAACTGTCAGGTCAAAGTACAGAAAATCTCTACAATATTCGCAGCATTAAGTTAAATAATGCCTATCGGCCAGTTTTAGCTAATTTTAAAGACGTTGTTAATAATCTCTTTAAGGTATCTAAGAGAACTGACAAGATTTTTTCAATTGTTGGGCCAATCCAAACCGTTTTTACTCTTGGCATCATTTTAATGATTATTATTTATGGTGGTATTCGTGTCCAGCAGCAGAGTTTGAGTATTGGAACATTAGTTTCTTTTTTAATATATCTTTTCCAGGTAATTGATCCTATTAACTCTTTAGGCAACTTTTATGCGGGATATAAGCAAGCTAAAGGTGCGACTGTCAAGCTTAATAAGATTCTAAATACGCAAGGTGAACAGGATGTTTATACAAAACAAATATCACAATTACCTGTATGTGGCGATTTAGTTTTGCAAAATGTGTCTTTTTCTTATAACGATCAAGAACCAGTTTTACAAAATGTGTCACTTGAGTTTGCAGCGGGTAAGAAGACAGCAATTGTCGGTCCATCTGGTGCAGGGAAAACAACAATTATTAACTTATTAGCAAGACTGTATGAGATAGAACATGGAAAACTACTTTTGGGTCAAGAACAAGCGTCAGAATATAAGTTGAGCACTTGGCGGGACATGTTTGCTGTTGTGACACAAGAAAATACAATTATTTCTGGAACAATTTATTTGAATTTAACCTTTGGTTTAGCCCAAAAACCAAAAGACAGTGAAATTTGGTCGGCACTTGAAAAAGCTAACTTAGCTGCTGAAATCAAAAAATTACCGCAAGGATTGCAAACGGTTGTTGGGGAGCAAGGTGTGGGTCTATCTGGTGGTCAGAGGCAGCGTTTGCAATTGGCACGTGCATATTTAAGAAACGCTAACTTTTTAATATTAGACGAAGCAACATCCAACTTAGATCCTGATTCCGAAAAAATTGTCTCGGATGCATTGAATAAAATTATGATGGGGCAGAAGACAACCTTAATTGTGATCGCACACAGACTGTCAACAATTGTTGATTCAGACAAAATCTACTTTTTGGATCAACATCGCGTTATTGGCAGTGGCACGCATAAAGACTTAATGCAAAAAGTTCCTAAGTATCAGCAGTTTGTTAAGGAACAAATTTTAGCAGTTAATGAATAGAAAGTAGGGCAATAATGGAATTAACGGGTAATGACTATCTCGGGTTTATCAAGGATGACAAGACATTATTTTATCAACCTAACAATAATCAGCAGGATGGTTTTAAATATATTAAGCCAACTGGCAAGCTTTATGATTATAGTGATAATTATTGGCATTACATTTTGTTTGATCATCAATTGCCTGAACAAGGTTGGAAAATCCATATTTCAGCTAATATTAAGGATGCTCAGCAACTCTTATTAGCTGTTAGTAAATATTTGGCAGTTAAACATGTAACATATAAATTTGTGAATACTTTTGATGAGTTGGTCCTAAGCAATTCAAAGTATGGCGACCGCGCAAGCTCAGGAAAGTTCATTACCGTTTACCCAAGAACTGATAAAGAATTTGTGGAGCTGCTTGATGAACTAGCGCAAGTTACGAGTGACTTTTTAGAGGGTCCATATATTTTAAGCGATAAGGAATGGCACGATACCCATATTTTTTATCGCTACGGTGCATTTAAAGAAATCAAAGCAAAAATTAATGGTAAAGAAGTATATTGCATCAGGGATAATCGTGGAAATCTAATTGAAGATAAAAGAGCGCCATACTATCAAGTTCCTGAGTTCATTGTGGAACCTGCTGAATTGCAATCTAATGTTCAACAATATAACAAATCTGAATTTAAGCAATTGATGAAGTATCGAATTGACTCTGCGTTGCATTTTAGTAATGCTGGTGGAGTTTATCATGCAACTTTAAATGGTAATGAGTGCGTCTTAAAAGAAGGTCGTGCTCATGCCGGTCTTGATGCTAATGGCTTGGATGGTTTTGAGCGAGTAGAACGCGAATATAAGGCTTTGGCAAAGTTGCATGATGTTCCAGAGACAGTTAATGTCTTTGAAAAATTTAAGGCATGGAAGCATTTATACTTGGTAGAAGAATATCTTGAAGGAGATACATTGGCTGACTTTATTGATAGTCAGTATCCGTTTACTGCAAGTAAAGCTGAAAAAAAGAAGTATGCCCAAAAATGTATTGCAATTATTAATGCATTGACAGTGGCAGTTGAGCATATCCATAGTTATGGCATAGCGATTGGTGATTTACAGCCAGATAATGTTATTTTACTTAATTTAACAGACAATATCATTAAATTAATTGACTTTGAAAACTCGCAAAAATTGACTGCTAAATATCAGCCGGGGATGGCAACACCAGGTTATGCTGATGTTAATGCTCACACTTTTGAGGAAGCTGATAACATTGCTTTGTATAAGATTGCACGTTATATGATTTTACCGATAGCCAGTGGTTTTGATTGGGCTCCTGAAATCGAGCAAGAACAGGATAAAAATATTGCTGATGAATTTGGTCCTGAAATTATAGACTTTTTTCATTGCTTGAAAAATAAGTTGAGCCTAGACTTTAATACTGCTACACGACACCCACAACATTATCAAGCAAATTTATCTAAGCCAAAAACAAGTTTTGATATAGATAACCTTGATAAAAATATCTCAGAAATAGCACAAGGGATTATCCAACATCTTGATTTTGATTTTCGGGGCTTAATTCGTGGTGATATTCCTGAATATGATTCTCAAATTAGTTATTATTCAGTAGCTAACGGTGCTTTTGGTGCAATTATGGCGTTGACAAGGTCCAATTGTTTAAATAGCAAGATTAATCACCAGATTCATAATTGGATTGACCAGCAGATTCCTATTATTAAAAAATTGCTAGATAATCAGGATAATAATAGCGGGTTACTTACAGGATTTACAGGTATTGCAGTGGTTTTAGCTGAACAGGGCTATCA
Organism: Lactobacillus sp. ESL0677; assembly: GCF_029392875.1. NCBI lineage: Bacteria > Bacillati > Bacillota > Bacilli > Lactobacillales > Lactobacillaceae > Lactobacillus > Lactobacillus sp. ESL0677. Next base: position 1,397,363 of record NZ_CP113946.1, on the reverse strand, counting down.
AGAGTTGAGCGAGTTAATTATGGACAAATTGTTGTCTTGTAAATTAAAGCAAGATATTTCAATTTATTCTGGGATTTCTGGAGTAGGTCTAGCTTACTTAACGTTTTATTTGCAGAATAACGATCAGAAATATTTACGGCAAGCACAATTATTAGCTAAGAAGGTTAGTGAACTTACTCAATCAGAAAAATATACTAAAGAATGTGATAGTGGTTTGTTAACAGGCTGGTTAGGTGCAGCTCTGTTTTTGTGGAAAATGCATGTTGCTACTCAGTCTGAAAAATATCGAATAGAGACTTTAAGAATATTGCATTTGGTATTGAACAATTCACTCGAAATTAATCAAACAGTTGCTTATATTAAAGACAATACACTATCTTATGAACGGTTGATGCCGTATGTAAATCATGGTAATGCGGGTTTGGCGCTATTATTAATAGAATTTATGCAAGACAGCCCCGAAAGTATTAGTCAGAATGAAAAAGCTATATTACAAAAATTAATTAAAACCAATGATGTTTTTGTAACATATTTAGATGGCTTATTTGATGGCTTTATTAGCTTAATAGTTTTGGATACTGCAGTTGCCAATTTAACCGATGATAATCGATTAGCGCACAAGCTAAAATTGCTTAATAATTATATTGTAGGTCAAGGAGATGCAGTTTTCGTTCAGGGAAGATTCGGCTATAAACTATCACTTGATTTGACAACTGGTAATAGTGGCTTATTACTAGTACTTAATGATATTAAGCAGCATAAGTGGGGATCATGGCTGCCACTTTTTAAAAGCGATCAATTTAAATTATTCTGTTAAATAAATTGAAATGGCAAATCAAATTTCATAGTTCCTGATGCTTTATTGATTATATTCGGGTTAGCGTAAAGTATTTGTGGGGAAAATAAAAAATAGAAGAGAACCTTCTGCTAAAATGTAGTTTGAACAAAATTTACATTCAGAAAGGTTTTCTTCTATATGACTAGTTTACTACAAGATTTACAGCTTTTGTTAGATAATTTAACTACTGATACTAATAAGCTGCTGGACTGTCAGCTTACTTTCGATGATGTCTTAGAAGCATTCATGCAGAAATTGCGCCATTGGGGTTTAAAGCTAATTGGTTCTTATCTTGAGCAGCTTGATGCTAGTTATAAGCAGTTGCCTAGTCGCAAAAAGCAGTATGAAGTTAAAGCCATGCGTACATGTATTAAGCAGACTTTGTATGGGCAATTAACTTTTAAGCGTACTTATTACCAAGATAAACAAGACCAACATTATTTCTTTTGGCTTGATCAAGCCTTAGCTTTCACCAAGTATAGCCGGATGACCTTAGGCTTTAAGGCGGCTGTTTTAGAAAACGTAGCTAAATATCATTATCAGGCAGCCATTGATTTACTTAAATACAGTGATATCCATTCTAAAACAACGGTTATGAATATTGTTCATCGTGCAGGCCAGCTATTGCCTAATCAACCTGATCAGGTGCAACCACGAAATAAGCAAATTGTTTATTTAGAAGCTGATGAAGATCATGTCGCTTTTCAAGATGGCAGTAACCATTTTATGAAGTTAGTATACTTACATGAAGGCTATGATGAGAGCCAAAAACGGCATTGTTTAATTCAGCCCAAATATTTTACTGGTACTTATGCTGGCGCGGCTAATGAACAGCTGTGGGACGAGGTGCTGTGTTATTTAGAAGCCAATTATCCGCAAGCTAAGCAGTTTTATCTTGCTGGTGATGGCGCGCCTTGGATTAAGGCGGGCGCTAAATATCTACCTAACTGTAAGTTTGTCTTGGATCGCTTTCATTTATTAAAGTATTGCCGTCAAGCCGCTGTTAATACTAAGGCAGCCGCCGCTTATTGCTTATATCATTGGGCTTTAAGTGGTCAGCGGGATAAAGTAGAATTATACTTTGAAACTCGTTTTAGTGATCCTAGCTTAACGCCAAGCCAAACTGCAGCTCTTAACCAAGCTAAAACTTATCTTTTAAGTAATTGGCAAGCTATTCTCAATACGCAAGAACCTGATTATCAGCGTTGCACCGCTGAAGGCCACATCAGTCATTATTTGTCAGAAAGATTGAGTTCAAGACCAATGGGCTGGAGTAAGGTAGGAGCTGAAAGTGTAGCCAGAAGCATTATCTTCCAGTTAAATGGCGGCGATATTAGCCAATATTTGCTTAACGAGCAACGAAAAGCTGCTAAAGAGCAAAGAATTAGACAAGTAGACCATCGTTTTAAGGCAAAGAACAGACCGTATTATGAGCATTTTCAAGCAGACTTTGGCGAAACGACCAAGATACATTATTGGAATCAAGGGATCATTAATGGCGGGCAGATATTTGATTTACCCGAGCAAATAATTTAAAAGCAAAAACTACAAATAGCAGCAGGTAAAGGCTTAAAGTTTATTACCCACAAAAAGTTGACACTAACTATATTCGGCACTTGTTACTCTTTTGTCTGCAATAATGGTAAAATAATAAACGATTATTGAATAAAATTTGGAGCAAATGAAATGTTAGATAAAAACAAACAAATTTGGTTTATTGGAATTAAGGGTACAGGAATGGCTTCCTTAGCATTATTGCTGCACGACTTGGGCTACAATGTGGCTGGCAGTGACATTACGAAGTACACCTTTACTCAAGTGCCGCTGGAAAAAGCTGGAATTGAAGTTGCTGACTTTGCGGCAGCTAATATTAAGCCTACTGGTCAGGTAATTGTTAAAGGCAATGCTTTTAAAGATGATAACGTTGAAGTTAAAGCATGTGAGGACCAAGGAATTGCTTGGCAGAGCTATCCAGATACAGTTGAGGAAGTTGTTGCTATGCATACCAGTATCGGTATTTCTGGAACGCATGGTAAGACTTCAACCACTGGATTATTAGCTCATGTGCTTGGTGAAGCTGCACCGACATCTTATTTAATCGGTGATGGCGAGGGCAAGGGAGTTCAGAACTCGCGCTTCTTTGTTTATGAGGCTGATGAATACCGCCGCCACTTCCTGGCATATCACCCAGATTATCAAATTATGACTAACATTGACTTCGATCATCCCGATTATTTTAAAGATCAAGCTGATTACACCTCAGCCTTTCAGACGGCAGCCGATCAAACTAAGAAGGGACTCTTTGTCTGGGGTGGCAACAGCCGTCTGCAAGCATTGCAGACCAGTATTCCTAAGTACACTTATGGTTTTGATGATCGTGATGACTTTCAAGCTGTGAACATTGAACGGTCAACGACTGGTTCAACCTTTGATGTGTTGGCTCATGGTGAAAACATTGGTCGCTTTACTGTTCATTTGTTTGGTGACCATAATATTTTGAATACAACGGCGGTTGTTGCGGTTGCGCATACTGAAAATATTCCGTTAAAAGATATTCAAGAGGGCTTGTTAACTTATCATGGTGCTAAGCGCCGCTTCACCGAAACTGATTATGGCGACATTAATGTGATTGATGATTACGCTCACCACCCAACTGAGATGCGGGCTACCATTCAAGCTGCTCGCCAAAAGTTCCCGGGTAAACGCCTAGTTGTTGTCTTTCAACCACACACATTTTCTCGAACTAAAAAATATGCTAAGGATTTTGAGGAAATCTTGCGTAGTGTCGACAAGGCTTATGTAACACCGATTTACGCTTCAGCTCGTGAAAATACCGGTGATATTTCTAGTGAAGACTTAACCGCACAAATTCCGGGTTCTGAAGTAATTGATTTAGCAAATATCGCTGATTTAACCCAGAATCATGACAGCGTCATTATCTTCATGGGTGCCGGTGACATTCCAAAATACGAGGATGCCTTCGCTAAATTATTGCAGAAATAAATTAACTAAGAAACTAGTTGCAATGCGACTAGTTTTTTTAAACCATAATTAAGTCAGTAACCTGCTAGAAGCCGTTAAAACTGTTAGAATGGTATGTGAATTAACTGACGATTGAATAATGAGGAGAATTATGGCTGATCAAAAATTACTTTTAATTGATGGTAACTCTGTTGCCTTTCGTGCGTTTTATGCACTTTATCGGCAGCTCGAAAATTTCAAAAACGCTGAGGGTCTGCACACCAATGCTATTTATGCTTTTAAAAATATGCTGGATGTTTTATTAAAAGACGTTAGGCCAGATTATGTCCTGGTTGCCTTTGATGCCGGCAAGACAACTTTTAGAAATAAAATGTATGGCGACTACAAGGGTGGTCGGCAAAAGACACCACCAGAATTATTGGAGCAGCTACCATATATTCAGGAATTGCTGCATGATTTGGGGATTGCCACCTACGAATTGAAAGATTATGAAGCCGATGATATTATTGGTACTTTTGCGCGTCTTGGTGAAGAACAAAATATGACGGTGACGATTGTTACTGGGGATAAGGACTTAACCCAGCTGGCTTCAGAAAAGACGACAGTCATGGTAACTAAGTCTGGAGTTTCAGACCTCGAAGCCTACACTCCTGAGCACATGAAGGAAGTTAATGGTGTCACACCAACCGAATTCATTGATATGAAGGCATTGATGGGTGATAATTCTGATAATTATCCTGGCGTAACCAAGGTTGGTCCGAAGACGGCTTCACGCTTAATCCAGCAATATGGCTCGGTTGAAGGTCTTTATGAGCATGTCGCCGACATGAAGAAGTCCAAGTTAAAGGAAAACTTGATTAATGATCAGGACAAGGCATTTTTAGCTAAAAAGTTGGCGACAATTGACCGTGAAAGTCCAGTGACCATTAATTTGGCAGATGTTAAGTGGCAAAAAGTTGATCAGGACAAGTTGCGGCAATTTTACGAAAAGATGAATTTTCGCAAATTTTTAAGTCAACTAGATGCCGCTGCTACTGGCGATGATGATGTCCCGAAAGAAGAAGTTAAGATTGACTATGTTGAACTGACTAAGGAGCAATTAGAACAAATTAAGGTTGACGAGCAGACGACTGTTAGTTTTTATTTGGGGATGCTGGGTGCTAATTATCACTTGGCTGACTTTGTCGGTTTTGCTCTTAAAATTGGTGAGCAAACTTATGTCAGTCGTGATATTGAGTTGTTGCAAATCCAGCCGTTAAAGCAACTTTTAGAAAATGCTCAAATTAAGAAGGATGTCTTTGACCTTAAACGGACAATGGTTGGCCTTAACCGATTAGATATTCATGTTCATGGAATTGATTACGACATGCTTCTAGCATCTTACTTGGTAAATAATGAAAACAACTCCAATGACATGGGTGAGGTTTGCCATTTGTATGGTGACTATTCTGTTAAGAGTGACTTTGAAGTTTATGGTAAGGGCAAAAAGGAACACATTCCTGATGACGACCAGATTTTGTTCAGTCATTTGGCCAGCAAGGCTCAGTCAATTGTTAGATTAAAGAATGAATTACTCAAGCGCCTTAAGGATCATGAGCAAGACGATCTGTATGCTAGCATTGAAATTCCAGTAGCACGCGTTTTAGCGGTGATGGAAATAAACGGCATTAAGGTGCAAGCTGGCACTTTAATTCAGTTGCAGAACGAGTTTGCAGTTGAATTACAGGAACTTGAGAACAAAATTTACCAAGAGGCTGGGGAGCGCTTTAATCTTAACTCGCCTAAGCAATTAGGGCACATTTTGTTTGAAAAGATGGGCTTGCCACCGGTTAAAAAGACTAAAACTGGTTATTCCACTTCAGTTGATGTTTTAAACCAGTTAAAAGAGCAGAGCCCGGTTATTGACGAGATTTTGACTTACCGGCAAATTGCTAAAATTCAGTCAACTTACGTCAAGGGATTGCTGGATGTAATTCAAAAAGATGGTCGCGTCCATACGCGTTATTTACAAACGTTAACGGCAACAGGTCGATTGTCTTCAGTTGATCCTAACTTGCAAAATATCCCAACAAGAACAGAGGAAGGCAAGCAAATTCGCAAGGCGTTTGTGCCAAGTACTCCTGATGGCTATATTTTCTCTTGCGATTATTCGCAAATTGAATTGCGGGTATTGGCGCAGGTTTCTGGTGATGAGCATATGCAGGAAGCCTTCAAGACCGGGTATGATATTCACTCACATACCGCGATGAAGATTTTCCATTTAGATTCTCCAGATGAAGTCACACCGCTGATGCGTCGCCGGGCCAAGGCCGTTAACTTTGGGATTGTTTATGGCATTTCCGATTATGGCCTGTCCAAGAATTTGAACATTAGCCGCAAGCAAGCCAAAGAATTTATTGATAATTATTTTGAACAATATCCGCAAATTCGCGATTATATGGACAAGGCTGTTCAGGAAGCACGTGAAAAAGGCTACGCCGAAACAATCATGCACCGGCGGCGCTATTTGCCTGACATTCATGCCAAGAACTTTAATGTGCGGTCATTTGCGGAAAGAACCGCGATTAATTCGCCAATTCAGGGGTCAGCTGCCGACATTATTAAGATTGCCATGATTAACATGCAACAAAAGTTAGACGAGTTGCACCTTAAGACCAAGATGGTGGTGCAGGTGCATGATGAGTTGATTTTTGATGTTCCTAAGGATGAACTAGAAACGATTAAGAAGATTGTCCCAGAAGTGATGCAGTCTGCAGTTCGACTTGATATTCCGCTGATTGCTGACTCAGGTTGGGGCCATAATTGGTACGATGCAAAGTAAGGAGATAGATTAATGCCAGAAATGCCAGAAGTTGAGACAGTGCGCCGCACCTTGCTTCCTTTAATTAAGGGAAAAACAATCAAACAGGTAACACTGTGGTATCCCAAAATTATTGCTAGTGATCCCGATGAATTTGTTAAGCAAGTTGCAGGACAGCAGGTTTTAACGATTGATCGCTATGCCAAGTATTTATTAATTCGCTTAAGTGGTGATCTGACAATCGTGTCGCATTTGCGCATGGAAGGTAAATATCGGCTGACAATGGTTGCTGCACCTAAAGATAAACATGATCACGTGCAGTTTGCTTTCACCGATGATACGGCGCTACGCTATAATGACGTGCGCAAATTTGGGCGGATGCAGTTAGTAGCAACGGGAACTGAACGGGTAGTTACTGGAATTAGCAAGTTGGGCTTTGAGCCGAATTCTGCCGCCTTTACAACGGAATTTTTAGCAGCAGGTCTTAGTCGCAAGAAGAAAAATATTAAAAGCACTTTGCTTGATCAGACCATTGTGGCGGGCTTAGGTAATATTTATGTCGATGAAGTTTTGTGGAAAACCAAAATTCACCCGTTAAGTAGCGCTAATAAAATTCCTAAAAAGAAAGTGGCAGAGCTGCATGATAATATTAATGAGCTGATTGCACTGGCGATTACAAAACACGGTACTACTGTACATACTTATCTTGATGCTAACGGCGAAACCGGTGGCTTTCAAAAGATGCTGCGAGTCTATGGTCATCAGGGGGAGCCGTGTGCGCGCTGTGGCAATTTGCTCGAAAAAATCAAGGTTAATGGTCGTGGTACTACTTTTTGTCCTAAGTGTCAGGTGGTCTACAAATGACACTAGTGTTGGGCCTAACTGGTGGTATTGCTAGTGGTAAAAGTACGGCAGATGCCTTTTTTAGAAAAAAGGGGCTGCCCATTATCGACAGCGACCTAATTGCTCATCAAATTTTAAATGTTGGTGAAGCTGGCTATCTGCAAGTTATCCAATATTTTGGCAAAAAGTTTTTAAATTCAGACCAAACAATTAATCGGCATCAGCTTGGCAAAGTGGTGTTTAGTAGTCCTGAGCAGCTGGCAATCCTGAATAAAATTACTCATCCATTGATTTTTCAAACAATTCAGGCTAAAATTACGCAAAATAAGCAAGCGGGCAAGCAGTTAATCATTGTTGATGCCCCGGTCTTATTTGAATCAGGCGGTCAAAAATACTGCGATAAAACTTTGCTAATTGCAATTCCCGAAGACATGCAGATTGAGCGGTTAATGCAGCGTGATCAATTGACGCGCCAAGCGGCACTAAATCGGATTAAAAGTCAGATGCCACTTGCACAAAAAATCAAGTTGGCCGATTATGTAGTTACAAATACTGGTACAATAGAAGAATTAGAAGCCAAATTGGCTGAGTTGTTACTTAAGTTAAAAGGAGAGAAGAATGGAATGTCCTAATTGTCGGCAAAATGCCTCACGTGTCATTGATTCTCGGCCCAGCGATGAAAACCGGGCAATTAGACGCAGACGTGAATGTGAAAATTGTGGCTTTCGTTTTACAACTTTTGAACGTGTTGAAACGACCCCGTTGTTAGTTATTAAAAATGATGGTACAAGAGAGCCATTCAGTCGTAAAAAGATTTTGCATGGTGTGATGGCTGCCGGTCAAAAGCGGCCGATTACTAGCGCGCAGTTTGAGCAACTGGTTGACCATGTTGAAAATAAGGTAAGAAAACAAGGCGTTAGTGAGATTTCTTCAAAGAAAATCGGTCAAGTTGTGATGGATGAGCTGGCTGATATTGACGATGTTGCTTACATTCGCTTTGCTTCCATTTACCGAGAATTTAAAGATATGTCCAGTTTTATGAAGACCATGGAAGACATGATTGCTAAACGTGAGGAGAAGGGAACTACTGATGTTTGAGACTTCTAATCCCAAGCAGCCCTTTTTTATCATTAATCGCGTGACGGTTTTTCCGCAAGATTTACAAGTTTTAATTAAGCTTTATCAGCCGCTAATTGGTGCTAGTGGGGTTGCTCTTTATTTAACGCTAATGGCAGACTACGATGCTGCCGCAATTTTGTCAGATAGCAAGGGTATTTACCATCTGCAGGAGCAACTTGACTGCAGTTTGAAAGAATTATTTCAGGCGCTGCATAAGTTAGAAGCAGTAGGATTGGTTAAGACCCGCATTATCAAGAATGAGATCATGGGGCAAGTGCTGCTGTTTTCTTTAAACCGCGTACCTGACAGTAGTGAGTTTTTTGCGACGGCATTACTGGCAAGTTTGTTAAAAGAAAAAGTTGGCGTGACAACTTTTCAGCGATTAAGCCATTTATTTGCGCAAGAAAATAAGCGTAGTGAGAATCAGGTTAACGGTGTGCAAACCGCTAAGGATGTTTCTGCTTCATTTATGGATGTCTTTCGCTTGCCAGATGAAGAAGCAATTAGTCCGTCGTCTGATGTTCAGCGAGCTGCACAGGAAAATCAGGTCAAGCAGGCTGCGACAGCCAGTGTTAATGAGCAGGATCAAATTGACTGGCAGTTTATGAAAGAACAGTTTGAAATTTACCAGATTGCAGCTAGTGAAATTGATAAAAATCGTCCGGCTATTCGGGGAATAATGCGTACTTATGGCTTGTCAGAGCAGGAATTTGTGGATGAAACTTTGCCGTGTTTGCATGACAGTTATCAGCTTGACATGCCGTTAATTAAGCGAACTATTGCGGAAAATATTCACGCAGAGGGCACGCGGAAAAATCTGCAGCAAACGCAGGATCCACAAGCGACAATTCAGGATAATTCTAGTTTGAGCTTGCGTGACCAGCGAATTTTACAATTGGCGCAGACTAAGTCGCCGGCCCAGTTTTTGTATCGCTTAAAAACCGATAAACATGATTATGTTGATGCTAGTGAGTATAAGGTGCTAGATAATTTGTTTAACCAAAAGGATATTCCAGCGGAATTGCTCAATATTTTGACGTATGCCTGCTTGAATAGTGGACCGTCTGTGTCTTACCGTTTGGCCAATACGATCTTGCATGATTGGCTGCAGCATGGCGTTAAGACTGGGAGCCAGGCTTTGGAATATATGGAGAAACGTCAGCAAAAGAAGAGTTATTACCCCCGTTATTCGACAAAACCTAAACGTGTTGAAAAGGGGACTGACTGGAGTAAAAAGACGGCAACGCAAAGCACTAATGTTTCTTCCGCTGACTTGAAGAAGTTCTTTAAGGATTTAGAAGATAAAAATGGCATGAAGTAGGTGAAATTATGCAATCAATCGGCGATATTATTAATAATTTAAATCCAGAAATTGCTAAAAAGCATAATTTGGCACAAATTTACCAACAGGTTTTGGCGGATAGAAATGTGCAGCAGTTTTTGAACCAGCACAAAGGTCAAATTACATCCGAAATGATCAAGAAGAGCTGGTCGAATTTATACGAATATTACTTGGCACAACACAAGCAAGACCCCGTAACAGCGGGTTATCGACCAGAACTGTTCTTAAATGATCATGCAATTGATTTGCGTTATGTACCCGATGAAAACAAAATTGAACAAAGCTTGCGCGCTAATACTAAGAAGCATTTGCACCTGATTAATTTGCCAGAAACGTTGCATGATGTGCGCTTGAGTCAAGTGGATGATACAGCTGCAGGACGTGGACCAGCATTGGCAGCTATTGGTAAGTTTTTGGCTGGCTATTCCCAAAATCCTCACGAGCAAGGGCTGTATCTATCAGGAAGTTTCGGCGTTGGTAAGACATACTTATTAGCTGGAGTAGCAAATTCGGTTGCAGCGATGGGTAAGCAGGTAGTCTTTTTACATGTGCCGACATTTATCGCTGGTTTATCCAGCCATTTTGAAGATAATAGCTTGCAAAAAGAAATTGACCGCGTGAGCCAAGCTGATGTATTACTACTAGATGATATTGGTGCAGAAACTCTGAGCCAGTGGTCGCGTGATGATGTCCTAGGTGTAATTCTGCAAGCGCGGATGGATAATGTTCTGCCGACATTTTTCTCATCGAATTTTGCGATGGCTGACTTGGAAGACCATTTTAAAGAAACCAAAAATGCTCTTGATCCAATTAAGGCCAAACGCCTGATGGAACGGGTGCGGACACTGGCTAAAGAAATAGTCGTGTCGGGACCCAATCGCCGGCATTAATTTATTTTTAATCAAATTCTATTAAAAAGTTCTTGCATTTAACCGTTGTTTGCGTATAATTAAGTGCAATGAATGAACATGATGTTGCTCAACTCAGAGAAAAGGACGCTTTTTCTGGAAGTCCTTCATGAGCAAGACCCCACTCATTCTACTAATAAAGGTTTTAACAAAGGCTGGATTCCATTATCAATCTTAAGAGAGGGTTAGAGATGCTCTAATCTATTTGGGTGGAACCGCGCTAATATACGTCCCAGTGCTTAATTGCACTGGGGCTTTTTTTGTTTATGGAGGTAAACATGAGTTTTTCAATTACTTTGCCTGATGGGTCAAACCGTGACTATGACCACGCTATTTCAATTGCTGATTTAGCACATGATATTTCAACTTCACTTGGTAAGGCTGCAATGGCCGGAAAAGTTAACGGCGAATTGAAGTCAGTTGATTACGAATTAAATGACGATGCAGAAGTAGCAATTATTACTGATAAAGATGAAGACGGCTTGAACGTTTTACGTGCAACTGTTGCCTTTGTCTTTGAAGCAGTTGCTAAAAAGGCTTATCCAGAATTACGGATAGGTGAGCACGCTGCAGATAACGACGGCTTTTTTGTTGATACTGACAAGGCAAACCAAATCAAGATTAGTGAATTACCACAATTAGAAAAGGCTATCCAAAAGGCTGTTAAGAGTGGCGCTAAGATTGAACAAGTAGAGATATCTAAGAGTGAATTAGAAAATATTTTCAAAGATGACAAGTTCAAGTTGGAATTACTGCAGGCTGAACCAAGCGACACAGTTGCAGCATATAAATTAGGTGACTTTGTTGACTTTGGCTTCGATGCACTTTTGCCAAATACTGGTAAGATTAAGCAGTTTAAATTGCTCAGTGTTGCCGGCGCTTATTGGCAAGGACAATCTTCCAACCCAATGTTGCAAAGAATTTCAGGAACTGCCTTTTTCAAGAAGGCTGACCTTGATGCCGACATTAAACGACGCGAAGAAATTAAGGAACGCGACCACCGGACAATCGGCCGCGACCTTGACTTATTCTTCGTTGACCCTAAGGTTGGTGCTGGTCTTCCTTACTGGATGCCAAAGGGTGCAACCATTCGCCGTGTGATTGAACGCTACATCATTGATAAAGAAGTTGCTCGCGGTTACCAACACGTTTACACACCCGTATTGATGAACTTGGATGCTTACAAGACTTCAGGTCACTGGGCACACTACCGTGATGACATGTTCCCACCAATGGACATGGGCGACGGCGAAATGCTTGAATTAAGACCAATGAACTGCCCATCACATATTCAAATTTACAAGCACCACATTCGTTCATACCGTGAACTGCCAGTTCGAATTGCTGAACTTGGGATGATGCACAGATATGAAAAGTCTGGTGCTCTGTCAGGTTTGCAACGGGTTCGGGAAATGACTTTGAACGATGGTCACACTTTTGTTACTTTAGATCAAGTCAAAGACGAATTTGCTAGAACTTTACAATTAATCATGGATGTCTACAAGGACTTTGACATTACTGATTACTACTTCCGTCTTTCATACCGTGACCCGAAGAATACTAAGAAGTACTTCGCAAACGATGAAATGTGGGAAAGAAGTCAATCAATGCTTAAAGGTGCCATGGATGACATGGGTCTTGACTACGTTGAAGCTGAAGGTGAAGCTGCTTTCTATGGTCCTAAACTTGATATTCAAACTAAGACTGCTTTGGGTAGTGACGAAACCATGTCAACGATTCAACTTGACTTCATGTTGCCAGAACAATTTGACTTAACTTACGTTGGTCAAGATGGTGAAGAACATCGTCCAGTTATGATTCACCGTGGAATTGTTGGTACGATGGAAAGATTTATCGCCTACTTAATCGAGATTTACAAGGGTGCCTTTCCAACTTGGCTTGCACCGGTTCAAGCAGAAATTATTCCAGTTAACCTTGATGCTCATGGCGATTATGCTAAGAAGGTTCGCGACGAACTCAACAAGCGTGGCTTCAGAGCAGAAGTTGACTTTAGAAATGAAAAATTGGGTTACAAGATTCGTGAAGCTCAAACTCAAAAGATTCCTTACACTCTTGTTTTGGGTGATAAGGAGATGGCAGATAACAGTGTTAATGTCCGTCCTTACGGTACTGACAATGAGATTGCCAAGAGTTTAGATGAATTTATTAAAGAAATTGATGCTGACGTTAAGTCATATTCACGTGAAAAATAATCAGCAATAATAAGAATTAGAAAACGTATTAATAATTTCGGCACTTTTAAATTTAAAAAATCTAAAAATATTGTTCGTCGAGTTACAACAGTGGTGTAGACGATTGGCTTTATTGGATTTTAGCTAGCTGAGTGTTCAATTTGATACTTAAATTTTCTACTAATAAGGAGAAATTTATGTCGATGATCGAATTCAACAATGTGCAGAAATTTTATGGTAAGTTTCATGCTTTACGCAATATTAATTTAAAAATTGATAAGGGCGAGACTGTCGTTCTCATTGGGCCTTCTGGTTCTGGTAAAAGTACGTTAATTCGCACGATTAATCAGTTGGAATCAATTGAAGGTGGTCAATTAATCGTCAATAATCACGATTTATCGGATTCCAAGACAGATGCAAATATCTTGCGGCGGGATGTTGGGATGGTCTTTCAGCACTTTAATCTTTATGCTAATAAAAATGTGCTGGAGAATATTATGCTGGCGCCAAGGATTGTCAGTCATATGCCAGAAGCTGAAAACAAACAGCGCGCGATGAACTTACTAGAGATGGTTGGCTTAGCTGATAAGGCGCAAAATATGCCGCGCCAACTATCAGGTGGGCAAAAGCAACGGGTGGCAATTGCCCGGTCGCTAGCCATGCGTCCGAAGCTGCTACTATTTGATGAGCCAACTTCAGCGCTTGACCCCGAAATGATTGATGAGGTATTGCAGGTCATTAAAAAGGTGACAATGGCTAGCGAAATGACGTCATTAATTGTGACGCATGAGATGGGCTTTGCTAAGGAAGTTGCTAATCGCGTGATTTTTATGGATCAAGGTCATATCGTCGAAGATGATGACAGTCAAGCTTTCTTTAACCAACCTCAGACTGAACGTGCACAACAGTTTTTAAGCAAAATCATTGCGCATTAAGGGGTGACCATGATGAAAAAGAAATTTTGGTTAGTCCCGTTACTGTTTTGCATGTTGCTTCTATCAGGCTGTGGTCAAAAGGTGGCAGACCAAGCGGTTTTAAAAAATGCGCAGAGTTCTAAGACGATTACTTGGGGCGTGGAAGCAGATATGAAGCTGTTTAGTCTGATTGACGTGCGTGATAACGCCCATAAGGGCTTTGAAATTGACCTTGCCAAAGCAATTACCAAGCAAATCTTGGGACCAAGTGGTCATGCCAAGTTCGTAACGGCAACCGCGCAATCGCGTATTCCATTACTAAAAAACGGTAATGTGGACGCGGTAATTGCGACAATGTCAATTACTCCTGCTCGTAAAAAAGTAATTGCATTTTCTAATTCGTATTTCAATGCGGGCGAGTCGCTGCTCGTACCAGTTCATTCTCGTGTTAAAAACGTGCATGATTTGAATGGTAAAACTGTTATTGGAATTGTTGGTGATAATTCTTCTGAAGTAGTTAAGAAGTTTGCGCCCAAGGCAAAGGTAATTGGGATGCAGAATTATGGTCAAGCAGTTAGTGCTCTGAAGTCGCACCAAGGTGATGCCTTGGTTTCAGATAATGGAGTGCTTTACGGCTTGGCAGTCGAAAATCCTAGCCTTGTTGTAACTGGTGGTACTTTTACTAAAGAGCCTTATGGCATTGCGATTAATAAGCAGCAAAAGCCCTTTGAGCGAGCTGTCAATCGCGCAATTGTCCAGTTAGAGCATAGTGGGGAATACAATCATTTAATTAAAAAATGGTTTGGCAAAGTTCCCGGATTTAACTACAAGGAGATGGATCAACGATGATTAACATTTTTATGCATTTTGGTAATCAGCTGTTAGTTGGTCTGGGTTGGACGTTATTGTGCAGCTTGATTACCCTAGTTTTCAGCTTAATAATTGGTACATCACTTGCGCTATTGCAAATGCTGCCAAGTAAACTAGTTCACTTTTTGTGCCGAATTTATATTGAAGTTTTTCGTAATATTCCTTTGCTAGTAATTGTGATGTTCTTCTATCTGATTATCCCGCTGTACTTCTTTAAGATTAACGGTTTTACTGCGGGAACAATTGGGTTGACACTCTACACATCGGCCTTTATTGCAGAAATTATCCGCTCGGGGATCCAATCGGTGGAAGCAGGACAATTAGAAGGTTCGCGTTCAACTGGGATGACCTACTGGCAGGCAATGCGTTATGTTGTCCTGCCCCAAGCATTTAAAATCGTTATACCGTCTCTTGGCAATCAATTTGTCAATCTGATTAAAGATTCCTCTATTTTGGCCTTTGTGGCCGGCTTTGATTTGCTTTATCAAGCTAATGCAATTGCATCAACAACGTTTGATACAATCAATAGTTACCTGGTGGTTGGCATTTTATATTTGCTGTTAACAATGCCGCTAAGTTACTACATGCATTATTTAGAGAAAAAATTGAGTTAGGGGGGCAAAACGATGCAAACTTGGATTAACGCCTTTTCCTGGATTAATATTAGATTTTTACTACTGGGATTGAAGGTTACACTTGGTATCTCCGTAATTGTAATGGTTTTGAGCTTTGTAATTGGCTCACTAATGGGGATTTTACGGTTCGCTAAAATTAAATATATTTCAGCAACAGTTGGCTTTATTGTTGATGTTGTTCGCAACTTGCCGTTATTATTAATTATTTTCTTTACTTATTTTGGCCTGCCAAACTTTGGCTTTAGACCCGATGTGATTCCAGCTGCAATTATTGCGATGACAGTTTTTGAGTCCGGGATGATTGCAGAAATTGTGCGCTCGGGGATACAGTCGGTCGCAATAGGTCAAATCGAGGGTGCCCGCTCAACAGGGATGAATTTTGCGCAGGCAATGTGGCACGTTGTGTTGCCGCAAGCGTATAAGCACATGATTCCAACACTTGTTAGCCAGTTAGTATCGCTAATCAAAGATACGTCGCTAGCAACCATTATCGTTGTTCCCGAAATGACCCAGCAAGCACAGATTGTTTATGGTCAGAACGCTAACTTTACATTGCCGATGTTTGTGGCTTTGGCACTACTTTATTTTATAGTTTGCTTTGCCTTGTCATTAGTCGGCAGCGTAGTTGGTAAACAACTGAATTAAATTTAAGAGCGATGCTTCCAGATAATTGGTTTAATAGTTACTGGGAGCATTTTTTGGCCAGTTAAAAATAATTTGATAAAATAAATTGTCTTAATATAAATTTAAGGGTCAATTAAAGCCAAATCAGATAAATAAATGATTGTTATTGACAAAGGTATGTAGTTGGTACTATAATTACTTATTAGTTGAGAACAAGAAGAAGCTCCCGCTTCTCGCCTAAGTTAAGTTGACCTCTGGGCTAATCGATATTTTCTGTTGATTAAGAGCGGGTACTTAATACCCGCTCTTTTCTTGTCCTCAAATTAACACGGAGGTGAAGAATTATACCAAGGAATTTAATATTAAACGACCAAATTCGTTCACGCGAAGTTCGTTTAATTAATGCAGATGGTGATCAAGTTGGTGTTGTAACTAAGACTGAAGCATTACGGCAAGCAAGTGTTGCGAATTTAGATTTAGTTCTGATTTCGCCTAATGCCAAGCCACCAGTTGCTCGCATCATGGACTATGGTAAGTACCGTTTTGAACAGCAGAAGAAACTCAAAGAGTCTCGTAAGAAGTCCAAATCAGTCAGCGTTAAAGAAATCCGTTTAAGTCCAACCATTGAAGGTAACGACTTTAACACTAAGTTAAAGCACGCACAAAAGTTCCTCACTAAAGAGGGTGCTAAAGTTCGTGTTTCGATTCGGTTCAGAGGTCGTGCAATCACCCACAAGGAATTAGGACGTGAAGTGCTGGAGAAGATGGCTGAAGCCACTTCAGATATTGCTACTGTGATTAGCAAGCCGAAGATGGAAGGTCGTTCAATGTTCTTGATACTCGCTCCTAAGAGTGACAAAAAGTAAAAACTAGTTAATTTGGAGGAATTGAAAAATGCCTAAAATGAAAACCCACCGCGCTTCTGCAAAGCGTTTTAAGAGAACTGCTTCTGGTGAATTAAAGCGTCATCACGCATTTACTGGCCACCGTTTCCACGGTAAGACCAAGAAGCAACGTCGTCATTTGAGAAAGGCTGCATTAGTTTCACGCAGCGACTTGAAGCGCATCAAACAGATGCTCTCTCAAATGCGTTAATTATCAAGTTAGACGAGAACAACGATATTTAGGAGGAATTTCAGATGCCAAGAGTTAAAGGTGGAACAGTAACACGTAAACGTCGTAAGAAGGTTATGAAGCTTGCCAAGGGTTACCGTGGCGCAAAGCATATGCAATTTAAGGCTGCAAGTACACAATTATTTGTATCTTACAGATATGCATTCCGTGACCGTAGAAGACGTAAGAGCGAATTCAGAAAGTTATGGATTGCTAGAATCAATGCTGCAGCAAGACAAAATGATATTTCATATTCTAAGTTAATGCACGGCTTGAAAGTAGCTGGTGTTGATATTAACCGTAAGATGTTAGCTGACATTGCTTATAACGATTCAAAGACTTTTGCACAATTAGCAGAAACTGCTAAGAAAGCTTTAAATTAATTCAAAAATGGCGCTTATGGCGCCGTTTTTTTATGTCAAAATTTATGACCTTGACGTCATTTTTTGATATATTAGACTAAGAAGATGGCAGAAAAGGGGAGCTAGATGATATTCAGGCCACGTTACACAATTGATACAATCTATCATTTAGATACTGATGTACTGCACCAGATGGGAATTAAGGCAGTGTTTTCGGACTTAGACAATACTTTGCTTGCATGGAATGAGTTTGAAACGGCTAAGAAGATGGACCAGCTTAATCGGCGGCTAGCAGCTGCTGGGGTAACACTTGTTGTTATTTCAAACAATAATGCACTCAGAGTGGGCAAAGTACTTAATCCGTATCATATCGAGTTTGTCGCTAAAGCTAGGAAGCCATTGCCATTTGCAATTACAAAAAAGCGTAAGGAAATGGGCTTAACTAAGAAGCAGGTAATGATGGTGGGTGACCAGTTAATCACGGACATTCAAGCGGGTAACCTAGCTGGCGTTGAGTCAGTACTGGTTAAGCCATTAATTGAAACAGATAAGTGGAATACTCGGATTAACCGGTTTTTGGAAAAAATTATCTTTTTCTTTTTAGCAATTTCCCACCGGGTAAGTTTTAAGGAGACATTAAAAAATGGATGATATTATTTGTATCGGTTGTGGCGCGCAGCTGCAATCCGACAATCCCAAGGGAGCAGGTTATTTGCCAGCTTCACGGCTTAAGAAGGCACTTGAGAGCGAAGACGAGGGCAACGATATTTATTGCCAGCGCTGTTTTCGCTTACGACATTATAATGAAATCATGCCGGTTGATGTTGATAATGATGACTTCTTGGCCCTACTCAACTCTTTAGCCGAGAAGAAGGCATTGGTGGTTAATGTCGTTGATTTGTTTGATTTTACCAACTCACTTTTATCGTCAATGAAACGGTTTGTTGGTGACAATGAGTTAATTTTAGTCGGCAACAAGTTTGACCTTTTCCCACTTAATTCACGCGAAAGCAAAATTAAGGATTGGATGCGGCAGGAAGCAAATCGTGTTGGGCTTTTTCCCAAGAAAATTTTCTTAGTTAGTGCGGCTAAAAAGAAAAATTTAACTAATTTAATTGCTTATTTGGATAAGAAGTCTCGCACGGAAGATGTATATTTTGTCGGAATGACCAATGTTGGTAAATCAACGCTGCTTAATGCAATCATTGACAAGATGGGTGATGTCAAGAACTTGATTACGACGTCACGCTTTCCGGGGACAACACTTGACCGAATTGAAATTCCGTTAGAAAATGGTCACTTTTTGGTTGATACACCAGGAATTATGTCCGAAAATCAATTGGCAACACACCTTGAGCCGCAAGATTTGGCGGCAATTTCACCGCAAAAGCCACTTAAGCCGGCAACTTACCAGTTGAAACCAGGTAACACGCTCTTTTTGGCAGGATTAGGCCGGATAGATTATTTGAAGGGTGAGCCAACCAGCTTTACGGTCTATGTTGCGCGAAATTTATATGTTCACCGGACAAAGACAGAAAATGCGGATGAATTTTACCAAAAGCATGTGGGTGACCTGCTAACACCGCCGTCAGAGGGGGAAGACCTGCCTGCACTCAAGGGTCAAGAAATGCATCCGATTTATAAGAGCGATCTATTATTTGGCGGCATTGGCTTTATCACGGTGCCTGCCGATTGTTTAGTCAAAATATACACGCCTGACAAGATTGGTTTAGGAATTAGACGCGCGTTAATTTAGAGGCGAAGAATGACGTTTGCAAAAAGTATTGAAAAAAAGCCGGTAGTTCAGGTTAAAGAAGAAAAAATTCCGCAGTCCCAAGGATTGCAAATTGGGATAATGGGCGGCACTTTTAATCCCGTTCATTTAGCTCATTTGGTCGTAGCTGACCAAGTCCTAACTAAGCTGCATTTAGATGAAATCTGGTTTATTCCAACAAATATTCCACCTTTAAAAGATAAGCCCACTGTATCTGCAGAAGATCGGGCGAATATGCTCGAATTGGCAACGCAAGATAATCCGCATTTTCATGTAAAATTATTTGAACTGTTTCGCGGCGGTGTTTCGTACACTGTTGATACTCTGACTTATTTGCATGAAAAAGCACCACAAAATCATTATTATTTGATTATGGGCAGTGATCAGGTTAATAATTTAAGTGAATGGAAAGAGCCACTTAAATTAGCTCAATTGGCAACTTTGGTTGGTATTAGGCGTCCGGGATATGAGCAAAAGGCGCAACTGCCAATTATTTGGGTTGATGTTCCAGCAATTGACTTAAGTTCAAGCTCAATTAGGCAAACAATTGCAATGGGCGGCTCAATTAGATATTTAGTTCCAAAACTGGTTAGCGATTATATTCATCGAAAGGGACTCTATTATGACTGATTTATTTTTTGCAAACACTTATTCACCTTTATCAAGCAAGGAAATTATCGCTAAAGAAAAAGCCAACATGGATGCATCTAGGTTTGCGCATTGTGTGCGTGTGAGCCAAACCGCGCAAAAATTGGCTCAGCTCAATCATTATGATGAAGATAAGGCTGCGTTAGCTGGTTTTGTCCATGATTATGCCAAACAGGTCCCAGTTGCAGAATATCGTGAAGTGATTAAGTCGCAGGGCTTTGATCAGGAGCTCTTAAATTGGAATCGTGCAATTTGGCACGGGATTGTTGGCACGTACTTTATTAAGCGCGATTTGCAAATCACTGATAGTGAAATTTTAACGGCTGTTGACCGACACACGACTGGTGATACTGAAATGACGACTTTAGATAGGATAGTCTTCATGGCTGATTTCATTGAGCCTGGCCGCGATTTTCCTGGGGTTGAAGAAGCACGCAAGGTAACATTTGCCAATTTAGACGCTGGTGTGGGCTACCAGCTAGCACATAGCCTCAGCTTTTTAGCTGAAAAAAGAGATAAGATTTATCCGCGCACGTTTAAAGCATATAATGTGTGGAGTATTAAAAATAATTAAGGAGAAAAATTTGACTAGTAAAGAAATTTTGACTTTTGTTTTAAAAGCCATCAGCGACCGCCACGGTGAAGATACTATTGCCTATGACATGCAGGGAATTAGTATCTTGGCTGATTATTACGTAGCAACCAGTGCCGGTTCTAATCGGCAGCTGCACGCAATTGCCAATGCAATTGTTGATGAGGCGCATCAGGCTGACTACTATGACTATCGCATTGAAGGGTCAAGCGAGTCTAACTGGCTCTTGCTTGACTTGGGCGATGTCGTTGTCAATGTCTTTACCGAAGAGGCGCGCGATTTTTATAATGTAGAAAAATTGTGGTCAGAAGGTAAGCAACTAGAAATAAAGGAAGACTAGCTGACAATGAGTGTAGTGGGAATCATTGCCGAATTTAATCCCTTGCACAGTGGCCACGAGTTTTTGTTAAATCAGGCAAGGCTGCTGGCTGGCAGTAAAGATCCGATTGTGGTTTTGATGTCGGGAAATTATGTTCAGCGTGGTGAAATGGCAATCATGGATAAGTGGTCACGAGCACAGGCTGCGCTAAACAGTGGCGCTGATCTTGTTTTTGAGATGCCTTTTTCAACTTCGGTTGAGCCTGCTGACCTTTTTTCACTAGGGAGTATTAATCAGTTAGCTAAATTAGGTGTCAGCGATTTGGTGTTTGGTGTGGAAGATGCTACGCTTAACTTTGCCTATCTTGGTAGTAAAATTGCTGAAATCCCGCCTAATCACATGAATTTTAACGATTATAGTCAGACCTATTCAACTCAGTATAATGAGATGGTTGCGCGTGAAGTAGGCTATGAAGTTAACCAACCGAATGCAATTTTGGGGCTAGCTTATGCGGTTGCCAACCATAATTTGTGGACGCCGCTTACTTTGCATCCAGTTAACCGAATTGGCGCTGGCCATGATGATTTGTTGCAGCGTGAAGGTGTTGTGCAGAGTGCTAGTGCTATTCGGAATATTATTTTGCACCAAAAAACAGGTGCAGAATTGGAACAATGGCTGCCTAAGACTGAAGTAGCACAGCTGTATCGGCAATCGGCTTATCCCAACTGGAACTTGTTGTTCCCGTTTCTGAAGTATCGCCTTGAGTCTTCTTCAGTTGAAGAATTACGGCAAATCTACCAAATGAGTGAGGGACTGGAATATAAAATGAAGCAAGAGATTCATCGAGCACGTAATTTTACGGAATTCTTGCGCTATATCAAGTCTAAGCGTTATACTTATTCACGCTTGCGCCGATTAAGTTTGTATACTTTATTAAACGTGACCCAAGATGACATGCTGGACAGTTTTAACAATGAGGCATTATTCTTGCTTGGTTATAGCAAATTAGGCCGTCGTTATCTAAAAAAAATCAGAAAAGAGACAACTGCTAACGTTATTTCAAAGGTTGACCAGAAGAATACGCGTTCAGGTTCAATGCACTTGCAATTACGTGTAGATCGGCTGGTTGAGCAAATTTTGCAAGTTGACCAAAACTTTGGTCGCAGACCATTGGAGGTTTAGAGATGTTTACGATTAGTTTTTCGCAAGTAGAAAGCAGCAAGACACCACTGATGCACATTGAGCGTGAAGTTGCAATGCGACCAGAATTTTTGCAGCGCAGTCAAAAGCTATTATATAAGGTTGAAAATGTTCGTTTAGACGGTGATGCTTTTTATAATGAGCCATACGTTACTTGTGACTTGCACGTCACAGCTGATCTAGTTGTCCCGTCAAGTCGGAGCTTGGAACCAGTGACTTATCATGAGGATTTTCGTTTTAGTGAAAATTATTCTGAGGACGCAGTTTCTAAGGAAGAACTAGAGGCTAGTGAAACGCCGATTGTGCAAATTGAGGATGATCAAATTGATTTGCAAACAGCAATTGAGGATAATCTGCTCCTACACATTCCGACAACGATATTAACGCCCGAAGAAGAAGACCAGGATATTTATCCAGAAGGTAATGGCTGGGCAGTTATTTCAGAAGCAGAATTTGACGAAGGCAAAAAAAATCAGGTTAATCCGGCGTTTGCCAAATTAAGAGAATTGCTAGACCAAAAGGATAACCAGCAAGATAGAGATTGAATAAATTAAGTATTTTTAAGATAATTAAAGTTAAGGTAACTTAGAAGCTTAAGCTTGTTTTGCTTGCTTTTTTAAAGTATCCTTTAGTTATTAAATTAAGTTTAAAAATATTTTAGTTTTTGGTGTGAACAATAATTTTAAAAGGGATGGATAAAATGGCAAAGATACTAATTATTGAAGATGAAAAGAATTTGGCTCGGTTTGTCGAGCTAGAATTAAAACACGAAAAATATGAAACAGTTGTTGAAGCAAATGGTCGTAAAGGGCTAGAAACTGCATTGAACGAAGATTTTGATGCTATTTTGCTTGACTTAATGTTGCCAGACTTGAACGGTTTAGAAATTGCTCGGCGGGTTCGTCAAGTTAAGACAACACCGATTATTATGATGACAGCTCGTGATTCCGTAATTGATCGGGTTTCTGGTCTTGACCATGGTGCCGACGATTACATTGTTAAGCCATTTGCAATTGAGGAGTTACTTGCTCGTTTACGCGCTGTTTTACGCCGGGTTAAAATTGAAAAAGAAGCTTCTGACGATACAATTGAAAAGAAAGTCATTAAGTTTAAGGATATGACAATTGAAACGGCCAACCGGATTGTTCGTCGCAGCGATGGTAAGACTGTCGATTTGACGAAGCGGGAATATAACTTGCTCATGACATTGATTAAGAACAAGAATAATGTTGTTAGTCGTGATCAATTGCTTTCTAAAATTTGGGGACCAGGTTCAAACATTGAAACTAATGTTGTAGAAGTTTATGTTCGTTACCTTCGCAATAAAATTGACGTTCCCGGTCAACCATCTTATATCAAGACCGTACGCGGTACTGGATATATGGTAAGAGATGAAGATGATGAAAAGAACTAGAAAGCATGAACAAAGTAAAAAGGGGACCAAACGCTCATCGTTAATTGTACGGTGGGTCAGTGTCGTCAGTTTGACGATTATGGTCTCCTTTATTGTATTTTCAGTAGTTATTTACACGTTTGTTGGTCAGCAATCAATTGGTCAGCAGAAGGAAACTTCTAACCAAATGGTCGTGCAGCTGAATGAAAATCTCAGTTCTATTTCTGGTGAATTACAAATTGCGAATGTTGTTCCGGCGTTAACGCCCTCTGCTAAAAAGGTTTTACAGGGCAATCCTGTGATTAGTCGCGATGACCGAGCAAGTAATGCTTTTAACGACAACTTATTAGCGTCATTGACTAATCCTGACTTAAATGTTGTTGTTTATAACTTACAGCAAGAAGATGTCTTTGATAATGGTAGTGAAAATGAAATTCCGACATTTAAGGACTTCAAGGGTGAGTACAAGCAGGAACAGACTTTTCAAGATAATCGTCAAGAATTAATTACGTACCAAAAAGTACGTTCAATCAGGACCGGCAAATTAACTGGTTATATTGTGGTTGTTAACCGCATGACGTATTACAACGGGCTGATGAAAAACTTGCTTAAATGGATGGTACGCATTTCCATCATTGCAATTGTGTTATTTACGTTAATTGCCTTTATTATTGTGCAAGACATTGTCAGGCCAATTAAGGAAATGTCGAAGGTGGCGCGTGAGGTCAACGATGACCCGAATAGTACGGCGAGGATTGCTAACTTTCATCGCAATGATGAATTGCAAGAGTTGGCCGTATCCTTTAACCAAATGTTGGACCGAATGCAGCGTTATATTGACCAACAGAAGGAGTTTGTCGGGGATGTCTCACACGAGTTGCGCACTCCCGTGGCGGTAATTGAAGGTCATTTAAATATGCTTCAGCGGTGGGGCAAGGATGATCCTGAAATCTTGGATGAATCGATTAATGCGTCACTGCAAGAAGCTAAGCGCATGCAGCATCTGATTCAAGAAATGTTAGATTTGACGCGTGCCGAACAGATTAATGTTCAGTATCCGAATGCCGTGACTAAGATCTCAGAGGTTTTGAAGCGTGTGGTTAGTGACATGTCATTGGTTCATCAAGATTTTAATATTAGTCTTGACATGGATGATTTGCCGCAAGATACGGAAGTTCAGATTTATCAAGGCCATCTGGAACAATTACTTGTAATCCTGATTGATAATGGTATTAAATATTCAACCGACCGAAAGCAAATGAATGTCTCAGCTGGTCTTTCACAAGATGACGTCAATATTATTGTCCAAGACTTTGGTGAAGGAATTTCTAAGGTTGATCAGGACAAGATTTTCAATCGCTTTTATCGGGTTGATAAGGCTCGTACACGTGAAAAGGGTGGCAATGGTCTCGGCTTGTCGATTGCGCAAAAACTGGTTAACAGCTATCACGGCCAGATTAGCGTTGATTCTGTTGCGGGACAGGGCAGTCAGTTCAAGATTGTCTTGCCAGCGCTAACTAAACTGCAGGCTGACAAGCTGCGCAAGCGTGCAGAATCTGAAAGTAAAAAATAACAGACAATCTAAGCCTGGTAAATAATACCGATAATTAATTTTAATTTAATATTTTTGCAATTTTACTATTGTATACATTGAACTTTTATGTTTTAATAAACATTATCATTTAAGAAAGGACTAATCTCATGCAACAATCACTACAAGCAATTCAGCGATATTATGCAGGCGTTTTTTATACCTATTATGGTTAAATAACGTCCGTTGTATTAGATACGGACAAAATAAAGCCGTATCTAGCTCGCATATTGCAACCTGCTAGATTAATTAATACCTAGCAAGTGTGCATTAGCATGATTATGTTCTAAATATCAAGTTCCAAAGTGGGCATGTTAGGTTTTTAATCTAACATGCTCATTTTTTTATCAAATTAAGAGGAAACATCAATGAAAAATAAAAATATAGGAGATAAATTAGACTTTTGGTCTATTGTCTTTTTAGCAATTAATACTACGATTGGCTCGGGTATTTTCTTAACACCGGCTAGTGTTGTCGATCAAGCTGGAAGCATGTCGCTATGGGTTTACTTAATTGCTGCTATTTGCGCGGCTGCCTTTGGGATTTCATCGGCATCAGCTGCTAAATACGTTGTTAAGTCTGGTGCTTCATATGCATATTCGAAGGCGGCTTTTGGCGATAAGTTAGGCTTTTACATGGGTATTTTGCGCTACTTTGCCGCTAGTGTTACTTGGTCAGTAATGGCAACTGGCGTTGTTAAATCGACTATTTCTATCTTTGGTGGCAATCCTAATAACAACGTGTCATTAACCATTGGGCTATTACTCTTGGTCGTTTTGATTACTATAATTAATCTATTCGGTCAAAAAGTTGTCAAATACGTTATGAATATGGCAACCATTGGTAAGCTTGCGGCACTTATTTTGATTATCATAGCTGCAGTTGTTCTGATGTTGACTACTGGTGCAACTCATCACCTTGCAGAAGTTGACCAAATTAGACAAAACGGTCATAAAATTGTCCCCACATTAACTACTAGTGGTCTTGCTATGGCTGTGGTTTCTGCTTTTTATTCTTTCATGGGCTTTGAGTCAGTTGCTTCGGGTGCAGAAGACATGGAGCATCCTGAAAAGAATTTGCCGCGCGCGATCCCACTGTCGATTTTTATCATTGCTTTTATCTACATGGGGATTATCGCAGTTGCCCTAAAACTAGATCCACAGGACTTAATGACTACTAAGCAGGTTGTCGCAATCAGTGCAATTTTCAAGAACGAAATTCTTCGTGACCTAATTCTAGCTGGTGCTCTAATTTCAATGTTAGGTGTTAATATTGCTGAAAGTTTCAGTATTCCGCGAGTTCTAGAAGCAATGGCTAAAGAAGGACAGTTATCCCAAAAATTGACTAAAAGAACAGCAAACGATTTTCCGATCAGGAGTTACTTTATTTCAATAATTTTAGTTATTTTGATTCCAATGGCTTTTCAATTTAACATGACAAATTTGATTACACTAACTGCAATGGTTAGCTTCGTCGAATTTATTGTTGTTCCACTCTCTGTTATGCGTTTTTACCGGGGAACCAACAGGGAGCAGGTCTTAGATGCTCCTAAAAATGTTTGGACAGATATTATTATTCCTGTTATTTCAATCTTGCTCGTTGTCTTTTTATTAATTGAATACAATTGGAAAGTTCAGTTTGGCGTAATCGTCAACGGCCAAGTTGTTGGCATTAATTGGTACGCAATTGCCATGATGGTTGTAGGCTTTTTGCTGTTACCTCTTGCAATGGCACTATTAAATAAATTGGAAAATAGAAAGGCATAAGGAGGTTTTATCATGGGTAGAAATGTTTTTCCAACAGGAACGGTTATGTTCGATCCTGCTAAGGCGTGGAATGGCTATACTTTGTTTAATGCTGGCGGCATTGGTGCCGTGTTAATTGATATGTCTGGGAAAGTAGTCCATCAGTGGCGCGGGTTGCAGGGCTTTCCTAACAAAATGATTCCTGGCGGCAAAATCTTCGGTTCACTCAGATGTCGCAATCGGCTAGACGCCTACCAAGATTATGCTGATGTAACCGAGGTTGATTGGAATGGTAATGTGATCTGGAGTTTTAATCATAACCAAGAAGTGACGGATCAGGGCTATGGCAAAACTTGGGTCGCCAGGCAACACCATGACTACCAAATTGAAGGTAATCCAGTTGGCTATTTTGTCCCAGGTCAAACTGTTAAAGATGATTTCAACAAAGTATTATTGTTGACGCATAGCAATGTTAAAAAGCCCAAGATTTCACCACAACCCTTACTTGAAGAAGTTTTGCTAGAAGTTGACCGTAACGGGGAAAAACTCTGGTCGTGGCACATAACAGACCACTTTAATGAATTTCATTTATCTAATTTGCAAAAGAATGCTATTTTTCTGGATCCCAATACTCATGAGGATAGCTTTAATGGGGAGGGTGAAGGTGACCTGTTCCATGTTAATTGCGCTAGTTATTTAGGACCAAATCATTGGTTTGAAGAAGGCGATCCCCGTTTTAAGCCGGATAACATTATAATGGATTCTCGTGAAGCAAACATTATGTGGATTATTGACCATGAAACTGGCAAAATTGTCTGGCAAATTGGGCCAGATTATACCACAAGTCCAGCTTTGCAAAAATTAGGGCCATTAATTGGGATGCACCACACGCACATGATTCCGCAGGGCTTACCTGGAGCTGGTAATATTTTGGTCTTCAATAACGGGGGCTGGGCTGGCTATGGTGCTCCTGATCAGACTTCAAGTACAGGGGCGAAAACTAGTCGTATTGATACCTCACAGGTAATTGAATTCAATCCGGTAACTTTGGCAGTTGTTTGGTCATTTGGCGCAACGGATATTGCTGATAGTCATACTCCTTTTCACCGGCATCATTTCTATTCGCCACTTGTTAGTAGCGCTCAACGTTTACCCAATGGTAACACGCTAATTGATGAGGGAACAGAGGGGCGCTTTTTAGAGGTAACGCAGGATAAGGAAATCGTTTGGGAATATGTTTATCCCAACTTAGGTGACGGGCTGATCTTTCGAGCTTATCGAATTCCTTACGATTGGATTCCACAGCTAACTAGGGAAGATTTTCTGCAAGCAGTTATTCCTCCAGATAATGCTAATTTCCATCTTCCCGGAGCAGCTGACCCAACTCTGACAAAAGACAGTGCTGTTACTGTAGCGCAGGCAGCAGGATATAACACAACTCCAGCTAAGTTTAATGATGAAATTTAGCTAAATTAATAAGCACCAGATTAACTTAATCTGATGCTTATTTTGGTAAAAACCATTTATTTTAATGCTTATGATTTTGCTTACCCCTATTGCGGTTACGCAAATTTTCGTGCATTTCTTTTACTTGTTTATTTGCTGCAGGGGCTGCAGTTGTCTGGTCTAGAAGTTCGGCAACTTTAGCAGGTGTAACAATTTCTTTCATTGGTTCACGCTTAAGCTCTTCATCAACATTTTTCTTTACGCGTGGCATGATGATAAAGGTGACGATTACTTGCTGGATAATGGTAAAGAAGTTACCTGCAGCCCAATATAGTGCGACTGAACCGGAAACAGACATGGAAATAAATAGGGTCATAATTGGGTTAAGCAGCATCATTGACTGCATTTGCTTTTTTTGTTCCTTAGGAATTCCAATTAGTGAAATGTAACCTTGGATAAATGCAAACACAGTACCGATAATCGCCATTAGCATGGATTTATCACTAAGCGAAATTGTAAAGAAAGTCGAATTTGCCAGTGTCTTGGAATACATTACCGCTTGATAAATTCCGATCATGATTGGGAACTGGATAATCAGTGGTAAGCAGCCCATGCCGCCCGTTAACGACAAGTTATTTTGCGAATACAATTGCCGTTGCCAGTTGGCCAAAGTCATTTGTTGGTCCTGAGTTAAATCCTTCTTCTTCATTGCGTCTTGGATTAACTTCATCTGGGGCTGCAACCGCGCCATTTTTTCTTGTTGGGTTGTTGATTTCTTTTGCTGGTTTAACATTAATGGCAATAAAATCATCCGCACGACCAAGGTCATTAAAATAATGGCCCAGCCAGCGCCGTTTGCCCCACCGATAATGGCATAGCAGCGCAGCATGATGTTTTGCAAGGGCTTACCAATAAAGCTGTAGATCCAGCCGTAGATACCACTTGACGGCGGCGTATTCAATGCATTGCCGTTTTGCGCACAACCAGTCACAATTAACATGACTGCTAATGTTAAAGCAGCCAAACCAAGATATTTACGATATTTTTTCATTCAATTCACCACATTATTATTTTTTGTCAACATCTAATATAATACATGAAAACCGTGCATTTTGCCCGCATTTGTCAGTTTTTCTTTTTTAATTTTAGTTATTTTAGCAAATTGTGAAATGCTGTGGGGCAATTCTTGGCAAAATTGGTTAACATGATTGAGATCAGTTTGCAGTACAATAGTTACTGTTTGGTCCAAATTATTATGAACAGATCCAGTCAGCTGCATTTTGTTAGCTAAGACTTGGACGCTCCAGCGAAAGCCGACACCTTGCACAATTCCAGAAACGGTAAGTGCCCAAGTTTCCTGATTGGAATCGGCAGAATTATGATAGTTATGGTGGTTATTTTTGTTAAAAAAGCCCATAATTAGTCCTTTCTATAAATTATATACTTGATTTTACCATTTTTAAAATTGAATAGTTTACATTAAAATAGAGTCAGAGAAAGAGGTTTTAGCAATGGAACAGATTAGTTCGGTAAATAATAAGTTAATTAAGGATTTAGCTAAATTAAAGCAGAAAAAATATCGTGAGGAAACGGGATTATATTTAATCGAAGGCTTTCACTTAGTTGCGGAAGCAATTAAGGCAAGCCGCAAGTACTTCTATCTGTTGGGGACACAGGAAGCCTTAGATATAGTTGAGGCTGAAGATGAGGTCGATTTGACAGCCAAAAATGTTATTCTGATTAACTCTGCAATCGCGCGGCATTTGGCGAGTACCAAAAATTCTCAAAATATTTTTATGGTTTTGAAGATTGCCCAGCCGAAAGATTATCCGTTTAATTATGGCAAGTGGGTTTTGCTCGATCAGCTGGCTGATCCGGGTAATGTCGGTACAATTATTAGAACCGCTGATGCTGCTGGCTTTGATGGTGTGATTTTATCACCAAATAGTGTTGACTTGTACAATCCAAAAACGCAGCGAGCAATGCAGGGCAGTCAATTCCACATCAGTTTAATTGTAACTGATTTGCCAGCAGCAATTGCTTCGTTAAGAAATAATGGCATTTCTGTTTATGCCAGTATGCTAGACCGTACGGCTAAGCAACTGCCGGATTTTGCCCCAATACCGCAATTAGGCTTGGTGATTGGTAATGAAGCTCATGGTGTCAGTTCAGCAGTAGCACAAGCTAGTGATGAAAAATTGTACATTCCGATTAAGGGGCAGGCTGAATCATTAAATGCAGCAGTTGCAGCCGGAATTATGATTTATCATTTTGCTTAAATGCTAGGAGCAGGTACTTGTTTTTAGTAAGTGAATTAATTATAATAGTTGTCGAGAACAGAATTCGATAACGGAGGAATTGCTATGAGTCACAAAGGAAAATTTAAACAAACTAATGGTTGTCGGGCTTTAACTTATGAAGCCTGTCCACATTTTATTAGTGCGTTTCAAATCATTGGTAAGAAGTGGAATGGTCTGATTATCAGTTCCTTGTGCGATACGAATTACATGCGTTTTAAGGACCTAGCAAACTGCGTTTCTGCTTGTTCCGACCGAGTTTTAGTTGAACGATTAAAAGAATTAGAAAAGGAAAAAATTGTTAAGCGTTCAGTTGATGAAAAGACCAAAATTATTTCTTACGGCTTAACGAAAAAGGGTGCAGAATTGCAGCCAGTCTTTGACCAAATTCACGAATGGGCCGATAACTGGGTTTAAAAGTAAAATTTTACTTGCAACTTGTAGACAAAAGAATTATTCTAATAGTTAATTACTAATGAGCAAGACTAGTAACGGCAATCGTTTAGTTAGAGAAACCTTTTTATTGAGCTGAGAGAAAGGTTTAAATGGAACTGTGAATTTCATCTTGCCAGTAGAATCTAATCAATTCCGGTATTCACCGTTATCGAAAACTTGAGTGTGGACTTTTTTATAGTCCAAACTAGGGTGGTACCGCGTAGCTTCGTCCCTTTTTAGGGACGGAGCTTTTTTATTTGAAAGGACAAGTTTATGGACTTATTTGATCGGTTAAAAGAACTCCGCGATAAAGGCCTCGCTGAAATTGACAAGGCAGAAAGCGAAGAAAAGTTAAATGATGTTCGGGTAAAATTAGTCGGCCGTAAAGGTGAACTGACCGAAATTTTGCACTCGATGAAGGATGTAGCGCCTGAAAATAGACGTGAAATTGGTCAACGAGTAAACAAATTGCGTGATTTATTCAATGACAAGTTGGACGATGCCAAGAGTGAGATTGTCAAGGCACTTGTTGAAGAACGTCTTGAAAAAGAAAAGATTGATGTGACTTTGCCGGGTCGGGAAAATCATATTGGTTCAGAGCACCCGATTAATATTATTTTAGATGATCTTGAAAAGTACTTTATTGGCATGGGCTACCAAGTAGTTCAGGGTCCAGAAGTTGAAACAGACCATTACTGTTTTGAAATGATGAATTTACCTAAAGATCACCCAGCTCGTGATATGCAGGCGACATTCTATGTTGACTCTGAAGATTTACTGCGTTCACAAACTTCCGGCGACCAAGCTCGTGTTCTAGAAAAGCATGACTTTTCTAAGGGACCATTAAAGATGGTCGGACCTGGTAAAGTTTACCGTCGCGATGACGATGATGCGACACACTCACACCAATTTATGCAAATGGAAGGGCTAGTTATCGACAAGAACGTGACGATGGGTGACTTAAAGGGTACTTTGGAATTGCTAACTAGACATATCTTTGGTGAAGACCGGAAAACACGTTTGCGCCCAAGTTACTTCCCATTTACTGAGCCATCAGTTGAAATGGATGTTTCCTGTTTCAATTGTGACGGTAAGGGTTGTGCAATTTGTAAATATACTGGCTGGATTGAAGTTCTGGGTGCCGGAATGGTGCATCCAAATGTTTTGAAAAATGCTGGTGTTGATTCAAACGTCTATGGTGGTTTTGCCTTTGGTGTTGGTTTGGATCGGTTCGCGATTTTGAAATATGGAATTGATGATATTCGCGACTTTTACACAAATGATGTCCGTTTCTTAGAGCAATTCCGTAAGGAGGAAAGATAATGCTAGTTTCATATAATTGGCTGCAAGATTTTCTAAAATTAGATCAAGATCCTAAACAATTAGGCGAAAAAATCACACGCACAGGTGTTGAAGTTGCCGAAGTTAAGCACCCAGAAGAAGGATTGAAAAAGTTGGTTATTGGTCATATTATTGACTGCAAACCAATTGAAGGTACCCACCTTAATGTGACTCATGTCGATGTTGGCGAAGATGAACCTCATCAAATTGTCTGTGGTGCACCAAATGTTGCTGCTGGCGAAGATGTTGTTGTTGCCTTACCGGGCGCTAGGATTGCTGACAACGTTAAGATTAAAAAAGGCAAGATGCGCGGCTATGAATCCAACGGCATGATTTGTGGTTTACAGGAAATTGGCTTCGCTGACAATTTAGTTCCTGAAAAATACACGGATGGTATTTACGTCTTTCCTGAGGATGCTGACGTTAAGCCGGGTCAAGATGCTTATGAGCCATTGGGAATGGATGATTACATTTTTGACTTTGACATTACCCCTAACCGAGCAGACACCTTATCAATGGAAGGTTCCGCATATGAGGTTGGGGCCATTGTTGATGAACCAGTTAACGTTGAAGATGTAACTTTGAAGGCTGATGGTCCAGATTGGACGAATGATTTTACTGTTGAAGTCGATCCTAAACTAGCACCTAAATTTTATTTACGTAAGGTAACTGGTGTTAAAATTGCTGACAGTCCTTTATGGATGCAAAAGCGGTTATGGAATGCGGGTATTCGGCCAATTAACAATGTTGTTGACGTGACTAACTACATGATGCTGCTGACTGGTCAACCAATGCATACTTATGATGCTCGGGCTTTTAAGAGTGGCAAATTAGTTGTGCGCAAGGCTACCAAAGGTGAAAAGCTAGTCCTACTGAACAACAAGGATGTTGACCTTGATCCAAACGATATTGTAATTACCGATGGCGACCGAGTTGTTATGATGGCTGGGGTAATGGGCGGTCTTAATTCAGAAATTGAAGATGATACCACCGATGTTATCTTGGAATCAGCTATTTTTGACCCAACTTTAATCAGAAAAGCAGCCTTGCGCCACGCTAACAGAACCGAGGCCTCAAGCAGATATGAAAAGGGCATTAACTGGGATGCCACCATGCGTGCACTTGACATGGCAGCATTGTTACTTAGAAATAATGCCCAAGCAACAATTGCTGAAGGTGTGATTAAGGCTAGCGATGAATCACGCGAACCAGTTGTAATTAAGACAACCGCTTCGTACATTAATAAGACTTTAGGTACTGAAATTTCCGGTGATGAAATCTTGCATATTTTTGCCCGGTTAAACTTCAAAGCCGAA
The DNA here is from genome assembly GCF_029392875.1 of Lactobacillus sp. ESL0677. Lineage (NCBI taxonomy): Bacteria > Bacillati > Bacillota > Bacilli > Lactobacillales > Lactobacillaceae > Lactobacillus > Lactobacillus sp. ESL0677. Next base: position 1,363,724 of record NZ_CP113946.1, on the reverse strand, counting down.
CTTGATGGTGATAATTTGACTGTTGATGTACCAGCAAGACGTTGGGACATTGCTATTCCTGCGGACTTGGTTGAAGAAGTGGGTCGGCTATACGGCTATGATAATATCAAATCTACCCAACCAGTTTTAGCAGAAACCCACGGTGGCTACTCTAAAGAAGAGACAGTTTTGAGACGGATTAAAAAGGTCGCTCAAGGTCAAGGCTTGATCGAAGCTATTTCATATTCTTTGACTTCACCAGTTAAGGCACTTGCCTTTACTAAGGAACCTAAAGAAGTTGTTGAAGTGCAAATGCCGTTGAACTCAAGTCGTTCAACTTTAAGACAAAACTTGTTGACGGGGTTAGTTGATGCTGCTAGCTATAATATGGCGCGCAAGCAAAATCAACTGGCACTCTATGAGCAAGGGCGTGTTTATGACCATGATGGTGGTACTTACAATGAACACGAACACTTAGCAGCACTATACAGCGGTAATACTTACTTTGCTAATTGGCAACATGAAGATGAAAAGATCGATTTCTATTACGTTAAGGGCCAATTAACTAACTTACTATTGGCAATTGGCATTGACTTAAGCGAGGTTGAATACAAGGCAGAAGTCGTAGTGGGCTTGCACCCAACTAGAACTGCTGGAATTTACATTAAAGGCAAGTATGTTGGTTTAATCGGGATGATTGCTCACACCATTACCATGGCTGATAAGGCGCTTAATGGTGCAGAAATTTACGGTTACGAATTAAATCTGGATGAAATCATTCCGATGATTATTGAGCCGAAGACAGTTTCGACACCAGCGCCAAAATTCCCTGCAATTGAGCGTGACCTGTCAATTTTGGTTGGCGAAGACGTTACTAACCAGCAAATTGAGGATAGCATTAAAGCTAATGGTGGTAAGTACTTGCGCAATTTACGCGTAATTGACGTTTACCAAGGTACTCATATTGATAAAAATAAGAAGAGCTTGGCTTACAACCTAACATTCTTGAATGAAAAAGATACTTTGACCGATGAAATTGTCACTAAGGCAATGGGTGCGATTATGGCTGATTTGGAAAATAAACTTAGCGCAAAAATTCGTTAGAGGTTGACTTTGTGCTGGGAAATTAATATCATAGACCATTGCAAAGAAAATTTAACTTTAAGGAGTACATTTTATGCCTGAAAAATCATATCCAATGACTGCTGAAGGAAAAGAAAAACTTGAAGCAGAACTTAAAAATTTAAAAGTTGTTAAGCGTCCAGAAGTAATCGAGCGAATTAAGGTTGCCCGCTCATACGGTGACTTATCCGAAAACTCCGAGTATGATGCTGCTAAGGATGAACAGAGTCACCTTGAGGACCGGATTAGCGTTGTTGAAGAAATGCTGAAGTATGCTCACGTTGTTGATGCTAATGCTACTAATCCCGACGAAGTAGCTGTTGGTAAGACAGTTACTTATACCGAAGTCGGTGAAGACGATCCAGAAACATATACTATTGTTGGTAGTGATGAATCTGACCCACTAAACGGTAAGATTTCTAACGATTCACCAATCGCTCAAGCCATTTTAGGCAAGAAGAAGGGTGACCAAGTAACTATTTCAACCCCTGGTGGCAAGTTTGAAATTGTCATTAACAAGGTAGAAGAATAATTGCACTTAAAAAAGCAGTTCGTAAGAACTGCTTTTTTGTTGAGTAAAATTTATTTATTTAATTTGTAAAGTGACGGTAATCATTACTCTTGTCAAAGACAACGCCGCGGGCATTTTCACCATTTGAAATTGAAAATTCAGCTTGTGGATATTTTGAGTGTACCTCGTCTTCTAAAAAGCCCCGCAGCATTGCATTATTAGCCAAAACGGAGCCGGTTAAAGCTACCTTCATTGGCTTAGGAGCTTCATAACGATCCATGCCGATAATAATATCGCGGGCCAGTAATTCAGCCTGCTCCTTAATAACCGCGATGGCATTAGCATTGCCTTCATCGCCAAGTTTGGCAACTTCGACAGCCATTGAGGCAACTTCTGGATTGGTCATTTGATAAAACTTAGCGGTTCCGTCAACGATATTATCAACTTCGAAAATGCGGTTAAACATAGTAATCAAGGCATTATCTTCGCGTTTGTCCCAACTGAGCAAGGCTGCTTTTAAGGCAGATAAGGCAATTGCATAACCTGATCCTTCATCACCTAGTGTGGCGCCGTAGCCACCAGTGGTAATGATATGCCCGTTTTGCAAGCCATTGAAGACGGAGCCAGTTCCTGCAATTACAAGGCCGCCATCTGCACCTTCAAGACCGTTATACAGGGCAAGAAGGGAATCAGTAATTGCGCGGGTCGGTAAATTGCCAACCTTACTAGAGATTGCGGCAGCAACTTGCGGTGCATTACCGATGACTGATAACCCTGCCATGCCACACAAGATTCGCTGGCAATCGCCATCGATTTGATTAAGTAACTGATTAATCGCCTTGCTAATATTAATAATGGCGTTATCGTAGTCAGTATTAACTTGCCCAGCTCCAGCTTCAGCACGTTCAAGTTCTTGCCCGTGCATGTCGTATGCAATTGCTGTGGTATGTGTTCCGCCGGCATCAACGCCGATTTGATATGTGAGTGTCATAAAATTTTCTCCTTTTTTAGACTGGTTTATAATCTTAATTTTATTACAAAGATTAACAAGACAGAAGCAAATTATAAAATTATGTTAGCGATAACTAAATTCCTGAAGTTAAGTAGACGATAATTTCATGGTTAATCTTTTAAAATTTTGCCAAAGCTATGGTCTAGTGATAGAATTGGCGTCTGCTTTTTGTTAAAATAACTCTAGTTTAGAGAGGTTTGAATTAAGTGAAATATTCTAAAAAACATCGCGGAGCTGCTAATGCGAAGAATCAATCATCGACACCACTCAGAATGAAAATTATCTTGGGAATTATTTTTGTTTTGTTTGCGACGTTGATTGGTCAATTAGCATATTTGCAGTTAGGTTACGGCTCACGCTTTAAGGCCGAAGTGCAGAAATCTAATTCTGCCGTGGTATCAAGTCAAGTGCCGCGCGGAGTTATGTATGATAGCAAGGGCCGCGTCTTAGTCGGCAATAAGGCGCAAAATGCTATTACTTATACCAAAAGTGCTTCAACTACTGCCGATCAGGTATATTCCATTGCCAATGCTTTAAGTTATTACATCCGACTTAATGATGAAAAGCCGACAGAGCAACAGGTAATTGATTATTATCTTGGCAATAAGACTAACAGTGCTAAGGAAACAGCTAAGGTACCTAAAGCGGTGCGCAATACCGAAGACGAAGAATTGATTAATAATGCGATTAATAATCAGGTACGTAAAGAGCATGTGAAATTAACGACGCGTGAAAAGACCGCGGCTTTAATTTATAACAAAATATCAGGTGCTTATACGCTGTCAACGATTTATATTAAAAATCAGGGCTTAACTGATAAGGAAATTGCGGAAGTCGGTGAACACCTGTCTAGTTTACCGGGAGTTGGCATTGGGACTGACTGGCAACGTTCATATCCTAATGGGTCGTCCATTCAAAGTATCATTGGTTCGGTTTCAACTGAAAAGGCCGGTTTGCCGAGCGATAATTTACAATATTATTTAACTAATGGTTATTCGCGTAATGATCGGGTTGGAACATCATATCTAGAAGAAGAGTATGAACCACTGTTAAGAGGAACTAAGTCGACCAGCAAGGTGTGGACTAAGTCCGATGGGAATATTGAGCAAACTAAGTCCGTTTATTCAGGTCAGGCCGGAGCTAGTTTGGTATTGACTCTTGATGCTAAATACCAAAAAGAAGTGCAGAACGCACTCAAGCAGACTTACGCTGCAGCTATTGGGTCAGGTGCAGCGCACTATTCTAACGGGGCATATGCTGTGGCGATGAATCCGCAGACTGGTGCTTTGCTTGCTGTTGCAGGAATTAGCCGCGATCCTAATAAAAATAAGACGGTTGACAATGCCTTAGGTGTAATCAACCAGACTTACGTTATGGGGTCTGTTGTCAAAGGAGCAATGGTCGGTGGCGGCCTGATAAATAAAGTAATTACGCCTACTAATAATACTTTGCCTGATACCCCAATTTACTTACCAGGTTCTCCGATTAAGAAATCAGTTTATCCAGTCGGAACTTTTGGTGCGCTTGACGCGCAAACAGCTCTGGAAGTATCAAGTAACATTTACATGATGCACTTAGCAATGAATTGGGTGCATGCTAAATATGTGCCTAAGCAATTTATTAGTATGCCCGACAATGCTTTTAGTACGTTGCGGCGCAATTTTAACATGTTTGGCTTGGGACAAAAGACTGGCGTTGATTTACCCGGTGAATCCGCAGGAATTCAAGGTAAGTCGTTTAACGCTCAGGGGCAAATTCTGTCCGGGTCCGTCCTTGACTTGGCATATGGTAACTACGACGCTTACACGCCGATTCAATTGGCACAGTATGTATCAACAATTGCTAATGGCGGCTACCGTCTGCAACCGTATGTTGTTCAATCAGTTGGTCGAACGGCAAGTAATGGTAAAAAAGTCTACATTGATTATAACAAAAAGCCTAATGTGCAGTTACGGATTCCGTGGACAACCGATGAGTTAAGCGTCATTCATCAAGGATTTTGGCGCGTTGTTCACGGAACTAATGCATGGGGAACTGCTCATAAACTGAAGAACGTTAAGCCGTCAATTTCAGGTAAATCTGGGACAGCCCAAACGTTCTATTATGATCCTGATCATCCAAACCAGAAGAATCCGCCAGAGTTAATTAATGCGACCTTTGTTGGTTACGCACCGTCGAATAATCCTAAATTAGCAGTTGCGGTTGTCTTTCCGGGATTAGACCCAGATTTGGAAGGTTCTTACACCTTGCAAATGGCTAAGGCAATGGTCCAAGATTACTTTAAATTGCATAAAAATTAGAAATTTGAGGATAACTCTGGTAAAAGTCTTTAAAAAATGCTATCATAATTCAGTCAGAATAATAAATTGTAGGTGGTGAAAGAAATGGCAGATAACATCATTTTGGAATGCACCGAATGTGGCGATAGAAGTTACTTATCTAAGAAAAACAAGCGTAAGCATCCGGAACGTTTAAGTTTGAAGAAGTATTGCCCTGTTGAAAGACACGCAACTCTTCATCGTGAAACTAAGTAATAAACAATATGGCAGGGGCATGTGTTCCTGCTATTTTTTGTAGTGAAAGAAATCGATGAACAAAAAAGATTTACGGCAGAAACAAATAAGTCGTTTGCAGGATTTTGCGGCAACTGAACAAAAAGAGCAGGAGGATCGCCAGCTATTAGAAAAAATAATGGCTTGGGATGGACTCAAAAGTAGCCAAACAATTGGTGTGACTTCCTCATTAGCTTATGAGGTTGATACCTCGCGCCTAATTGCTTTACTCTGGGATCAGGGTAAAGATGTCTACTTGGCTAAAGCCAATAATAATCCAGAACATTCACAAGATTTTCTGTATTATAGTTATATGACTAAGCTGACTGCGTCTAAGTTTGGCGTGATGGAAGTTAATGATCCAAGTGCCAAGATCAACAATGATTTGGATTTGATTATTGTTCCTGGACTTGCATTTGCTGAAGATACGCACCAGCGACTTGGCTTTGGTGGCGGTTATTATGATCGCTTTCTAGCAAAGCATAAGCAGGCTAAAACTGTTGCTCTAGCAAATTCACAAATGATTTTTAATACGACTGAGTGGAATGTTGAGCAGACGGATATTCCAATCCAAACGCTGATTACTTCCAATCTGGTCTGATAAATTAGCGAGGCAATTATGCAAAAGCAAAGTTTTAAAGATAGTTATATGACGTGGATCATTTTAATTGTTTTGTTTGTGGTCTTTTTAATGGAAACCGCCTTGGGTGGCTCACAGAATACCGCTGTTTTAATAAAAATGGGCGCAATGAGCAACTATGCTGTAGTCGCAGGTGGTCAATGGTGGCGCCTGTTTACGGCGCAATTCTTGCATATGGGAATCATGCATATTGTTTCAAACGCCGTGATGATTTATTACCTCGGTGTTTATATGGAGCAAATTTTAGGTCATTGGCGCTTTTTAGCAGTTTATTTGTTATCAGGGATTGGCGGCAATTTGTTGAGTTTAGCTCTTGGCAGTGACCAAGCAATTAGTGCCGGTGCTTCGACCGCACTTTTTGGTCTAATGGGTGCAATGACGGCAATTGGTTTGCGTAATCGCGATAATCCAGTTCTTGTTTATTTGGGCAAACAGGCACTTTGGCTCGCCGTAATCAATATTGTTCTTGACCTATTTGATACTAATATTGACATTCAGGGTCATATTGGTGGTTTAATCACAGGACTTTTGTTAGCAATTATTTTAGGTGACCGCGCTTTACAAAAATATTCTACAAAGTGGCGGATAGTTGCTCTTTGCGTTCTGATTGTCTATTTAGTTGCTACTGTTAGAATGGGTATGGTTATTAGATTCTAATGAAGACCTTGTATGATGTTCAGCAGCTCCTTGAAAAATATGGTGTCTTGGTGCACGTTGGTAAGCGCATTTGGGACATTGAGCTGATGGCCCTTGAACTTGACAATATTAACCGTTCGCGCCTAATTGACAAGCATGATTATCTGGTTGCAAAGATGATTTTGCGGCGTGAACATGAGTATGAAGAACGCAAAGAAAAAGAAAAGCATAGAAGCTAGAATAATTTAGTAGTAAAATTATTCTTATAAGTTTATTTAGAAAAGAGTTTAACCGATGTCAACTTTTTTAATTATTTTGGATGTTGTATTAGTAGCTATCATTCTGGCTTTTGTTGCAGTTTGGCTTTGGAATAAGTTCCAGACTAAGCGTCTTGGTAGCGGTGATTTAACTAACGAAGAATTTAATCAGGGAATGAGAAAGGCGCAAATCGTTGATTTACGTGAAAAAGCGCCATTTAAGAGAAAGCATATCGATGGTGCACGCAACTTGCCTTATACTACCCTGAAATACCAATACGGTGAACTTAGAACTGATTTACCGGTATATTTGTACTCTGACTCATTAATCGTAACTTTAAGAGCTGCCAGATTTTTGCAAAAAAAGCACTTTACTTCGATTAAATGGCTCAAAAATGGTTTTGATGAGTGGAATGGTCGCACAAAAACATCTAAATATTAATTAGAAGAACATGTTTGGAGCATTCGCGCAAACGTGTTTTTTGCTTTTATACCGAAAAAGGATATTCGAGATGCAAAAAGTACTAGCAATTGTAGGACCGACAGCGATCGGGAAGACTGGCTTAGCTATCAAATTAGCCCAAAACTTGAATGGTGAAATTGTTTCTGGCGATTCAATGCAGGTCTATCGCGAAGTAGCAATTGGAACGGCAAAGGCAACGCCGCAAGAGCAAGCTCAAGTTAAGCATTATTTAGTTGATACGCAATCGGTCTTTGAACAATATTCAGTTAAGGATTTTGTCACACAAGCCCAATCAGCAATTAATAAGATTGCGGCTAAGGGCAAGTTACCACTATTAGTTGGTGGGACCGGCTTTTATGTTAATGCCCTGCTTAACCAGATGCAACTGGGTGAAAAAGATGAGCATGAGACAGCGATTGCCGCTAAGTGGCAAGATTTTTTAGACAAAAAAGGGTCGGAGTCTTTGTGGCAAGAGTTGAATAAGCGTGATGCAGATGCCGCTCGTAAAATACCCGTGGCTAATTCTCGGCGCACCTTACGAGCGCTGACTGTAATTGAGCGGACTGGGCAAAAGTTTTCCCAGCAGCAATCTAAAATTGAACCACGCTATGATTATTTGATTATTGGTTTAAATTCTGAGCGAGAGGCAATTTACCGCCGAATTAATTTGCGAGTTGACCAGATGATGACTCAGGGGATGCTTAAGGAAGCCGAATTTGTTTACCAAAATCGCGAACGCGAACACCAAATCTTGCAGGCAATTGGCTATAAAGAGTTCTTCCCATACTTTAAGGGAGAACAAAGCCTGCCCGATTGTGTTGAGCAGCTAAAGACAGCTTCGCGGCGGTATGCGAAGCGGCAATTGACGTATTTTCGTCATCAATTGCCATGTCACTGGTTTGACCCGTTGAATGACCAAAATTGTATTATAGAAATAGAAGAGAAAGTTGAGGAATGGCTTCATGAATAATTGGCCAGAAAAATTACAAGAAATTGTTAAGGAAGTAGACACCCAAATTGCGCCACAGCTTGCGAAAATTGATGATAATATTTTGTATAATCAGAACAAAGTGCTGCAAGCATTTAAGGACAAGGCAGTAGCAGAAGCAGATTTGCTTGGGACCACTGGTTATGGCTCAGATGATTCGGGGCGTGATAAGTTAGACCGTATTTACGCGCAGATTTTTCATACTGAAGATGCGCTTGTGCGTTCACAATTTGTGTCTGGCACACATACGATTGCCACAGCAATGGCGGGGAATTTGCTACCAGGCGATGAATTAACCTATTTAACGGGAATGCCTTATGACACCCTGCAACAAGTAATTGGTGTTGCGGGTGATGGGCGCGGCAGCTTGCAATCATACGGTGTTAAATTCTCACACGTTGACTTAAAAGATGGCGAGGTAGATTACGATGCTGCGCGTAAATTGCTGAGCAAGCACCAACCGAAGATGGTTGTTATTCAACGTTCACGCGGCTACGACACGCGGCAAAGTTTCACCGTTGCCAAGATTAAGCCGATGATTGCAATGATTCGCGAGGTTAGTCCTAAGAGTATCATTATGATTGATAATTGTTATGGCGAGTTTTCCGAAAAGCACGAGCCAACCGAATATGGCGCTGACTTGATGGCTGGCTCATTAATTAAAAATGCCGGCGGTGGCTTAGCCAAAATTGGTGGTTATGTTGTGGGCAAGCACGAACTAATCGAAAATACTGCGGCGCGCTTGACTGCTGGTGGTATTGGCCGCGAGGAAGGTGCCAGCTTAAATAACAACATGGATTACTTCGAAGGTCTCTTTATTGCGCCAAACACAACGGGGAATGCAATTAAAGGTGCAATTTATTCTTCAGCCATTTTGGAAAAGATGGGTGAGGAAGTAACGCCAAAGTGGAACGAAGATAGAACTGACTTGATTCAGACCGTAATTTTTCACGATCAAGATAAAATGATTCGCTTTGCTAAAGCTCTGCAAGAAAATTCACCGGTTAATTCCTTTGTCGACCCGATTCCAAGCAATGATACAGGTTATGAAGACAAAGTAATCATGGCTGATGGCTCCTTTATTGAGGGTGCAAGTATTGAATTTTCTGGTGATGGTCCAATTCGGCCGCCTTATGCTATTTACATGCAAGGCGGGTTAACTTACGCACATGTCAAAATCGCAATCACAAATGCAGTTAACGAATTGTTTTTTCGCAAGTAATTCTTAAAATAATTAAAAAAATGTTAAAGGTTGGTTCAAAACTACTAGACCACTTTGACTTTAAGACAAGAGTTTGCTATTGTGTTAGTCAGGTTTAGAGCAGAACGAGGAAATCTTGCTAGGACCAGACCAATTACTGTATGATTTTTTATTAGGTGAAAAAATGGCAAAAACAATTACAGCAGATGATATTAGACAGAGCGTTGCTGATAATGACGTTCGCTTTTTAAGATTAGCATTTACGGACATCAACGGTACTTTGAAGGCCGTTGAGGTGCCAAATAGCCAACTTGAAAAAGTTTTGAGTAATGACATCCGTTTTGACGGGTCTTCAATCGACGGTTTTGTTCGTTTGGAAGAAAGCGACATGGTTTTATACCCAGATTTCTCAACCTGGGCAGTATTGCCGTGGACTGACCGTCAAGGTGGTAAGATTGGTCGGCTGATTTGTTCAGTTCATACAACTGATGGTAAGCCATTTTCTGGTGATCCACGGAACAACTTAAAGCGTGTGGTTGACCAGATGCGGACGATGGGCTTTTCTGATTTTGATATTGGTTTTGAAGCTGAATTTCACTTGTTGAAGTTAGATGAGCGTGGCAATTGGACTACTCAGGTGCCAGACCACGCTTCATACTTTGACATGACTTCAAACGATGAAAGTGCTAGTTGCCGTCGTGATATTGTTGAAACTCTCGAAAGCATCGGTTTTGAAGTTGAAGCTGCTCACCATGAAGTTGGTGATGGTCAACAAGAAATCGATTTCAGATTCGATGATGCATTAACAACTGCTGACCGTGTTCAAACCTTTAAGATGGTTGTTCGTGAAGTTGCTAAAAAGCACAATTTATTTGCGACATTTATGGCTAAGCCGCTTCAAGGTCAAGCTGGTAACGGGATGCACACTAACATGTCCCTGTTCAAAGATGGTAAGAATGCCTTTTATGACAAGAACAATAAGTTCCACTTATCAAATACCGCACTTTACTTCTTAAATGGTATCTTGACACATGCTCGTGCAATTACCGCAGTTGGCAACCCAACTGTTAACTCATACAAGCGATTGATTCCAGGCTTTGAAGCACCAGTTTATATTTCTTGGGCTTCAAAGAACCGCTCACCAATGGTGCGGATTCCTTCAGCTGAAGAAATCAACACGCGTTTGGAAATGCGTTCTGCTGATCCAACTGCTAACCCATATCTTCTGCTTGCAGCTTGTCTAGCTGCTGGACTTGATGGGATTAAGAAAGCAGAAATGCCAATGGCCCCAATTACTTCTAATGTATTTGAAATGAGCGAAGAAAAACGCGAAGAATTGGGCATTAAACCATTGCCAGCAACTTTGCACAGTGCCATTAAGGCATTCAAGGCTGACAAGTTGATTCAAGATGCCTTGGGTGAGCACCTGGCACACAGTTTTATTTCTTCTAAGGAATTGGAATGGTCACAATATACGCAGACTGTTTCTGACTGGGAAAGAAATAAGTACATGGGTTACTAATTAAAAGATTAATTTATTAAACAGAACTGCTTGATTAACTTCAAGAGGTTCTGTTTTTTTATTAATGCAAAAATAAAGGAATAGAGCCATTAATTTAATTTGGCGTAAGTGGTAAAATTGTACTATTGATTAATTTTGTGAGGTAAAAAGTGACACAGCATAAATCGATTTATACTAAAGATGTAATATTGGTAATGGCAGCATCGTTCTTCTTCATGTTTAGTACGATGTTTGTTAACCCGTTAATTAATGGTTATGCTAAGAGTCTCGGTGCTAGCAGTGCGTTTGCGGGAATTATTGTGGGGGTTA